>NYVR01000074.1 GCA_002684655.1 Planctomycetota bacterium | reverse complement strand
CAGCGCCCCAGCAGCCGCTGCCCCGCCGGTCGAGTCGCCGCGCGGCGCAGCGCCAGCGCGGCTGACACCGGCTGGGTCGCGAGCGCGCCGTGCTGACCATGAGATCGGGTCTTTGTCGTCGCGATCTCATCTCTGATTGGAGAGGCACAGCAGCGCAGGGTCGGTTGCCGAAGAGAGGGGTGACTCGCTCATGCCGACCTTCGCCCGAATCGCTGCGCTGCTCGTTGTTGCTACGTGGGGCATCAGCGGCGTTCGAGCGCAGCTGCGCCCGCAGGCGATGGAGCGTCCGCAGGCGATGGAACCCCGCGCGGGCACGGCCTCGCCGGCGTGGTTGGATCGTGGCGCCCGGCTGTTGCTGCGCGAAGATCCGTTGGCGGCGTGGCGGGTCTTCCGGGACGCACGCCCTGTCGGCGCGCAGTTTCTTGAGCGCAGCCTAGGCCTCGGGCGGGCCCACTTGATGCTCGGCAACGCCGATTCGGCGGTCGCGTACGGGGAGTCCTCGCTGACGGCTGCGCCGGACCGCCAAGATGCCATGGCCCTGATGGTCCGGTCGCTAATTCGTTCTCGTCGGTTCGAGGATGCGGTCGAGATGTCGACCGCATACCTGGAGCGCGCGGCGTCGCCGTCGGCGCGCCTGCTGGCTGCCCGTGGCTCGTCGCTGTTCCGTGTGCAGCAGACGAGCGCTGCCGCGGAGGTCTATCGCCGAGTCGTCGCCGCGGACCGGGACCACGCCGAAGCACACCTACGGCTGGGCTCTGGGCTGACGGATCCCGTCGTCGTCGCCATCCCTCCCAAGCTGCGCGCTGCCGTCGGCGCAGTCGCCGCCGGGCGCCACCAGCAAGCGATCGAGACGCTCCATGCCGTGCTCGACGACCACCCTGGGCACCCGGTGGCTCACCGCCTTCTTGGCGAGGCCTTGTTCGCCGACCGCACTGCCGCGTGCATGGCGATGCAGGACGACGCCTTCCAAGCGCTGGCCGCGCAGATCGGCGGCCCGGGCACGCGCCGATTGCCGATCTCTGACTTCGTGCCTGGATACCGCGACGTCTCCGCGCCCCGCCGACACGTAATCGAGCGGACCGCGGCCGTCTTCGCGACGAGGCTCGCCAAGTTGATCAGGGTCGGGGGTCGCCACGATCTCCTCGCTGAATTAGAGCGCACGACCGACGCCGAGGCGCGCCAGGAGCTCCGCGGTCGCCGGACTTTCGACGGGCGCGTCTGGGACGATGTCCGCGGTATCGGCGGTCTGCGGGCCGCGACAGGGATCGAGGCGTTGGATGAAGCCGCTCATTTCGGCTTTGACACGTTCGCTCATGAGGTCGCGCACCAAGTGCACTTCTTCACGTTCTCCCCGCTTGAGCGTGCGCGGATCCGCGCCCTCTATAAGCAAGCGGTCCGAGAAAAGCGTTGCCTGGACTATTACGCAGCGAGCAACGAAGCTGAATACTTCGGGCAAGGCGTCGAGGCGTTCGTCAGCTTCGCGAAGCGGCCGGGAAGCGAGGTCACGCACGGTCACACGCGCTGGGAGTTAAAGCGCGTCGACCCGAAGCTCTACTCGTTCATCGAAGGCCTCGTCGACTTCGATCCGTTGCTGGATCAGGAAGCCCGCCCCGCGATCTTGCGGGCCTCGGTCGCGGCGGCACTGCGCTGCGGCCGGCCTGAAGACGCGCAGATCGCGCTGTCGATGTTGGATCCTGGTCGCGACAGGGAGATGCTGGTGATTGAGACCGCCAAGGTGCTGCGGGAGTTGCGGGCGCGCTGATCTGCGCTGCAGACAGCGCGTCGCGCACACCTTTTCGTGGCGCTCTTGGACGCGCGCTGCGAAGCTATGAACTCGCGTGCGCGCCTCTGACAACGTAGGCTGCCGTCCGCGTCGGTGGCGCTGCGCTGCCGCTTGGGGTCTTGTCGTTCTCGATGTCTCGCGCAGTCTCATCCAAACTTGAACCGTTCGCGCCGTTCGAGCGCCAACACTGGATCTGGATCCTGGTCGCGACCGCTCTAGCCGCGGCGCTTCGCCTGTATGGGCTCGGGGAGTGGTCGTTCTGGGTCGACGAGGGGCACACATGGCGAGACGCGACCATGCCGTTGACTGGCGAGAGCGGCTTCCTGGCGACCGATCGCGTGCGATATGGCGTCCCGTTTCTCATGCTGCGGTTGCTGCTGGGGCTCGGCGTGACGGGCTATGACGAGGCATCGATTCGTCTTCCGTTCGCGGTGATCGGGGTGCTCACCGTGCCTGTGATGGCGCTCTGCGGTCGTCGGTTGGTCGGGGCGTGGCCCGCCGTCGTCTCGGCGATGCTGCTTGCGATTGACCCCTGGCACATCTTCTGGAGCCAGAACGCGCGGGGCTACGGACTCGCGCTCTTGATGTGCGTGATCGCGATCCACCGCGCCTACCGTTGGCGTGAGACAGCGCGGCTCTTCGACCTGTTTGTGCTCATGCTCTCGGCAGGCCTCGCAGCGACAAGTCACCCCACGGCGCTGATGCTGACCGGCGCGTTCCTCGGTTATCTCGGCGTTCGTTCGGTCTTATTTCGCGCCAGTGCGCCTGGGCCGAGGGCCGTCTTGTTCGTCGCGTCGGTCATCCTGCTCGCGCTGGTGGGCTTGCCGTATCTGATCGGCGTACTCGCCGAGCGAGACCTGTTGCCGTTCGGCGACTTCATGCGGGCGAAGGCTAACCCGTCCCTGCGTCACTTCGTCGAGACCACGCTCTTTTACTTCCGGCCGACGTGCTTGCTTGCGTTCGTGTTGGCGATGGTGCTCGCGTCCCGCATTGTCGGACGAGACCGCGGTCTGTATCTCACCTGTATGGCGGTCGTGCCCTTGCTCGTGCTCGCCGGCGTGAGCGCTAGCTTGGTCAAGGTCACTGCTCGTTACGGGCTCTGCGCCCTGCCTGTCGTCACGTGGCTGATCGCCGCGCTCGTTGTTTTTCTAGGGAAACGATTCCGAGGCGTGAGCATGCCGTTGGCGCTGCTGTTGCCGCTGGTGATCGGCGCAGACTCTCTACGTGTCGACGTGGACTACTTCACGACGCAACACGGCCAGCGCGCGCGGTGGCGTGAAGCGTCCATGTTCGTTCGAGAGGAGGCCGCACGCCGTGGCCTCGACGGGGTGTTCGCAGTGACCGTCAATGAGCCCGCGATGGAATATTACCTGCGGCCCAAGAACTGGTTCTTGATGGACCACGACCCGCACCCTGGATACCGAGTTCGCGTCCTACTGGGGCTGACGATCAACAGCGGGACAACAACAGAAGGCGAGAAACTGCACGACCCTGGCGCCTCGCCGCACCTCGATTGGCTGCGTAAGCAGTGCGGCCCCCAGAAGCTGCTGGCGGTGCTGGTGACCTTGCCCGAGCTTCGGGAGCAAGATCCTAGCGGCGAATTTGAAGCGTTGCTGAAGAGCCAGTTTGAGCTCGCGCTGCACCTCCCTTGCTGGGTGGGGCCCAAGGACGAGAGCGTCTACGTCTATCTCCCGAAGTGATCGCGGCGGCGTGGCGCCATCGCCGCGCGGACTTGTCGCGCTTGCCTCGCGTGGATGGTCGGCTGATCATGGCGTTATGCGCATGGTCTCGATTACGTGTTCGCTGCTGTCGCTCCTCGCTCCGACCACGGGGCGCTGTCAGGAGGGCTCCCAGAGAAAAACTCCGCAGACATTCGACGGCCAGACGGAGACGCCGAGCGACTTCGCGCGGTTCGTTGAGGTCGGTGACGGCGGTCGCTTTGACACTGCGGTCACGACCTATGAGCGTGACGGCGTCGAGGTGGTCCTGTATGCGGCCGTGCACATCGCCGACCGTGCTTGTTACGAGAAGCTGAACGAGCGCTTCCGCTCTTGTGACGTCCTGCTCTACGAACTCGTCGGCCCAGCGGACGCCCGCCCGGTCAAAGGTCGTAAGAGCGAGGGCTTCAACCCGCTCGGTATGATGCAACAGGCGCTTAAGAACGGCCTGCAGCTCAGCTTTCAGCTCGACGAGATCGACTACATGCCCAAGAACTTTGTGCACGCCGATATGACGCCGCAAGAGTTTCAGTCGAGCATGGCAGAGCGGGGCGAGAGCTTGCTGTCGATCATGTACAGCATGATGACCGACGGCGCGAAGATGCAGCGCGACAGCCCGGAAGCGTCGAAAGGCGCCGAGGAGGTCGATCTCGTCGCGGCGTTCCGTAGTGGAGACGGTCGTCACCGTATGCGGGTGTCTTTCGCGCGGCAGCTAGAGGCGATGGAGATGATGGCTGCTGGCGGCGACGGCTCAACCTTGCTTGAAGGGCGCAACGAGAAGTGCCTCAAGGTGCTGCGGCGTGAGCTCGACAACGGCCACCGTCGTCTGGGCATCTACTACGGCGCTGCTCACTTGCCGCACATGGAGCGACGGCTCGTCGAAGATATGGGGTTCCGTAAGATCCGGCACGAGTGGCTGGAGGCGTGGGACTGCACCAAGCGCGCGGACGGCGACGTCGCCATCGACGACGTCGCGAGCCGCCGTTCGTCGAAGCTCCAACTGTTGCGGTTGGCCAAGGCCGGCAAGGCGTGGCGCAGCGCGCACGGAAAAGACGCCGCCCCGCCGAAGGACCTCCGCCAACTCAGCGCCCTCACCGCGGCCGGCAAGGGTTTGGTCTTCGTCGACCCGTGGGGGACCGCGTATCGCGTAGAGCGACGGCCGGGCAAGAGCCTTTGGCAGGCGCGCAGCGCCGGCCCCGACAAGAAGTGGGGGACCAAGGACGACCTGAGGATGCGCGAGCCTTCTTGGTAGACCGCGCTGGCAGCGCGGCCCGTCAGCTCCCGGTCTGCGCGCGCGGCGATCCCGACCGTGGCTCGCGGGTCACCAGTCGGACTGCGTCCCGAGCTCTTTGATCGCTCCTTTGGCGTCGGCGACCTCCCACGTGGTCCAGTAAGCGAGCCGGGTGATCGCCTCCATCGCGGGGTAGTCCAGTTTGTCGGCGTGGTCGGTCACCTGGTGGTAATCGGGATGTTCGCCGTCGCAGAAGAACACCACCGGAATGCCTAATTTGGCGAAGTTGTAGTGATCGCTGCGATGGTAGTAGGTGTCGCCGCTAGAGAACGTGACGTCGAACTTTGCGCCGAGCGCTACGGCGTCGCGGACGAGCGATGAGTATTTCGGGTGTGCGTGGCTCGGCGTGATCTGCATCTGTAAGGCGTCTTCGTCACGCCCGGCGCGGCCGATCATGTCGATGTTCACGTTGGCGATGATGCGATCTTTCGGCCACGTCGGGTGGTCCGCGTAATACGCCGACCCCCAGAGCCCCAGCTCTTCGCCGCTCACGGAGAGGAAAACGATCGAGCGCGCGGGGCGTTTATCTGCGTTCACGAATGCCTCTGCCAGCTCCAGCAGCCCCGCGGTGCCCGACGCGTTGTCGTCTGCGCCGTTGAAGCGGTCCCCGTCGATCCTCGTGCCGACGTGGTCGTGGTGCGCCGAGATGACGACAGCCTGAGACTTCTTGCTGCTCCCCTCGAGCACGGCGCACACGTTGGTCGCCCTCGCCTTACGTTGCTTTTGCACCTGCAGCTTCAGCGAGCCAGTCGCCTTTTCGTCCTGCATGTGCGCCAGTAGGGCCGCGCTGTTGGCCTTGTTCAGGATAAACATCGGCACGCGGACCGACGGTCGGGCGGGGCGATTGAAGCTCATCACGCCGTGATCTGGCAAAATGCCGCGGTAGTTGAGCGTGTTGGCTAGCGACGCGCCGTCGTCCATCAAGCAGACCACCGCCGCCTTGACGCTTGCCTGCTTCAGTTTGCGTGAGAGCTGCGCGTAGCGCTGGACCGCTTGAAGGTCGCCGCCTACGCCGCCGCGCGTCACGCCGGGTTCCCACACGATCACGGGGATGCGTCCTTTGAGGCCGCTTGGCATCGTGGCGCCGTTGCCGCAGTTGATGAATCGGCCCCGCAGGCTGACCTTGTCCTTTTCGCTGCTGTGGAGCACGGCGAAGCCGTCGCTACGTACGTGCTGCTTGCCGAACTTGAGGCCCGTCGCCTTGTGGAGCACGAGGCGCTCTATGGGGTATTCCTGTAGATACTTGCGCTTGCCCCCGAGCGGCTTGAGCCCCAACTGCTTGAAGTGTTGTGCGACGTAGGCAGCGGTGTCCTGCTGACCTTTGCTGGCGGTGTGTCGACCGCCGCGTTCGTCGCTGGCGAGCCAGTAGGCGTGGTCCCGCAGACCCTCGCGCTCGATCGCCTCGATGCCGGGCGGGGCGCCTGCGGGAGCCGGCGCGGGGGCGCCGAGGTCCGGTCGCGCCGGTGCAGCGGTTTGCCCTTGCGCGGTACCGCACAGCAGCGCGGTCGCCGACGTCAGGAGGAGGCCTTTCATAGTCTGATCTTAGCGCTCCTCAGTCGCGATGGCTCGCCGAGTCCAAGAGTCGTCGCAGCCGCAGCTCCTCTGTCGCGACGGTCACCGTTTTCGTGTGCGAGGGGACGACAGCGCCTGGCGGCAGGCCTTTGGGCTTGCGGACGTTTTTGCGCAAGGTGTAGATGACGTCGATCCGCGGCTCGCCGCGGGCCTTGCTGAAGTGCACTGCGAGCGTTCCGGCATCGAGGAGCGTCTCCAGGCTGGCGGTCTTGTGCTTGGGGAGTCGGACCACGACATGAGATCCGGGGCGCCCGCCGCCGACGTGCAGCCAGAGGTCGTTGCCGTTAGCGAAGCGCATCGTGAGTTCGTCGTTCTGGTTGTTGTTGCGTCCGACGAAGATCGGGTAGCCCTCGGCTGACGTGA
The DNA here is from genome assembly GCA_002684655.1 of Planctomycetota bacterium. Classification (GTDB taxonomy): domain Bacteria; phylum Planctomycetota; class UBA1135; order UBA1135; family UBA2386. The sequence continues at coordinate 15,775 of NYVR01000074.1, read as the reverse complement.
AGCGCCGGTAGGGAGTTGAGGTGTCCCGTGAGCGCTGCCCGGGTTTGGGCATCGCCTGGGGCTTTGGCAGCAAGCCCAATTCGACCAGCGTTTGCCTCGCGGTGTCGAGGTCTGTCTCCGCGGGTGCTTCGAGCAGCGCGTGCGTCTCCTCGAGCCGTCGTAGTTCCTCCGTCGCTGCGGCGAGGCGACGAACTGTGACCTCGCGCCCGCCTTCCAGCCGCCGCGCCTTGTCGTAGAGGTGATTGGCCTGCTCGGGCACAGACTTCTTCGGGTCGAGGGGTAGCGTCACCTCGCCCTGCCCGTCAGCTGCGGTGCATACCATGCTGGTAGCGCCGCGCGCTACGTTATGCGCGTAGGCCAGCATCATGTCGGCGCGCTCCCGCAGCTCACCGGCGCGCCCGACGTCTTCGAGCTGCCGCTGCAGGCCGTCGACCTTGTTCTTAACCTTCTTTTTCGCACGCGCGGCCGCAAGCTGGAGGGTCGCTTCGTCCCTTTGTCGCTCTTTATCGAGGTCGAGGCAGGTGAAGTGCTCGTCGATCGACGCGAGCGCCGGCGACGCGAAGCGCGGCGGCGCTTGGGCGCGGTCGCCTCGGGGCGGGGTCGGCGGCGGTGCCGCGTAGACGTCGCCGCGTCGCAACGTTCGGACCGAGGTCTCGACGACGCGCGACATCGCGACGCACGCGCCTCGCTCGTCACACAGGACCCATAGGCCGCGCGCGCCGAATAACTCCACGACGACTCTGCGGATCCCAGTGGGCGCCTCGAAAGTGAGCGAGAAGCGCCGCTCGTCGAACTTGGGTTGTTCGATCGCTTGTAGTCGGGCGTCTTGGAGGTCGCGCTGAAGCAGGTCAGGCCCAGGACCTCGGGTGCGCTGCTCGCGGCCCCATCGGCGCGCCGTGGTGCATATGCGCGCGCGCGCGCCGCCTAGCGCGACGTGTAAGAACGTCTTTTCGCCTTCCCTCGCGCGCGGCTCCAAGACCACCAGCAGGTCGTCGTGGCCGTCCGTGCCGGTGAGCGCGACCGCGTCGATAACGCGGGCGCCTTCGAGCGCCTTGAGCTCAGCGATCGCGACCGAGAGCTCGGCGGCGGTGAGCCCGCGCGCTCCGGAGTCAGCTGGCGCGGGCATCGTGCGGCGTTACTTCTTGAGCTCCTCGACCGGATCGTAGATCCAGTTGAAGGCGGCGTATTCGTATTCGACGGTGCCCTCTGGGAAGAACAGCTCGAGCTCGCGCGCTGCGGCTTCGGGCGAGTCGCTGCCGTGCACCAGGTTGTAGCTGCGGCTGACGCCGAAGTCGCCGCGGATGGTGCCGGCTTCGGCGTCCGAGCCGAACGTCGCGCCCATGATCTTGCGACATACGGCGATCGCGCCGATGCCCTCTAGCGCCAGCGCGACCACGGGCGAGCTGGTCATGAAGTTGACCAGCCCTTGGTAGAACGGCCGCTCCTTGTGCTGTTCATAGTGCTTAGCTGCGAGCTCGGGGGTGATCTGCATCAGCTTCATGCCGGCGATTTTGAGGCCCTTCTTTTCGAAGCGGCTGAGGACTTCGCCGACGAGGCCGCGCTGAACGGCGTCGGGCTTGAGCAGAATGAGTGTGCGTTCCATGGTGATCGGGTCTGGTATTCGGACGTGCGATTTATGCTTGAATGAGGGCGAACATGATAGCGACCTCGCGCCAGAGACGAACACATCTTTCACCCCGTTGCCGCTGGCTGGCGGCTGCGATCGCGTGTGCGTCCTTCGCGGCGTGTGCCGCTGACCGTGAAACGACGTTGATGCGCTCTAGCAGGGCTCGACGCGTCGGCGCGTTGCGGGCTGAGCGCGCCCAGCAAGAGCGGGAGTTGGCGGTCTGGCAAGCCACCCGCGCACAGGCCGTCCGCCAGGCCGAGGCCGCGCGCAGCGGCGCCGCGCGAGCGAGCTCGGCGTTGAGGTCTGCGCGCGCGGACCTCGTGCGCGAGCGCGCCGCGCTGGAGCGCAGCGAGGCCGCGCTGGCCGCCGCCGAGCGGCGCGCCGTGGAGATCGAAGAGCGGCTCGCGCCGCTCCGCGCGTTGGAGCGCGAACTCAAGGCGCAGGACGCTCGCATCGTCGCAGCTGAGGAGCGGATCAAGCAGCTCGCGGGCGAGGTCGCCAAAGCGACCGAGGCCGCGGCTCAGCAAGAAGCCCAGCTGAAGCCGCGGCTGGCGGCGTTGCAGCAAAAGCTCGGGGCGCTCAAGGCTGCCGGAGCGTCGATCGCGCAGGCCGAGGCGCTGGTCGCCGCGGCGGCAAAGGTGTTGGCGCCGTCGACCCCGGCTGCGCCGAAGAAGAAGGATTAGGACCGCCATGATGATGCCCTTGACGCTCGCCTTGATCGCTGCCGCCCATAGCCCGGCGCAGCAAGAGCCGGTCGCTCCCTCGCTGCAAGTGACTCCAATCCCTGGGGGGCGCTACGAGGTCTTTCGGCGCGACTTCACGCAACACGTTGACGTATTTGGGGTCAAAGTCTTCGGGACTGACCAGGTGCCTGTCGACAAGCTCAAGCACGTGGCCACTGTGCTCGCGGAGTACCTCGACAACGACGAGGACGGCGAGGTCGACGCCCCGCGCGTGGTTCGCGAGCTGGTGACACGCGATGCATTTATGGCGCTCGCGAACAGCGAACGCGAGATGGAGAGCATCGAGTGGGGCAGGCTGGCGTCGGCGGGCTTCGGCGACGGCCAGGGCCAATTCGTCGATGAGACGGCGCCGGGCAACGGGCGGTTCGACGCGACGCTCGAAGAGGTGCTGCACCTGATCACCCACGTCGGCTACGCCAACGTCTACCCCAAGGTGTTCGGCGAGCGCTCCGGCAGTGAGCTCGGCGCGTGCTTGGATCGGGCGCGCGGCGGTCGTTTCCGCGCAGTCCCCGACGGCTACCCCGGGGGCGCCTGGTTCACCTATGACGACGAAACCTGCGACTACGCCTGCCAGTGCACCGAGTATCTCTATTGGGCGATCACCTCGGTGCTGGGCGCACAGCAAGCGCCGCAGCGGCGCCGAGAGATCGCGCATGAGTGGCGTCTGTACAGCGCAGAGCTGGTCGCGTCGCGGGACCCGGGCATCTACCAGCTGATCACGGACCCACGCTACGGCCTTCCCAAGCGTCTGCCGGACGGCAGCTACCGCGTTGGGGGCGAGGGCGTCGTGGAGGAGGTCGAGACCGCCGCTGGTAAAAGCAGCGGCGAGCCTGACCTTTGCCTGAGCCCTAAGGGCACCGCCTACCTGAGTTGGGTCGAGGCGGTGGACGGCGGGCACGCGCTCCGCTTCTCCACGTTCGAGCGGGGTGGTTGGTCCGCGCCGCGAGAGGTCGCTCGCGGCGCGCGCTGGTTCGTCAACTGGGCAGACTTCCCCTCTTTAGACGTGCTGCCGGACGGTTCGATGGTGGCTCACTGGCGCCAGATCAGCGGGGAAGGCACATACGACTATGACGTTATGCTGGCGCGGTCGACGGACCGCGGCGTCACCTGGAGCGCGCCGATCTGCCCGCACCGGGACGGTGTCCAGGCCGAGCACGGGTTTGTCTCTACCGCCGTGGCGGGCCGCAGCCGCCTCGCGTTGGCGTGGCTAGACGGTCGCGCGATGAAGCAACCCGGCGGCGGCAAGGGCGCGATGACGCTGCGGTATGCGGAGCTGCGCGGCAAGGGCTTACTGGCTGACGAGGCGCAGCTCGACCCGCGCGTGTGCGAGTGCTGTCAGACTTCGATGGCGTGGACCTCCAACGGGCCGCTCATCGTCTACCGCGACCGCACGTTGAAAGAGGTCCGCGACATCTCGTGTGTCCGCCGCGTGAGAGGTCGTTGGACCGCGCCGCGCGCGATCACCAGTGAGGGGTGGCAGATCGCCGGGTGTCCGGTCAACGGGCCGTCGGTCGCGGCGCGCGGGCGCGTCGTGGTGGTGGCGTACTTCACCGCCGCTGCGGGGCGGTCGAGCGTGCGGTTGCTCCGCTCGACCGACGCCGGCGCGTCGTTCGGCGAGCCGTTGGTTCTCGACGACGAGAACCCGGCCGGCCGCGTCGAGGTGGTGTTAGCAAAGGATGGCGCAGCTTGGGTTTGTTGGCTCGGGCGAAGCGGTGACGCCGGCGCAGTGCTGGTGCGTAGCGTCAGCGCCGACGGTCAGCTCTCCGAGGTCCGAACCGTCGCCGCGACAGGCGTAGACCGCGCCAACGGCTTCCCGCAGCTGCTCGTCCGCCGCGACGACGTCCTGTTCGCGTGGACCGATCGCGGCGTGAGGAGCGCCCGCATGGAGCTCCGCTGACGGCGGCGGGCCGCTACTCCCAGTCGTGGTGGAACCACTCGCCGGCGGGCTTGTCGGTCCGTTCGAAGGTGTGCGCGCCGAACAGGTCCCGCTGCGCTTGCGTCAGGTTCTGGGGCAGGGACGCGCGGCGATAGCTGTCGAAGTAGCTCAGGCTCGCCGCCATCGCGAGCACCGGGACCCCGCGCTCCGCCGCGAGCGCGACGACGCGCCTCCACCCGGTCTGGTGGGCTTGCAAGAAGCCGCCGAGCTGCGGGTCCAGCAACAGGTTCGGCAGGGACTGCTCTGCGCGGTAGGCCGCTTGGATGCTCTGCAGGAAGCGGGCGCGGATGATGCAGCCGCCCCTCCAGATCCGCGCGACCTCGCCGAGGTCGACGCCCCAGCGCTTGTCGTTGTTGGCCTTTGTGATCAGGTCGAGGCCCTGGGCGTAGCTGCAGATCTTGCTGCAGTAGAGCGCGTCGCGCAGGGCGTCTAGCAGCCCATCGGTCGCCACTGGCGCCGACGGAGGACCGGACAGCGACTCGCTCGCGTGCAGCCGCTGCGCCTTCATCGCGCTCAGGTACCGCGCCTCGACCGCGGCCTGCATCGTGGGCACGGGGACCCCGTATCGCAGCGCGATCTCGCTGGTCCACCGCCCGGTGCCCTTCTGACCGGCCTTGTCGAGGATGACCTCGACCATCGGTGATCCGGTCTCGGCGTCTTGCGAGCCCAGGATCTGGGCCGTGATCTCGACCAGGAACGACTCTAGGACGCCGTCGTTCCACTCGGCGAATGTGGCGGCCATCTGCGCGTGGTCCATACCAAGTACGTGCTTCATCAGGTCGAAGCACTCGGCGATCAGCTGCATGTCACCGTACTCGATGCCGTTATGGACCATCTTGACGAAGTGACCCGCGGCGCCCGCGCCCACGTGCGTGACGCACGGCTCGTCCTCGACCCGCGCGGCGATCTGTTGGAGGATCGGCGCCAGCTCTTGGAAGGCGTCGGCGTCGCCGCCGGGCATCAGGCTCGGACCGTTTAGCGCGCCTTCTTCGCCCCCCGAGACGCCCATGCCGACAAAACGTACCTCGTGCGAGGCGAGTTCGCGCGCGCGCCGCTCCGTGTCATCTGGGTGGCTGTTGCCTGCGTCGACGATCATGTCGCCCGGATCAAGGTGCGGCAGGAACTGCGCGATCGTGATGTCCACCGGCTCACCAGCTTTGATCAATAGCAGCAGCTTGCGCGGCCTGCTCAGAGATGCGCACGCCTCGGCTGGCGTCTTCGCGCCGACCATTTGAAAATCATCCGCGCAGCGGTCGAGGGTGGCCTGAAGCGCGGCTTCAGATCGGTCCCACGCGGTGACCGCGAAGCCGTTACGGGCGATGTTGAGGGCGAGGTTTTGGCCCATGACGGCCAAGCCCACGACGCAGATCTGGGAGTTGCTATGCATGCGACGGTCTCGCCGGCGATGCTACCGCCAGCGCCGACGCATTCACGAAGCGGCCGAGACTACTTCTGGCGTCGACGTGACGTCAGCGCGCGCGGGTGCGCGCGGGCTTCGTCTTTGGCGGCAGGCGCTCCCGCCACGTGGCCCACGCGCGCGGGTCCGGCCCTGGGTCGCGGCCTGCCAGGGCCTTCAACGCGCTGCGGTAGGCGTAGACGATTTTGCGAACTTCGGTCACGCCGACGACCGTTACGTCCAGCACCGTGCCGCTCTGCAGCACGTCGATCTGTGGATCGGCGATGAACGCGGCCGCGGCGACCTCGACGTTGAAGTCGCGGACGTATGCTTGCTGGTTTAGGAAGGCGATGTGTCCCCGGCTGGCGCCAGCGTCGTTGGGTGCTCGGCGCAGCCCCGCCGCGGCGTGCGGCCCCGCCTGCACCAAGAAGTCGATCGCGGCCTGGTGACCGAGCGCGCCGAGGGCTGATGCGGTGCGGACGCGGACCTTCGCGCTCGTGTGCCCGAGCCCGCTGGCCATATAGGCGACGTCTTCGGCGGTGACGCCGACGCGGCCGATCTCTGCCGCAGCCGCGCGGACCTTTTCGCTGCGGTCGAGCACGGTCGTGCGGAGCACAAACCTGGTGTTCCCGGCGGTTTCACGGCGCTGCAGCGCCGCTACCGCGGCGATTCGTTGCCGGAAGCTGCCGTGTCGCCGGGCGTGTTCCCTCAACACCTGGTCGGCGTTCGGTTCGCGCACCAAGAGCTCCTCGATCGCCGCCCGTTTGCCAGGTTTGGTCGTCGCGTGGCACAGCCGCAGGAGCGCTTGGACGCGCTTGGCCGTCGGTGCGCGGCGCGCGGTCACCGGGAGGAGTTCGGGCGCGAGCTCAGCGAGAAAGTCTCGCAGGCGGCGGCGCAGCGAGTCGCCGGTCTCGCGGTCCGGCGGCGGGAGCGCCGCGATCGCCGAATCCAAAAGGCGCCACATCTCGGGCTCTAAGCCGTACTGACGGGCGATCTTCGCGAGCTGGAACCGGGCGAAGGCGCTGTCGCCGCTTTTCTTGGTCTTGGCTTTGAGCGCGGCCTGCAGAGCGCTGCGGTCGCGCACGCTCTGGACGTCTCGGCGGGCGACGTTCACCAACGCCTCGCGCGTCTCGACGACGTAGTCGGGGCCCTGGCTGCGGACTACGCCTACCAGCACGCGGCCGTCGTTGAGGCGCAGTTCCATCAGCTCCTGCCCAGGGGTGAGACGACACAGGGACAGCGCGGCGCAGACGGCCAGCCAGCGAAGCGGCAGTTTGGGACACGGAATCATCAGGATGCTGTTTCGGTCGCAGACGTTCGGAGTGGGGCGAGGGCCGCGCTCCCGCTATGCTGCCATCCGAGCATGAACCGTACCATCGCACGAGCCTTGTTCTGTGTCGCGCCCCTGGCCGCGACGGCGTTTGCTCAGGGAGCTGCCCCGGACCGCGGCGGCGATGCCCAAACGTCTGCTGTCAAGGAGGTAGCGGCGAAGGTCGTGAAGGCGGAGGCGGCGATCCATAGCCTCAGAATGAGGATGAAGACCTCGGGCAAGCTGCCGGGCGGCCTCGAAGTCGTGACCGCTGGCGAGCTGCGTGTCCTGAAAGAGACACAGCCGAAGGGAGCCGTTCGACGTTACAGCAGCCTCGAATACTCGTTCGGCGAGGGCGTTCGCGGCCGGCTTGAGACCGCGGAGACCGCGGCGGGCATCCAGATCTTTGAGGAGGACCCGGCGTTCGGGGCCGTCTTCCTTCAGATCGAGCCGCTGGTCGTGCGAGACCTTGAATGGGCCGGGACCGTCCTGGAGCGCAGCGATCTGCCGGGCATGGTCGACCCCAGAGCCAGCGCCCCGCTCGGCAGCAGCCTCCTCGCCGACGTCATGCAGACGTTCGATCTGCAGGTCGACGAGCGCGACGCGCGCGACGGTGAGGCGGGGGTATGGGTCGTGGGGCAGCGCAAGGCCGGCCTCGACGAGCAGAACCCAGACCTGCCGCTGGCGGATCGGGTGGAGTTCTTCGTCCGCGGCGCAGACAGCGTGGTGATGGTGGCGCGCTACTTCGCCGGGACCGCGCTGCTGCAACAAGTCGTCGTGGAGCGCGTAGAGATCAACGTCGACATGGCGGCCGCGGACTTCGTCGTCGACAGCCGCGACATACAGCTGCGCAGCGTCCAAGATCACGCGCCGATGTGGGAGCAGATCGAGAAGACGCTCCAACGCGCCGAGGACAAGTCTGCTGGCGACGTCGTACGGCCGAGCCGGCGCGCGGCCAGCGATGAGAAGTCCCCCGAAGCAGGCGGCAAGTAAGGCGGCTGCGTTCAGCCGAGGTCTTCTTCGCTCGGCGGCGTCTCCAGCAGCTCCAAGCCCTCATAGCGGCTCTTTGCGTAGTCGATCTCGAAGTCAGAGTTGAATAAGGCAACGAATCGGTCGGCTTCGTCTTTGACCACCATCGGCAGGATCTCAAGCACCTCGTCGGTGACATCTTCGACCCAGCGTGCGCGGGTCCAGCCCTTCCGATCGAGGCGCAGCGAGACCCCGTATTCGACTTCGAGCCTCGTCTGAAAGACCTCGAGTTGCAGCTCGCCGACGGCGCCTAGCACGGGCTCTCGGGCGCCGAAGCGGGGCCAGAAGATCTGCACGACGCCCTCTTCCCCGAGCTGGGTCAGGCCCTTGGTGAAACCCTTGGCCATCGACGGTTCGCGCGGCGCGACTTGGGCGAAGATCTCCGGGGCGAAGCGGGGGAAGTTGCGCACCTCAAAGTTCTTGCCGCTGCTCAACGCGTCGCCGACCCGGAACATGCCAGGGTTGATCAGGCCGATGACGTCGCCTGGATACGCCTCGTCGATCGACACGCGCTCTTGGCCGAAGAATCGGTGCGGGTGAGAGAGCCGCACGTCTCGGCCCATGCGCAGGTGCTTGGCGGACATGCCGCGTTCGAACCGTCCGGAGGTCACCCGGAGGAACGCGATGCGGTCGCGGTGCATCTTGTCCATGTTGGCCGCCACCTTGTAGACGAAGCCGCTGAAGAACTTCGAGTCGGGCGCGATGTCCCCGTCTAGCGTCGGTAGCGGCCCGGGCTGCGGCGCCATGTCGATGAAGTGCTTGAGGATCGTCTCGACGCCGAAGTTGACGAGCGCCGAGCAGAAGAACATCGGCGAGATCTCTTGTTGTAGGAAGGCGTCTATTTCGAACGGCTGCACGCACTCTTCGACCATCATCAGGTCTTCGACGAGCTGATCGTGGGCGCGCTCGCCGAGCGCCTCTCGCAACTTCGGGTCGTCGGGTCCGGTCGTCTGGACCGACGCCTGGGTCGCGTTGTGTGCGGTCTTCTCGAACAGCAGCACTTCTTTGTCGCGGAGCGAGTAGACGCCGCGGAACGAGTCGCCGGAGCCGATCGGCCATGAGGCGGGCGTGACGGTGATGCCCAGCGTCTTCTCCACCTCGTCCATCAGGTCAAGCGGCGCGAGCGCTGGCCGGTCCATCTTGTTGACGACGGTGACGATCGGGATGCCGCGGTCTCGACAGACCTTGAAGAGCTTGATGGTCTGCGGCTCCACTCCCTTTGCGCCGTCGATGAGCATGAGCGCCGCGTCTGCGGCGACGAGCGTGCGATAGGTGTCCTCGGAGAAGTCCTGGTGCCCTGGCGTGTCCAGCAGGTTGACGCAGAACCCTTCGTATTCGAACTGCAGGGCTGAGGACGTGATCGAGATGCCGCGCTTCTTCTCGATCTCCATCCAGTCGGAGGTGGCGCTCTGGCCCCCGCGACGCGCCTTGACCGAGCCGGCTTCGCGGATTGCGCCTCCGTAGAGCAGGAGCTTCTCGGTGAGGGTGGTCTTGCCGGCGTCCGGGTGCGAGATGATCGCGAACGTGCGCCTGCGCTGGATCTCGTGGGTCAGGTCCGACATCGGGGGGCGAACACGGTAGCGGCTGACCGCTGCGGTTCCACCGGTGAGGCCTTTGTCAGAGCGGTAGGTGGCGCGCGATGGCGCGGGACCCTGCATTTTGTCACTTCGCGCGGTGACGTTCGACCGCAGGTCGCACGTGCGCGGCCCAGACCGCGTAGCCAGCCTCGTTCAAGTGCAGGCGGTCCGCTTGAAAGAAGCGGGGGTCTGGGGCGCCCTGGGCGTCGACCAGCGCGGGCACCGGGTCAATGAACTCGAGCAACTCGGAGCCTTCGCAGGTGGTCCGCAGCAGCTCATTTGTCGCGCCAACCAGCTGCGCGTGCTGCGCGCGCGCGGCGGTCGGCGTGATGGCGACGTAGCAGATCGGGAGGCCCGGGTGCAGCGCATGCGCGCGGCTCACGAACAACTCGAACAGCTCGTTGACGCGCGTGGCTGACGCCGGGTGTTTGCCTGAGAGGTCGTTCGTGCCCGAAAACAGCACGACGCAAGATGGCGAGGCGTGCGGGGACAGCAGCTGTTGGGCCCAGTAGCACGCGTCGAACAGTCGTGAGCCGCCGAAGCCGCGGTGGACGACCGGCGTCGGCGACATGTCCTCTGCCAGGGTCTCCCAGCGGCGGATGCTTGAGCTCCCGATGAAGACCGCGGCGCCCGGCGGCGCTGGCTCGGCGCGGTCGAGTTCCGCAAACGCCGCCATGTCTTCGGCCCAGCGGTCCGGTCGGTCGTCGGGGCCAGGCTGCAGCGCGGGCAGGGGCGTGCGCCGCGCCAGCCAGCTTCGCTCGTCGTTGCCACAAATGTGGAGGTGCCCTCGGTCGCAGGCGAGCATCACGCCGGCGATCGCGTTGGCGATGTGCTGTTTGTTGAGGTAGTGGTCGCCGCCGTTGTTGCGTTTGCCGCCGACGTAGCCTGCCGAGCCGTCGGGCTGCAGCATCAGGCTCAAATACCATTGCCAGGTCTGCCGGTGCCGCGCGAGCGCTGCGCTGTCGAGGCGACGGAGGGCGGCGGTGCCAAAGATCATCCCGATCGAACCCGTCGCGTGGGCTTCGCGCATGCGCGCGCTGTGTCGGTCGAGGTAGCTCGCCATCCTCATCGCCAGCGCGGGCTCCTCGTTGCGCAGGGAGAGCGCGAGCGCCATTTGCCCGGTGCGCGCGCACGCGTCCCAGTAGCCGGTGTTGAGCGTCCAGTAGCGGACGCCGCCATTTTCGCCGGTCGACTTGCGGATCTCGGCCAGCGATCGCTGCCAAGCGGTCTCGTCCAGCGTGCAGCCTGCTCGCTCAGCCAAGGCCCAGAGCAGGTGGGCGTGGCTGTTGATGATGTTGAGTCCTTTGCCGCCGTAGCCGACCGTGATGCCGTGCCCGTAGCGACCCTGATCGGTCTGTCGCGCCGTGAGCGCGTCGCAGAGCAGCTGGACGGTCGGCAGCCACTGCCGATCGCCGGTGGCGAGCATGTACTCGGCGAGATAGATGCCCGACATGGTCAGGAACCAGTTCGACAGACCTGCTGGCTCGAGCAGCGTCGCTCCCAGGTGTGCGCGCCGACGTGGACCGGCGAGATAGGCGGCGATCGCTGCGAGGGCGTCGCGGTGCGCAGGGTCCCCATAGCCGAGCAGCGCTAAGCCGCATAGCGCGGTCGTGTAGCGAGAGGCGTCCTCTCCTGTCCTGGCCTTCCACGAGCCGTTTTTGCGGCGCGTGCGCAGCAGGTCCTGCACGACGCCGCTGTAGAAGTCGGGCGTCTCAGGCACGTCGACGTCGACGTTCAGGGTCTGCTCGCCGCGGCGCACGGCGAGCGCCAACGGGTCGGCGCCCGCGTGCGCGCGGATCGCGTCGCCGAGCTTTTTCATCGGACCATCCAGCGAGTTGATGTCGCGGGTGTGGGGGGGCGGGGCCGCGCCGTCGATCGTGACGATCAGGTCACCTTTGCATAGCCCTGCGCGGTGCGCGGGGGCGCCCTCGGTCACCGATAGCACCTCGATGGACGCCCGCTCGGCGAGCACCTCGGCGCTGCCGCCGAGGACGCCGAGCGGGAACCGCGCAAAGTCACCCTTCTTGGCGTCTCGTCTGGGCGCGCCTGCTGCTTGCTGGCCTGTCACGGTCGCCAGCAGCAGGACGGCGACGGCGAGGAACGTGGCGGTGTGGGCGCGGCGCATGCCGTCAATCTACCGCTCACCGGGCGGACGGTCAGCGCTCGTCGCGCGCGATCCCGATCATCGTTGGGCTTGCGTCCAGGCGCGTTGCCACGCAGGGCCGTTGTCGGCCAACTCTTGCAGCCAGGACGCGCGCGCGGCGTGTTTGGGCGCGGCCTCGACGAGAAAGGCGAGGTGAGCTAGGCGGTCGTGCAGGCTGGCGGCCCGCGCTTCGACTCCTGCAGACAGCGGCGGGAGCTGACGGTCCTGCGCGCGCGCTAAGCTGGCTTGGAGGCGCTTGGTTTGGGTCTCGCTCGAGATCCGGCGGGTTGAGAGGTCCCCGGTGAAGTCCGCCAGCGTCTTGGGGTCGGGCCACGCGAGCTTGCGCATGATGGTGCCCTCTTCCGACAGCATGATCGCCCAGCTCGGGAGATCCCCGAAGGCCGCGCGGCTGCTGTCGCCGAGGTTGTCGACCCAGACTTCGACGTTGAGCTGAAGGTCTGCGAGCATTCGCCGGGCGAGCGCTACCCGCTCGGCGAAGGTCTCAGGCTGCTCGACGTCGTCGAACGCGAGCTGGCGTGCGTGCGGTTCGCGTTGGTAGACGACGATAAACTTGACCGCGTCGTTGTCCGCGTGCTGCGTCAGCAGGCGCCGCAGACCTGCGGCGTTGCGGCGAAACGGCGGTCAAGTGAAGCTGCCGGCGAGCAGGACGACGCGGCGGCCGCGCTCGACCGCGAGGTTGCGCGGCTTGCCGTCTAGATCGAACAGGCGCAGCTCGGGCGCGAGGCGGCCGACACGTGGCTTGGCCATCTCATACGCGCTCAAGTGGAAGAGGCCCGACCAGCGCTTCTCCATCTGGCCGCAGAGGCCCGCGGAGAGGGCCGTCGCGACGAGGATCCAGTGAGGTTTGATCATGGTCGATGTGTTCAGGGTCGCCAGCCTGATCGTTTAGAGGTTACGCGATGTCGACTTGCCGTGCGCAAGGAGAGCGCGGAAACCGACGTCGTCGGCGCGTACGGAGGGCCGGAGCCGCATGCGCATGGCGTTGCGGACGAAGATCCCGTCGAGCAGGAACGAGCCCCCGCGGAGCGCGCGGAACGCGCCTGAGTCGGGGTCGTCTGCGCGGCCGCTGACGTAGACGTCGGCGGTCCACTCGAAGGCGTTGCCGGTCATGTCGCGCAGGCCGAAGCCGTTTGGCGCGTAGCGGCCTACGGGCATCAGCGCGCCGCTCTCCTGGTTGGCCTGCAGGGTGGCGCACGTGTCGCCGTAAGCGTAGACGCGCGATCCTGGTCCGCGCGCCGCCTTCTCCCACTCGGCCTCGGAAGGCAGCCTGTGCGGCGCGCCCGTCACGTCGGTGCGCCACCGACAGTAGGCGTCGGCGCCGGCGGCGCTCACGGTGACGACCGGGTGATCCGGTTTATCCGTTTGGTAGTCGCCGCTCGCGACGTCGCGACGGATGCGGCATTTGGGGCCGCCGAAGTCGAGCCAGCCTGGATCGATCAGCTCTGGAGAGATCGCGTTCAGGAACCGCACATACTGTGCGTTGGTCGTCTCGTGCTCGGCGAGCCAAAAGCCGGGAGTGTGCGGCGTGCGCACCGGTCGTTCGTCTTCTTGGCCAACGCCGAGTCGGTCGCCGTGGACGAATGGCCCCGCGGGGATCCAGCACCACCCTCCTCGCGCCGCGGGCGGCGGCGTCACGGTGACGGTCAGCTCGCGCGGCGCGTAGCCGAGCTCTGCGGGAAGCACGGGCAGCGGATAGAGCGGGCGCCCGGCGTCGTGACTCAGCGCGAAGCGCCCTACTGGCAGCTTGACGCGCAGGGTGCGAGCGTCGCCGAGCGGACGCGTGGATCGCCAGTTGTCGCGCGCGGCTTCGTGCAGATAGACGATGCCCCCGGTTGGATTTTGGATGAGGACGTCGGTCGCGGTGGGCGGCTGCGGCGCGTGGCTGCAGCCCGCGTAAAGCGCCGCGAGAAGCGTCGCGAGCGCCGTTGCGATCGGCGGCCCGCATGCAGGCTGTGCGGCGTTCGTCACGCCCTGATGACGCGCGTCGCTGTCTGGATACTCCGCGATCTCCCGAGCGGTCACATCTTGTCCGGGTCCTGGCCACGTAGGACCGAGTTGCCGTCGAAGGTCTCGCGGAGGTTGGCGCTGGCGGGGTTGGCGAGCATCTCCTCATTGAGGCGACCGCTCTGGCCGAAGAACGCGATCGGGTTCTTCCAGACCAATTGCTCGACCTTCTCGCGCGGCACGCCCGCTTGCTCAAGCTTGGCGACGGTGCGCGGGACCATCATCGGGTCGCTGACGCCCCAGTCGGCCGCGCTGTTGATCACGAAGCGTTCGATGCCGAACTCGAGCACGATGGAGACCATCCTCGCGGGGTCCATCTTGGTGTGAGGGTAGATCGAGAAGCCGCTCCAGCAGCCGAGGTCACGCGTGATCTTGATCGTCTCTTCGTTGCCGTGGTCGAGCAGGATCTTCTCCATCGGGAAGTTCTGCTCACGGATGATCGCGATGCAGCGCTCGAAGCCCTTCTTCTTGTCGCGGTGTGGCGTGTGGATGAGCACCGGCAGGTCGTGTTTACGGGCCAGCTCTAGCTGCTCGGCCATGAACTTCGCCTCGGTCTCGGTCTGGTCGTCCAAGCCGATCTCTCCGATAGCGACGCAGGAGTCCTTCTCGCAGTAGCGCGGAAGGACGTCGAGCACATCCTGGTTGACGCGGTCGTCGTTGGCCTCGCGCGGGTTCAGGCCCATCGTGCAGAAGTGGTGGATGCCGAACTGCTGCGCGCGGTGGCGCTCCCACCCGATAAGGGTCTCGAAATAGTCGATAAAGGACCCTACGCAGGTGCGGTTTTGGCCGAGCCAAAACGCGGGCTCAAGTACGGCGCGGACACCGGAGAGGCTGAGCCGCTCGTAGTCGTCCGTGATCCGGCTGAACATGTGGATGTGGGGTTCAAAGATCAGCATGTCATCTGTGTCGGTGGTGCGAACTCCGCGGCGCCGAGTCTAACGCGACAGCCGCTCTAAGAGTTCGCGGATCTCAGGGCGAGGTTCGCGCGGGATGCGCTCTTTGGCGAAGTGGGCGATGCCAGCGCCGCGTTCCGTGAGCAGCAGCAGGCCATCTGCCGCCGCGTGTCGAACGCCGTCGTCGCCGTGCTCCAGACCGCCGATGAGCCGTGCGAGCGAGCCTTGGCAAGGCGCGCGGCCGAGCATGCGCCACGTGTCGCGCCATACAGAGCGGCCTGCGGCTTCACGTTCGGTCGCGAGGTCTTGCAGCATCCGCGACAGCTCTTCGCTGGCTTGCTCCTCTGCGCCGTAGGCGCGGCGCAGCGGCAGGTCGACGAACGCGAACTTCAGCAGCAGCCGGTTGCCGGTGTCGTTGTCAACGGCGCCCGCTCGGATCGCGCGCGTCAGCAGGTTGTGGTCGCACAGCGCGGCTTCGAGGTGCAGCACGATGTTCGTGCGGAGGACCTCAATCATCAGACGTTGGGTCGCGTCGCCCAGCGGTAAAAATGTCAGGCTGCGCAGCAGCATCGCGCGCTCTTCGATGTCGCCGTGTAAGAACACGTCGATCAGCTCGTCGGCGGTCGCGTTGATCGAGGTGGTCAGGTAGGCGGCCACGAGGTCGCAGACGCGGAACGCGTCGAGGTCCACGAGGGCGTCCCCGAACTCCTTGCGGCCGCCGCCGACCGGGGCCCTGGCCGTGCGGCGCGGCAGGCCTGGGAAGACGACGGGGAGCCGTCCGCGGTCGGCGCGCACCTCTTCGACCAATCGCTCGGCCAGCGGGCCGTGTTCGCCGAGGAGATCACGAAGGGGGGACGTCAACATCGCGCGACGGAACATAGCCGCTCCGAGGCGCGGCGCCATTCTGGCGTCGCCGAACCGGGTGCGCGACCTCCTCTGCGCCGGAAATGCGCCGCCTGCCGGCGCGACTTGGAGGGCGTCGTTGGCTACCGTGCTGCTGATGGATTTCCCCGCCTGGGACCCGGTCCTCGTCGATATCCCGTTCCTGCCGATCGCCATCCGTTGGTACGGCATGATGTATGTCGTCGGCTTTATCT
>NYVR01000073.1 GCA_002684655.1 Planctomycetota bacterium | reverse complement strand
GGCGACCCTCGGTGTCGGCGAGACCTTTTCGGTAGGGGGGTATGAGCTCACGTTGGCGGAGCCTGAGCGCGACAGCGCGTCCGTAGATGACACGCGCCCTGGCGGCGAACCGGGGCGCGGTGAGCAAGACCTCGTCGCGTTCTTGCAGATCGCGCGGGCGCTCAACGAAGAGCGAGACTTGGCGCGGTTGTTGACGCAGATCGTTGACGCCGCGATCCAACTCTGCGGTGCCGAACGCGGGTTCTTGATCTTAAAGGGGGGAGGCGCTGGCGAGGAGAGCGGGCCCGCCGTCGAGGTCGCGCGTAACTTCGCCCAAGAAGAGGTCCTCTCTCCAGAGTTCAAGATATCACGCACGATCGCCAACCGCGTGCTGGCAACCGGCGTCGCGGAGCTCACGACCAACGCTCAGCAGGATGACCGCTTCCGTGACTTGCAGTCGGTGGCTGACCTGAGGCTGCGAAGCGTCTTGTGCATCCCGATTCGTACGCACCGCGAGGTCGCTGGCGTGCTGTACGTCGACAATCGCCTGCAACAGCAAGTGTTTCAGGAGCGCGAGAAGGCGCTGTTGGTTTCGCTCAGCGACCACGCAGGCACGGCCATCGTCAACGCGCGCGCGATGGAGGAACTGCAGCGTAAGCAACTGGAGCTGCAGGCCGCCCTTGACCGTGTCGATCAGCTCAACGGCGCGTTGAAGGGGCAGCTGCAAGAAACGACGACGGAGTTGTCTCAGATCCGCGAGGAGATCAGCGCGCAGAGCCTCGGCGTGAGCAGCAAGCACGACTACAAGCAGATCGTCGGCCGCGGGGCCGCGATGCGCGCAGTCTTTGACCTCTTGGACAAGTATATCGAGGCCGACGACCCTGTCCTTGTCACCGGTGACAGCGGCACCGGCAAAGAGCTCGTGGCGCGTGCGATTCACGTGAACAGCCGTCGTTCTAAGCAGCCGTTTGTCAGCGAGAACTGCGCGGCCTTGCCTGAGGCGCTGCTGGAGAGCGAGCTGTTCGGATACGTCAAGGGCGCGTTCACGGGAGCCACGACCAACAAGAAGGGGCTCCTTGAGGCCGCAGACGGCGGCGTCTTGTTCCTGGACGAGATCGGCGACATGGCCTTGGACCTGCAGAAGAAGCTGCTCCGCGTGCTCCAAGAGGGAGACGTGCGGCCGCTCGGTAGCCAGGTCACGGTCCGCGTGAACGTGCGTTTGATCTGCGCGACGAACCGCAACCTCGAGCAGATGGTGCGAGACGGGGAGTTCCGCGAAGATCTCTACTACCGCCTCGCGGTGCTTCCGGTTCATCTGCCGCCGCTACGCGACCGGAAAGAGGACGTTCCGCAGCTGGTCAAGCGCTTCCTCGGAGACTTACAGCGTGAGTCTTCGGGCGGTAAGGTGCGGGTCTCGCCGGACGCGCTGGAGAAGATCATTGAGTATGGGTGGCCCGGTAACGTGCGCGAACTCCAGAACGAGATCCGCCGCGCCGCGATCCTTTGTGACGGCATTATTTTGGATGCCCATCTGAGTTCGCATGTCCGGGAAGGTCGTCGCGGCCCCGGCGACGGCGGTCTCGGAGACGACGGTCTCGTGCCGTCCGAGCGCGGTACGACGCTGCCTGAGATGGTTCAGGCGCTTGAGATCCGCGAGATTCAAAAGGCCTTCGACCGCGCCCAGTCCAACAAGTCACGCGCGGCCGATCTGTTGGGGCTCTCCCGTTTCGCCCTGCAGCGCAAGGTCGAGAAGTACGGTTTGGACGCGCAGGGGCGCGCGGCGTCCGACGAATCCGAACCGACAGGCGGTGGTCCGTCCACGTAGTGTGACCGCGCGAGGGCGTAGGCAAGCCGGCCCCTCGGTGAGATGATGACGACCCGGTGACGAACTTCGACCAGCCGTTTCCTGACTACGAGCTCCTCGATCGCGTGGGCGGCGGCGCGATGGGCACCGTCTTCAAGGCACGACACAAGCGCTTGGGCCGGATCGTGGCATTGAAGATCCTGAAGCCCTCTTTGGCCCGCGACAAACGCTACGTCGAGCGGCTGCGCAGAGAGGCTCGCATCGTCGCTTCACTGAGCAACCCTCACATCGTCACGGGCTACGACCTGGGCGAAGAAGGCGGCTATCACTTCTTCGTGATGGAGTTCGTCGAAGGCAAGTCACTCCGACAACTGCTCGTCGAGTGGGGCATGTTCGCCGAAGAATACGTGCTGCGTGTCGCCCGCGGCGTCGCAGAGGCGCTAGATCACGCGTATCAGCGCGACGTGATCCACCGTGACATCAAGCCAGGCAATATCCTGATCGACGAAGCGGGCCGCGTAAAGCTGACGGACATGGGGCTCGCCAAAGGGCCGACCGACCTGACCCTGACGCGCGACGGCGCGACGGTCGGTACGCCGATGTACATCTCGCCTGAGCAGGCACGGAACCCGCAGGACGTCGACGTCCGGAGCGACCTCTACTCGCTCGGTGCCACCATCTACCACATGGCGACAGGGGTCCCGCCGTTCGCCGGGAACACGATGGCCGAGTTGATCACGAGCGTGCTCAACGAGACGGTCGTGCCGCCGAGCGAGGCGAACTCCGCCGTCTCGAACGGCCTGTCCCTGGTGATTCGCAAGCTGCTCGCTAAGAACCTGTCCGCGCGCTATCAAACCCCGCGCGAGCTGCTGGATGACCTCGATCGCTTGGACCAAGCGTTGCCCCCGAGCGTCAACGCTGCGCGTTTGGACGCTGTCGGCGGCCCCTCACTTCGCTGGCTGCGGCCGGTCTCCTTCGCGACGGGCGCTCTGCTGTTAGCCGCAGGGTCCTGGTGGCTGGGACGCCAAATGGTCGAGCCGCGCGAGGTAGAGCCTGCCGGCGCGCAGTTCCTGGCAGGGCTCGACGACGAGCTCGCCGCGATGCCCTCGGCGGGTGCGAGGCACCTGCGGTTGCGCAGCGTCTCCGACGCGCCCCTGGGGGCCATCGGGCCGTTAGAGCAGCGTCGCGCCGAGGCGAAGATGGCGCTGCAGGTATCCCTGGACAGGGTCGTCGACAGCTTCCAAGGCGCTGGCGACGACGAGCTCAACGCCTGGCTGCGTGACCCGCGAAGATGGCCGAGCGCGGCGCGCTTCGACCGAGAACAGCTGCTCCCGAGGATTCGCGAGGCGTGCGGGATCGAGTTGACGCAGCTGCCAGCGAGCGTGCGCCTGGATCGCGTAGAGGTGCTGCGGGCGGCTGTGCGTGAGCGGTCGCAGCGGCGCGACGAAGAGCTGCTCGCCCGCTTTGAACAGCACCTCGGCACGGTCGTCGCAGGCCGCGCCAGCAGCAACGCGCGCCTCGGCCGCTTCGCCGATGCGATCGGGGACTGGCAGATCGCGCTGACTGCTTTCTGCGACGGCGTTAGCAGACCGTTGCCGGAATATCTGTCCGCGGAGATTCGCGCGCGGCTGGAGCAGCAGCTGCGCGAACGATCCCAGCGAGCGCTATCGATGCTCAGCGCGGCGGAGACGGCCGTCGTTCAAGCTATGCGCAACCACGTCGCTGCGGCCCTGCGTGAGCTACGCGCCGACCTGACCGAGGGATCCGGAGATCCGGACCTCTTTGCCGCAGGGCTCCGCAAGCTGCGCGGCGACCTCGCGCGGCACTGGCCCGCGCCTGCGTGCTTCGAGGTTGGCCGTGACCCCTGGCCGGAGATTGAGCGAGAGCTCGCCGTCGCGGAGCAGGTGGTCGCGCAGCATCGTCTTGAGAGCGTGGCGCGACGCTTTGATCGCCGCTGTGACTCGGCGTGGCGCGTCTACTGTCACGGCGACGCCGAGTCGGCGCTGGCGGTGCTGGTCGACGCGGAGCCGGCGACCGAAGAGCAGCGACGCGAGCTCGTAGAGCATCGACGGTGCCTCTGCGCGGCTCGAGATGTAGGCGCCGCGATCCTGCAGCGAATCGCGGGGCGCAATCGCGGCGCCGTCGGGTTCCTCGCTGGCGGCGCTGAACCCTTCGTGCTGCGTGCCGAGCCGTACGGCTCGCAGCTGCGCCTGTTGGGCGAGGCTGTTGGTCAGCCCGCTCGCCCGATGCGTCTCACGGAGCTGCGCATCGGCAGCTTGCTGCAGACGATCGGGGCGTCCGATCGGCTCGCTGGCGAAGACGGCGGCCTCGGGATGACGGTGCTTCGTCTCGTCGCAGGTGACACCGGCGATCTAGAGGCGGTCCTGGCAGACCTTGGCGCCGCAGAGCGCGCCTTCGTATTCGAGCAAGTCGCGGGGCGGGTCCAGCTCGCCCAGGCGCAGGAGGTCCACGACGTCGCTGTCGACACGGACAGTCTGTTGGCGATGCTCGAGCGGGCGATGGTCGACGTCGAGCAGGGAGGGTCACCGCGGGAACTGACGCGCGCGCTCCTGCGCGTGGAGAGCCGGCCGCTCGGAGATTTGACCGGTCGTCAGCTCCGGCTGCTCCGCGACGCGCGCCGGCGACGTGACCTTGCGCTCCGGCGGGCCAACATGCTCGCCGACCTCCGCGCCGAGGTCCCCTCGGACGTGCGCGCCGATGTCCGCGTCAACGACGGCGGGCTGGTGGCGCAGCTGCAGTTCTCGGCGGTCGCCCTGCTTAGCGGGGCGGGCGACGGGTGGGCGCTTCGGAATGAGCAGCTTGAGTTCGGCGGCGGTGCACGGCCGTTCATCGAGCTGCCTCAGCTCGCGTTGCGAGCGGCCCCCGGCGATGTGCCGTTCGGCAAGCACACGCGCCTTGAGCTTGAGCTTTCGTTTCCTGGCCCCGAGGTCGGGGACCGGAGCTACCTGCTTCAGTTTGACGGGGTCCGCGTGATCGTGGTGCTCGCCGCCAACGACAGCGTGCAGATCGAACTGATCGACGGCGCCACGATGGACGAAGCGCGCGCGCGGCGCGCCTACTCGAAAGCGCTGACTGGAGCCTTCGCGCCCGCTCGTGCGACGGTGGTCCCCCAGACCCTACACCGGTTAAGCGTCGACGTTATCCAGCTCACGCCGAACCAAGCGAACGTCGCAGTGTCCTTCGAAGGGAAAGAGATGCTGCGTCAGTTGTGCGAGTTCGACGCAAAGACGCCGCCATCGTTCTGCTTGTATCCCAAGCAGGAGATCTCGGTGCGCGCTGCGTCGCTGTGGGCGTTTGGCCTCTAGGGGTCACCGGCGCCGGCCTCGCTGCCCGTCGACCGAGAGAGGCGACGGGCGCGTCGCGGCGGTCGCAGGCAGCTTGGGCCGGTCATGTATGGCTGCCTCCTGCGCGACCTCGTGTTCGCGGGCGAGCAGTTCTGCGGCGAGCGCGGCGACCTCGTCCCCGCGGTAGCGGTGCAACACGGCCAACAGTCGATAGTCGATGTGCGGGCAAGGCGCGGCGCGTCGGGCGCTGTGGAGCCGCTGCTCGGCGCCGGGCAGGTCGCCCGCCGCGATGTCGCCGAGCGCCTCCTGCCGCAGCCGCGCCGGCCGGCCGGCGCGGTCGACGACGAGGTGCACGCGGCGGGCAATACGGGCTCGCTGGATGGGGTCTTGGCAGCGGAGCGCCGCGTGGCGCAGGCGTGCGAGGGCTTGATCTAGCTGGCCAGCGGCAGCAGCGAACTCGCCGAGCTCTTCGTAGACCGCGCTCGGCGCGCCGGGTAGCTGTGCTGCGCGGCGCAGGAGAAGCGCGCGTCCGCCGCGGTCCACGGCGTCGCGGGCGGCTTGCAGCAGCATGCCCAGCCGCCAGGCCGTGAGGTTCGGCTCTGCGGCGCCTGGGCCGCCGCGCTCGTCGTCCGAGGCCAGCGACAGCGTCCTGCCGATGAGCGACGTGACCTCGGCGCTGCGTGCACTCGGCGCGAAGCAGTCGACTTCGCAGCCGCCGCCGAAGGGCGTGACGCGCAGCTCGATAACCGCGACCCTCGCGTGACCGAATCCTGCGCCGACCCAGCGCTGCGGTGTCTGCGCGTGACCGACCGAGACGGCGCCCTCACCGTTTGGTAGCTGCAGACGCATGCGCTGGTCCGCGCACGGCAGCCAGTCGCCTTGCGGTCCAAGCTCGAACGAGACGATGAAGGCGTCGTTGATCGTCGACACCGCGGCGCCGGCGTCGAAGCGCGCCGTGGCCGCGCTGAGCTGCGAGCGGAGCGCTGCCGAGAGCAGCGTCGCTGCGACGGGCGCTGAGAGCGCTGCTCGAACCGTCAGCCGGTCGTAGACCATTTGGTCTGCGGTCTTACAGCTCGCTGCCAAGGCGCAAGACGTTACCAGGAGCAGATTCTGCGTGAGGCATTGGATGCGGAGCACGACCCATCAGCCTTCGGAGTAGGGGCAAACCCTGCTCAAGGCTCGGGCGCGGATCGTCCCGGGCGGGGACGCGGGCCGCTCAGGCTTCGGCTACGACGAACGCCGTCGCCGTCGTCTCGGTGTGCGTGAGGGAGACATGCCATCGGAGGATCCCGCGAGCTGCGGCGCGCTCCGCCGCGGCGCCGTGCAGCGTCAGCTCGGTGTCGCCGCTGCTTTGGCGAACGACCTCGACCTCGCGGAACCCGGCGCCGTCGGCCCAGCCGGTCCCCAGGCACTTCAGCGCGGCTTCCTTGGCTGCGAACCGCGCCGCGAACGACTCAGCCGGCCGCGGTCGCCTGCTGCAGTATGCGACCTCTTCTTCGGTGAAGACCCGCTGCTGAAAGCGTTCGCTGCCGCGCTCCAGGAGCCGCTCGATGCGGGCGATCTCGACCGCGTCCACGCCGACGCCGACGATCACGCCGTTGGCCCCTGCATCGTCAAAGAGACAACGTGGGGGACGCGGTCGCGGTCCAGCCGGTATGCGTGCACGCGCTCGCCGGCAACGATCAGCTGCAGGCAACCTGTCCACAGCTCCGCCCGGTCACGGAGAGAGGGCGCCGGCGTTCCTTCGGGGTGGCTATGCGCGAAACCCAAGAACGCGAGCCCGCGGTCGCGGAGGGTGTGTTCGGCGCTGGCGAAGACGTCGGGCGCGAGGGCGAAGCTGTCGCAGCTATAGGCGGCGTTGGGGACCGCGACGAGGTCGGTGACCGATGTCTGTGTCCCAGCTCGCGTGCCGCCGAGCACGACCACGCACTCGCGAGGCGCTGCGGCGGCTGCGGCGCGTAGCAGCTGATCCCGCACCGCTTCGGTCCAGATCACCTCGTCGGCCATGTGCGCAGCTTCGTTGCAAGCTGAGCCCGGTTCAAACAACATCCCAGCATGTCCGAACCGCTCTACGGGACCCCGCGAGCTCACCAGCCGCCGCTCGGTCCGCTCTCGCCGCTCATCGATCGCAGCAGCACGACGGCCCAGCCGGACGCGGAGACGCTGCGGGCCTGCGGTCTCGCGGAGCAGGCGGGCGAGTTCTATCAGCGACTGGGACACCGCAACGGCCGCGCGTTCGAGTCCGCCGTCGCGGCGCTGGAGGGCGCCGAGGGCGCCGTATCGTTCGCGTCCGGGATGGGGGCGATGAGCGCGGCGCTTGGCGCGCTGCTGTCTAGCGGCGACCGCGCGCTAGTCGCCGAGCAGGTGTATGGCGGCACGTCTGCCTTCGCGACCGAGGACCTGCCGCGGTTCGGGGTGGTCGTCGACCGCTTCTCCTCGGTCGACCTCGACGCGCTCCGTGCGCAGCTGCAGCGCCCGGCCAAGCTGGTGGTGTTTGAGTCGCCAACAAACCCGACGCTGCGCGTTGCCGACATCGGCGGTGTCGTCGAGCTCGCACGCAGCGCTGGCGCCGTGACAGTCTTCGACGGCACGTTCTCGCCGCCGCCAATCCAGCGGGTGCTCGACCTCGGCGTCGACCTCGTCGTGCACTCGGCGACGAAGTTCTTCGGTGGTCACTCCGACGTGCTCGCCGGCGTGGTCGCGGGGCGGCGGGAGCACCTCGACCTGATCGAGGGGTGGCGGCGGCGCAGCGGCGGGATCCTGGCGCCAGATTCGGCGTGGCTGCTGCAGCGCTCATGGCCGACGCTGGGGCTGCGCGTTCAAGCGCAGCAGGAAAACGCGCTCGCGCTGGCGCGCGGCCTGCAGGCCCAGCGGAGCGCGGGGGGCATCGTCGCGGTCACCTACCCCGGCCTCGAGGACCACCCTGATCGGGCCTTGGTAGAGCGACAGATGACCGGCGGCGGCGCGGTCGTGACGTTAGAGCTAGCGGGCGGTCTGCCTGACGTCCTGCGCGCGCTCGACCGCCTGCAGGTGATCGCGCGCGGCGCGAGCCTCGGGGGGGTCGAGACGCTAGCGACCGTGCCGGCCTTCACTACGCACGCGGCGTGCACGCCGGCGCAGCTGGAGGCCGCCGGCATCGCGCCTGGTTTGATGAGGATCGCTGTTGGTCTCGAGCCCGTCGACGAACTGCTCGGCGACGTCCTCCAGGCCATCCGCGGGTGACGGATCTCGGCCCGTTCGTTGGCCTTGGGCGCGCGCCCCTGCTACTTTCTGTGCCAACGAGGCCCGCGCTTACCAACCCTGATATGTCGACTGCATCTTCCTCACGTTTGTTCCGTCCCGTCGTTACTGCTTTGACGTTGACGGCGTGTGTCGCCGCGCAGGGCGCCCAGGACGCCGCCGCTACTCGTTCGGCGACGGCTCCGATCGTCGGCGTCGTAAACGTCATCAAGGCGGTCGAGCAATACCCGCGCTACATCAAGCTGCGCGCTGAGGTCGACGCCAGCGTCAAGCAATACGAGGTCAAGCTGAAGCAGATGTCGGCGCGCGCCGACGAGCTGCGCGGCACGGTCCAGGTGCTCGCTGAGGGGTCGCAGGACCGGGCCGACAAAGAGTTCGAATATCAGATGCTGCTGCAGACCCTCGACTACCAGCGCAAGTCCTACCGGGACAGCATGCTCAAGCAGGAGCTGCGCAACACCCTCTCGGTGTATGAGGACATGGAATACGTCATCGGCGTCGTGGCCAAGCGCAAGGGCGTCGGCGTCGTCATGACGAAGCACGACATCAGGCCCTCTACAGAGCCGATCGACCAACTCTCGGACCAAGAGGTCAAGGTGCGGGTGAACGCCTACGACCGACGGAATGTTTGGTTCGCCGCCAATGAGGTCGACATGACCGGCGACGTCATCAAAGAGTTGATGATCCCTGTGCCAGATCGCAACGCGCCGGAGCGCGCCCCGAAGGCGACGCCACCGGGGAAGGAGTAGACCTCGGTGGTTGCGAACAACGACGACGTGGCCACGGCATCCAGCAGGATGCAACGGACGGTCCGGGAGCCGGTCGAGTATGCGGGCGTAGGTCTGCACTCGGGCAAGGAGATCCGCATCACCGTGCGTCCGGCAGAGGCCGGCACGGGCGTTTCGTTCGTGCGGACCGACCTCGAGGATCAGCCCGTTGTCCGGGCCCACGGCGCCAACATGAAGGCGCGGCAGCGCCGGACCTGCATCCAGGACGGTCGCGCCGAGGTGTACACCTGCGAACACCTGCTCGCGGCGCTCTATGCGCTCGGCATCGACAACGCGATCGTCGAGATTGACGGCGAAGAGGTGCCTGGCCTCGACGGCTCGGCGGTGCAGTTCTTCGAAGGCCTGCAGACGACGGGCGCCGTCGATTCGCGGATGCCGCGACCGCTCTACGCCGTCAAGCAGCCGATCTACGTGCGCGACGGCGCGGCGAGCATCGTCGCGTTGCCAGGCACCGGCAAGCTTACGATCGAATATCACCTCGACTATCCCGCTGAGGTAGAGGCGAACGGGCACAACGGCCAGGTCATCGGCGCCAAGCAGATCGTTGCGTTTGAAATGACGCCCGACAGCTTCGCGCGCGACATCGCGCCGGCCCGCACGTTCGTGTTCCAGCACGAGGTCGAGGCGCTGCGTGCCGCCGGGCTTGGCAAGGGCGCCAACAACCAGAACACGCTCGTCGTAGGCCCGGACGGTCCGCAAGAGAACACGCTGCGCTGGGAAGACGAGCTGGCGCGTCACAAGATCCTCGACTTGATCGGCGATATCGCCAATGTCGGGGTCGACCTGGACGCGCACATCATCGCGACGCGCTCTGGACACGGCCTCAACATGGCCCTGGTGCAGCGGATCCTAGAGGAGCGCGAGCGCGAGCAGGAGCAGGGCGACGTCCCGACTGACACGGGCCTGGACATCCGCGACATCCTCAAGCTGCTGCCGCACCGCTATCCGTTCCTGCTGATCGACCGCGTCATCGAGCTGGACGGATTCCAAAAGGCAGTAGCGATCAAGAACGTCACGATCAACGAGCCGTTCTTCCAGGGTCACTGGCCTGAGCAGCCGATCATGCCTGGCGTGCTGCAGCTGGAGGCGATGGCGCAGCTCGCGGGCGTGCTGCTGCTGCGCAAGCTGGAGAACACAGGCAAGCTCGCGGTGCTCTGGAGCATCGATAAGGTCAAGCTGCGCGGCGCCGTCGTTCCGGGCGACCAGCTGCGGATCGAGGTCGAGACCATCCGCGCGCGCCCGCAGGTCGGTCATGTTCGAGCGCGCTGCAAGGTCGCTGGGAAGCTCGTCGCGGAGGCAGAGCTCAAGTTCACGCTGGTCGACGCGTAGCGGCGCCGCGCTGGCGTACGGCTGCACCATTCGCTACACCCTGACGCGTGACCAACGAGTCGAGCTCTTCCCGCCCCCGCGTCGCCGTCGTCGGCGTCGGCCACCTAGGTAAGCACCACATGCGCCTGCTGGGGGACATCGACTGTGACCTGGTCGGCGTCGCCGACCCTAGCGAGGAGGCTCGGAAGTTCGCCGCCGACACCCACGGGCTGCAAACGTTCGCAGACTACCGAGAGCTGGACGGCAAGGTGGACGCGGTCAGCGTCGTCGTGCCGACCAAGATGCACCGCGAAGTGGGGTGCTATTTTCTTGAGCGCGGCGTGGACGTGCTCGTCGAGAAGCCGATCGCGCGCTCGGTGGCCGACGGTCAAGCGCTGGTCGACGCGGCGGCGGCCAACGGTCGCATCCTCGCTGTAGGCCACGTTGAGCGCTTCAACCCGGCGCTGCGCGGCATCCGAGAGATCGGCAAGGCCGCGCGCTACATCGAGTCGCACCGCCTCGCGCCGTTCTCGTTCCGTTCGACGGACATCGGCGTGGTGTTGGATCTTATGATCCACGACCTCGACCTCGTATTGGCGCTCGTGCAGTCTCCGATCAAGTCCGTCGAAGCCTTCGGCGGTGCCGTGTTCACGCCCGCGGAAGACATGGCCTCGGCGATCATCAAGTTCGAGAATGGTGCGGTCGCGCACTTGACCGCGAACCGCGTGGCGCTGAAGCCGCTGCGCAAGATGCGCGTCTTCTCCAAGGAGGGCTACGTGTCGTTGGACTTTCAGGCGTCAACCGGCATGGTCGTTCGCAAGGCGCCCGGCTGGGACTTCGAACAGCTGGACATGGAGAGCTTGGACAAGGCGCAGATGGGCGACCTCTGGAAGTTCGTCTTTGACGGTCTGCTGCAGGTCGAGAACCTTCAGCTAGACAGCGGCAACCCGCTGCGCGAGGAGCTCGCAGAGTTCGTGGCGTGTGTCGGCAGCCGGTCCGCGCCTACGGTCACAGGCGCCGACGGGGTGGCGGCCGTCGCCGCTGCCGAGCGGGTCCTCGCCGTGATCTCGGAGAACCGCTGGGAGTGAGCGGCGAGGTCGACCCGCGCGGTGACGCGGAATCGTTGGCAGGACCACCCTTGCGAGCCCGGCCCTGCGTGGTCTACTTCATACCAGCCCCGCTCTGCGCTGTTCGCGCTTGCACGCGGGCCATCAAGTTGAACCGATGACCATTCGCCGGGCTCCGACCCTGAGGGCCAAGCGGGATCAGGAGACTTCGCTGCGTGAGAACGCGGCGGAGCCCGCCTCTTCCTAAATACCCTGGGGGGAGCCCACCTGAACCCAAGGGTTCAACCGGCCTCCGTCGACGACAGATGGCGGAGCGGGGCTCCTCCTTTTCGTTTGGGGACGTATGCGTCCTCGATCTCTGCGGCCCGGGCGGCTAGCCTGTCCGGCACAGCGGGCGACCCACGGTCAACCCTCCGTGGACGGAGGAAGGGATCTCCGCTGGGCGATCAGCAGGTGTCCGTGGTGGAGACCTGCTAGGGAGGTTCTATGCGGCAGTTCGTGTTCGGCGTCCTGGTGGCGGCGTTCGCATGGTGGGGCTACGGGAAGTGGACCCAGAGCGAAGTCATGGCCCAGCCAGCCTCGAACCGGGTTACGGCCAACAAGCCGGCGCGCGGCAGCATGAGCGAGTTCCTCGGCGCTGCGGCCCCTGTAGCCGTAGAGAGCGACCTCGCAGCTCAGCCCAGCGCGGCGCCCGACCCGGCAGGCTCGCTTCCTAGCGACCTGGAAGAGCTGATCGCGCTGGTCAAGCGAGGCGACGCCGCCGCGATCAGCACGGCCTGGCTCGCCGTCGCCGCCGGGCGCCTCGGTGTGCACCACGACGGCCTCGTCGCCCTGTTGCGGCCCCGCGGGGACGGCTTCGAAGAACACCTGGCGGCGCTCGGCAGCAACAACGCGTTCCTGCGCAGCGCCGAGGGGCGGGCGGCGGCGCGCGCGGCAACGGCCGCGGCGATGGCGTTGCCCGACGCCGAAGCGATCGCAGCCGGGTCGGACTTGATCTACAGGATGGCCTGCGGGCGCATCGGGCGTGCCGACCTCGAGTGGCGCAAGGTCGTCGAAGAGGCGCGCGTGCAGCACCGCATCCGGGTCGACCGCTGGCTCTGCAACCCGACGAACGTCGCTGGGGCGCGCAGCTATACGGTTAAGGCTGGTGACTCTCTCGATCGCATCGCGAGGCGCTTTCGCAAGGAGGGGCTTAAGGTGGAGTCCGGCACGATCGCCATCCTCAACCGGATCCGTAACGCGAACGCGCTGAAGGTGGGGCAACGCCTGAAGGTGCCGGTCGCGCCGATCTCGGCGATTCTTGAGAAAGACAGCTTCGCGTTGATGGTGTTCTGCGGCGATCAGCTGATGCGGCTCTACTGGGTTGGGCACGGGGCAAACGATCACACCCCGGTTACGGAGTTTGAGGTCATCGCCAAGCAAGAGCGCCCTGACTGGACCTCGCCCGACGGGAACCTCTACGCCTACGGCGACCCTAAGAACGTGCTCGGCGAATACTTCATCAAGTTCGGCCACGCGCAGTACGCTGGCTTCGGCGCGCACGGAACGCCCGACGAAGACACCATCTGCACGGAGTCTTCGATGGGGTGCATCCGCATGTTCGCGCCGGACATCAAAGAGCTGTTCCACGTGCTGCCCAGAGGCGCGAAAGTCGTGGTGCGCGATACCGCCTCCAGCTGACGCGGCGCGCGACCGGGTGCGCGCTCGCCTCATAGCTGGGGCGTTCAGCGCGAGCGGGGCGTCTGCGCGGCAGCTGCCGCGTTCTCACCGTCGACAGGGGTGAGGCTGCGAACCTTCCAGACGTGGAAGACGCCGACAGCGTCGACGTTCTCGACAGGGATCGTATCGACGCCGAAGTGGGTCGCGCTCTGAGGCGTCAGCGACACCAAGGATCGATCATCTTCGGCGTCTTCGTCGAGCGCGATCGTCACGGCGCCGTCCAGCTTTGCGAGCTTGCGCCCGACACGCGCGTCGCGCTGCTGCGGGGTGAGGTCGGGTCCGGGCCGTCGATAACGCAGCTCCCAGTAGGCCTCGCGCACGAGGCCGATGCGGAGTCCCAGGCCGCCGACCTCGACAGTTACGTAGGCCGAATCGCGGTTTGGCCCGTAGCTCGCCGCCGATACATCGGCGTAGCCTGCGACGTGCAGGTAGGGGTACTGCGCTTTGATCTTGGGCCACGCCAGCTCGACGGCGAGCCCGTCGACGCCCAGCGAGCCGCGCATCTCGTCGGCGAGCGCCTCGTAGACGACCTCTGGGTCGTCGCGGCGCAGCGCCTCTAGCAGGGTCTGGGTCGCGAGCTCAGGGGTGCCCCAGTCGACGGAGATCCAGGCAGATCGCTCGGGGCCGCACCACGCCTGCGCGAGCGAGCAGCAGCCGCCGAGCGGCAGCGCGACGGCGGACAGAAAAGCCAGAGCGAGAGGGCGCATCTCGAGCATCTTGCTGATCGCTGCGGCGCGATGCCACCATGACTTGCCAGGCGGGCGCGAAGTTCGTCCCGAGTTGGGCTGGACTGCGGCGGATCGGGAGTTTTCGGCGGTCGCGCGAGCTATAGTGCTTTGCCCGATGCCGGCCACCACAGCTCATCCACGTCGATCATGAACCTCATCCTTCGTAGCTTCGGTCTCGCCGCAGCCCTGGCTGTCCCCGCGCTCTGCCAAGAAGCGGCCAAGCCCACCAAGCAGCCGCCCGTTAAGGCCGGTGGCGATGCCCCGGCGCGTCCCGGCGCGCCTCGTATCCCCGGAGGCAAGGTCGGATTGAAGGCGTCCGGAGGCAACACGTGGTTCCCGGTCACCGTCCGTGAGCTCGGGACGTTCTACGGCTCCGGGGAAGCGATCGGGAAGTTCGAGTTCACCAACCCGCAGGACACGCCTGTGGACTGGGTCTCCCTGACGCCCAGCTGCCAGTGCGCGCGCGCGGAGGTCGCGATCGGCGACCGTGTTTACCGCGTGATCTCGAAGCCGCAGAAGCGGGTGGTCCGCGTGGTGCGTGATGCCGGCAAGCCGGAGCGGGTCGAGAACGTATCCAAGATCACGGTCGGTCCAGGCGAGACCGGCGTGGTAACGACGCGGCTCGACATGAACAGGATCGCAGGTGGTAAGCACGCCACGCTGGACATCCACGGCACCGACCCGATCGAACCGCACACCAAGCTGACCTTCCGCGCCACCGGCGCTCAGATGTTCACGGTCTCGCCGGCTGAGATCAACCTCAACAAGATGACCTGGAACGAGACCCGTGAGTTCACGGTGACCGTGTCGTCCAGGATGCAAAAAGAGTGGGACATCGTCTCGGTCGACAAGCCGTCGGACGCCTTTGACGTGACCTGGGAGCGGGTGCAGAACGGGGAGTATGCCTCGTATCGCATCAGCGGCAAATACGGGCCCGTCAACTCCGAGGTCGCGGGCGGCGGCATGCTCAAGTTCCGCACCAACATGCAGAACGCCGCGACGTTCGACGTGCGCGTGCTCGCCTTTATCCAGGGCCCGCTAGACGTGAAGCCAGGCGGCTTCCTCACGATGGGGCTGATCCGCAAGGGCAAGAGCCTGACGAAGTCCATCACGTTCACGCCCAACGACGGCACGGACCTAAAGGTGACCGAGTTCGCGTTCGAAAAGATGACGCTGAAGCCAGGCATCGTCACGGCGAGCCAGCGCAAGGAAGGCGGCAACTTGATCGTCGACTTGGCGGTCAGCGATGAGGCGCCCAAGGGCCTCGTGAAGGGCGAGCTGGTCGTCAAGCTCAACCACCCGCTGATCAAAGAGAAGCGGATCATGTTCAACGGGTTCGTGCGCTAGCGCGCCGCTGGGCAGCAGGAGGTAGGCGAGGGGCGATTCAGGCCCCGGACGGGGAGTAAGGACGCGCATCCTTCCTCCCCGTTTGCGTTGCAGCTATTGTCCGGGCGCTCTCATTGACCGCTTATGGGCCGACACGACCTCCCTAGCGCTTTCTCGCAAGAAGAACTCCGGGCGTTCATGAAGGCCATCTTGGCCGACGTGCACGCCCTGGAGCGGATGCTTGAAGAGGATCGGTTCGAGACCGGGATCCGGCGTATCGGGGCCGAGCAGGAGATGTTCCTGCTCGACCGCGCGGGCAGGGCCTGGAACGGCGCCGACCAGATGATGGCTGCGCTCGATCACGAGCAGTTCACCTACGAGCTCGCCCAGTTCAACCTCGAGTGCAACCTCAAGCCTCAGGTGTTCGGGGGGACTTGCTTGTCGACGATGGAGAAAGAGCTGGTTGAGCTCTTGCAGCTGGCGCGGCGCACGGCGCACGACCAAGGCGGCGGCATCGTGCTGTCGGGTATCTTGCCGACGCTCCGCCGGAGCGACCTCGCGCTGACGTCGATGGTGCAGAACCCGCGCTACCTCGCGTTGAACGACGCGATGGCGCAGCTGCGCGGCGGCGATTTCGAGTTCCGCATCAAGGGCGTCGACGAGTTCGACATGACGCACGACAACGTCATGCTCGAGTCCTGCAACGCGAGCTTCCAGGTCCACTTCCAGGTCGGACCTAAGGAGTTCGCGAAGCTCTACAACACAGCGCAGGCGATCACAGCGCCCGTGCTCGCGGCCTCCACGAACTCGCCAGTGCTCCTGGGGCGCAGGCTTTGGCGCGAGACCAGGGTGGCTTTGTTTCAGCAGTCGGTGGACTCGCGCTCGGCGACGCACCAGCAGCGGGGGCGTCGACCACGGGTCGACTTCGGCGACGGCTGGGTTCGAAACTCTGTCCTCGAGATCTTCCGCGAGGACATCGCACGTTTCCGCGTCATGCTCGCGAGCGACCTCGACGAAGATCCCGGGGCCGTACTGGACCGCGGCGGCGTCCCCGACATGACGGCGCTGCGCTTGCACAACGGCACGGTCTACCGCTGGAACAGGGCCTGCTACGGCATCAGCGAGGGTAAGCCACACCTGCGAATCGAGGCGCGCGCGTTCCCATCAGGCCCGAGCCCGCTGGACGAGATCGCGACGGCGGCGTTCTACTTCGGGTTGATGGCGGCGGTGAGCCATGAGTTCGACGACGTCAGCAAGGTCATGTCGTTCGACGACGCGCGCGGGAACTTCGTCGCGGCTGCGCGCCTGGGGCTGCAGGCCAACCTGACGTGGTTCCACGGGCGTGAATACACGGCGCAAGAGCTGATCGGCGAGGTGCTCTTGCCGATGGCTCGTTCCGGCCTCGAGCACGCCTCGCTGGACGCTGGTGACATCGACCGTTACCTGGGCATCATCGAGGAGCGGTGCAAGCGCGGCCGCACTGGCTCGCGGTGGCAGCTCGACTCGCTCGGCGCGATGGGTGAGAAGGGCAACAAGGACCAGCAGATGACAGCGCTGGTCCGGGCGATGCAGCGGCGTCAAGAGACGTCGGATCCTGTCCATACGTGGGAGCTAGCCGACAACGGTGAGTTCGACGGGTGGCAGGAGAGTTACACCCTGGTCGGTCAGTTCATGACCACGGACTTGTTCACGGTGCACCCTGAGGACGTCGTCGACCTGGCTGCGTCCCTGATGGATTGGCGACACATTCGCCACGTCCCTGTAGAGGACAACGACGGCAACCTCGTCGGTCTCGTTTCGCACCGGAGCTTGTTGCGGATGGTCGGCAAGGGCATGCGCGACGACGGCCGCGCCCCGGTCGCCGTCAAAGACATCATGATTGAGGCGCCCATCTGCGTAACGCCGACCACTCCGACGTTGCAGGCGATCGAGCACATGCGCGAACACCGAATTGGCAGCCTGCCGGTCGTCGAGGACGGCCGCTTAGTCGGCATCATCACTGAGCGGGACCTAATCCGGGTCGCCGCGATGCTGTTCGAGAAACAGCTCCGCGAGAACGACGAAGAATGAGCAGGGCGGCGGTGAGCGCGGAGTTGGGCCGCGAGATCGGGAGGTGGGACACCGGTAACCCTGGCCCTACGCTCCTCGTGACGGCTGGCGTTCACGGCAACGAGCCAGCCGGCCTAGAGGCGATCGGTCGAGTGTTAGCGGCCCTGCGCAGCCGCGAAGCGCCCCTGCGTGGGCGGGTGCTCGCCTTGCGCGGAAACCTGGGCGCGCTGGCTGTCGGCAGTCGGTACCTCAGCAGGGATCTCAACCGGGGCTGGAGCGCTTCCGCGATCGCGGCGATCCGCGCCAGGCCCGCCGCCGATCGATCACCAGAGGATCGCGAGCAGCTAGAGCTCATCGAGTCGTTCCTCGCGGCCGAGCGCACTGCGACCGGGCCCGTCTTGTTCGTCGATCTTCACACCAGCTCGGCCGCCGGGTCTCCTTTCTTGTGCCTCGCGGACACGATCGACAATCGGCGGCTCGGTGAGTTGACCGGCGTCCCGGTGATCCTGGGCATCGAGGAGAACCTCGCCGGAGCGTCGCTCGAGTGGTTTGCAGACCGCGGAATCGCAGGGTTCGCGGTCGAAGGTGGTCAGCACACGAGCGCCGCGGCGGTCGATAACCTGGAGGCGGTCGTGTGGCAGCTGCTCGTGCGTCTGGGAATGCTGCCCGGTGCGCTCGTCGACATAGAGCTTCACCGCGCGCGCATTCGCGAGGCCGTAGGCACAGCGCCGTCGATCGTCGAGATCACGCATCGGCACGCGATCTGCGCCGAAGACGCGTTCTGCATGCAGCCAGACTTCGCAAACTTCGACGCCGTCGCAGCTGGGCAACTCCTGGCGACCGACCGTAACGGCGACCTGCGCGCGCCTGCAGCGCGTTACGTGATGCTGCCGCTCTATCAGGAGTTGGGCGACGACGGCTTCTTCTTGGCCCGGCGCGTCGGGAGGCTCAGGCGGTGGTTGGCCGAGTGGTCGCGGTGGTTGTCGCTCGACCGGCTGCTCGTCCTGCTCCCGGGCGTGCGTCGCGACCCGGACGACGTCGACACGCTGTTGGTCACGCCTAGCGCGGCGGGCCCTCGCCTCGTCGGGGCGCTCCACCTGCTTGGCTTCCGCAAAGAGCGCGAACGGAGCGGGCACCGGGCGTTCTCTCGGCGCAGGTCGCGTGTCGAGAACCGTCGCCTCTAGCGGCGATCTCAGCCCTGCGTGAGCCCGTAGAACGCCGCGTTCTGAATCGGCGGGCTGAGCTCGGGCGGCAGCAGCAGCGTGCGGCCCGCCCAGATCTCGGTGAAGACGCGGTATTGAAGCGCGGTCTGGTCCAGATAGGCGACGCCGTCGCTGCCGCCCGTGCCGACCCGACGTCCGATGACGCGCTCGACCATGCGGGCGTGGCGCTGACGGAAGGCGAGCATCGCCTGTTCGCATTCGATCAGCCCGTCGATGATGGCGCCCGGCCAACTCAGCAGCGGCAGCTCCCGGTTGCTGTCGACGAACAAGATCGCCGCGCGCAGTCGTCGCATGAACGCGCGCTGGTCCGGCTCCACGTCTTCGGCGTCGAGGTGACGCTGTGCGCCGGCGAGCTGTCCCTCGTAGCGCGTGCGCAATCGCGCTTCGTCCGCAGGCGTGAGCGCCTGCGCCTCTACCGCAAATCGCAGGGCGCGTTCGTGCAGCTTTTGGTGGCCCTGGTAGTACGATTTGACCCAGGATGAGACGGCGTCATCGTCGCCGTCTTGGTCGGGCAAGCTGCCGTGGATCGGAGTCCGGTAGAGCCATTGGCGGACCGCGTCCTTCAGCGTCGGGGTGTCGGCGCGTCGCTTCGCCACGCGCGCGTGCGCTGGAGACGGCGAGCCGTCGTTGCTCTTCAGCGCCTCTAGGTAGCTGCCCTCTTTGCCGAACGGGATTCGGTCGCTGTCGTCGAGGCCCATCAGGATCTCGATCTCACGCATCTGCGCCGATTGGAACCCCGACGCCGGGTTGAGCTTGTCGCGGAACGTCAGGTAGTCCTGCGTGCGCATGGTCTCCATCAGCCGGAAGTGTTGCGCAGCCAGCTCGAAGCAGAGCGTCACCCGCTTCAAGCTCTGCACGGCTCCGGCGAGGGCGTCCTCGGGGACGTGCGTCTTGGCGAAGAGGTCGCGGGCGGTCGCGAGCTCGCGGAGCACCAGCTTGAACCAGAGCTCGTCGATCTGATGGATGACGATGAACCGGATCTCGTCGTTAGAGACTTCTTGCTCTTGCGCTTCGAGGCCGTTCTGCAGGTTCAGCAGTTCCTCGACGCGGATGTAGTCCCAGTAGCTGGCCTTCTTTGGCATGCAGACACGGTAGCCGTGCAGCCTAGCCGGTGTCGATACTGAGTCGCGGGTGGGCGCCCGCGGCGTAACTCAGCGGCTGCTCAAGTCGAAGTTGATCTCGATGACGTCCTGTCCGGGCACGACCGTGAATTGCCGCTCAGTCTCCCGCATGTCCATCAGGGCCTCGAACGGGTTCTCGGCTGACTGGCGCGCCGCCGTGATCTTGTATGTACCCGGGGGCACG
This sequence comes from Planctomycetota bacterium, assembly GCA_002684655.1. Taxonomy (GTDB): domain Bacteria; phylum Planctomycetota; class UBA1135; order UBA1135; family UBA2386. The sequence continues at coordinate 13,557 of NYVR01000073.1, read as the reverse complement.
CGCTTGAGCATGCTGAAGTTGCCGTTGCCGTCGCTGAGCGTGTTGGTGCTGAACAGCATGCGCGCCGCCTTTTGACGTTCTTCGCTCGTCATCTGGTCGAAGGGCTTGGACCGCGGCTGCACTGAGCCGGTCTTCTGCTGCTCGGGGTTCGGCATCCCGATCGTCACCTTGATTTGGCCCATCGGCATGCCGCCGACGGTCGTGACGCCGACGACGCGCGTGCCGAGCTGGAGCTGGATCCTTCCGGCGTCGACGACTTGCCCCTCCTCGGTCAGCTTGATGTCCACCGAGGTGCCCTCGCAGAACTTCGGGTGCGAGACGCGGATCATGTAGTCCGCGAAGGCGAGCTTGCTGAGGCGGAAGCGCCCCTCCGCGTCGGTCCTCACCTGACGCGTGGTGTGCTTCTGCGGGATCATGCTGCGCAGGATGTCGAATAGCCCGGTGCCCGCGGCGAGACCTTGGTTTAGATCGGACGTCACGGTCGCCCCGGCGACAGGCATGCCCGCGCCGTCAACGACGGTCCCAGTGATCGCGGCGCCGTCGGTGAGCAGGACGACGACCTCGACGGCCTCGGTCGATCCAGGCAGCACCTGGAACATCGGGGACAGCGACTTGGCGTGGTTCTTCTCCATCACCTGGAAGCGGAAGTTGCCCGTGGGCATGTTGTTGATCACCGCCCAGTCACCGCGGTAGTCCCGCGGCGAGATGTTGCGGTCGGTGAACTCCATCACGTTGCCGATCGCGTCGGGGTTCTGCGGGAAGGCCCGCTTCAGTGAGATCCGGTAGCTCTTGACCGGTCGCCTCTGTCCGTTGAGCACCTTCAGGCGCACGGTCGCTCGTGGTTCGAGGACGACCTTCACGTCTTCGCCGGTGAGGGCGACCTTGACCTCGTTGTCCGCGTATGAGTAGGCGGTGGTCGTCAGGCGATAGGGGCCGCGACGAAGGGGCGGGAACTCGAACTCGCCGTTCGTGTCCGCGGTCACCGTCGCGTTCTGCGGCGTCTTCACGCTGAGGCCGAAGGCCTGGACTTTTGCGTTGGGCACCCGCGCGCCCTCTGGGGTGACGATCACGCCGCGGATTGTGCTGCCGGCCTCGATTTTAAGGGTGAAGTCGTTAACCGCGTCCTTCGAGATCTGTTTGTTGAGCTCGTTCGCGCTCGCGTAGCCCTCGGCTTCGGCCGTCAGGTTGATGGTGCCGAGGGTCGGCGCGCTCGTGAAGCGGAAGAATCCGGCGCCGTCAGTCACGACGGCGACGCCGCGTTCGCGCCCCGGGGTCGCGGTCATCATGTGCGCGCGTGTCGCAGACGTCATCCAGACGGTGGCGTCCGCCACGGGCGCGTTGGTCGCAGCGTTGACGACGCGGCCTTGAACGGTCAAGCCGACCTTAAGCTTGAGGTCCCCGACATCGATCCAGTCTTCACCTCGAACGCTGATCGGGGACTTGGACAGCTCGGGGTGCGCGTCGGTCACGATGCGCAGGTCCACCTTCTGCCCTGGCTTCCTCACGCCCAGCGCGAACGAGCCGTCTGCTGCCGTGAGCGCGCTCGCGATCGGCGGCGACGTGCGACCGGCCTTGTTCTTGAGGAACACGTCGATCGGGTTGCTCATGAGGTTCTCCATGAGCAGGACCTGAACGCCTGCGGCTTGATCGCCGTTGGGCAGCAAGATGCGGCCCTTGACGCCTTGCGGCGCGTCGGAGTGAGAGTCGCCGTAGTCGGTGACGCTCTGGCGCTCGACTTCGGTGCGCTCCACCTCCACGGGCGCCTGCTCCGGCGCGCTCGGTGGCGGCGTCGGGCGCTCTCGCGAGACCTCGTCGGAGGCGCTCGAGGGCGGTGCGATCGGGTCCTGTCCACACGCAGCGAGGAGCAGGAGCGGGAGAGCGAACTTGGCGACAGAGGTCACGGTGAAATCGGCGTGGTTCAGTTAGCGGGCAGCAGCAGGTGTTTTTCGACGACGCGCTGCTCTTCAGACACGAAGAACGTCGTCGCGGACTTCCGGAACTGCAACATCTGCTGGAAGATCTGTGTGTCTGGTTGGCTGCTGGCGACGGCCGCGCCTTGGATGACGTAGCCTCCCGGCGGGATGGGACGCTCGAAAGCGAAGTTGCCTTCCCCGTCTGTCACCGTTTCCAGCCGAATCGACGGCGCGCTCCTCGAACCGGAGCGGGTGGACAGCACTACTTTGATCTGTCCCTGGGCCTTGCCATCGAACGTTGCCGTCCCTCGGACCCTGGCTCCAGAGCGTAAAGATATGTCGGGAATGACTTTGCGTGACGCTTGCAGGCAGTCGATGTCGCCGATGAGCTCGCGGCACTTGTCGGGGTGCTGGATGAGCAGTTGGTAAGAAGCCGCGGCGAGGCGCGGCAGCGTAAAGACGCCTCGAGCATCGGTCTCGACGGTCAGCGTCGTGATCTTCGGCGGGACCGCCCGCTGCATGGCCTTGAGCAGCGGGTTGTCGAGGATCGCTGTTGTCGGCAGCGTGGATACGCTGGCGCCGGGCAGCGGCTGCCCGGCTTCGTCGATGACGCGGCCGCGCAGCTCGGCCCCGAACGAGACCGTGACCTCGATACGTTGCAACGTATCTTGCTGTCCGGCTTCAGCTGAGAACCGCAGCGGCGTAGACAAGGTCTTGGCCCAGCCTTCTGCTTCGACCTCGCACACGAACACGCCGTCGGGGACCCCGACGATCTCGGCGTGGTCGGTCGCTGCGTCCAGCCGAACCCGCTGCTGTGGGACCTCGTGGAGCGCGCCGATCCTGCCGCCAGCCAGCGCCGAGGCGTCGAGCGCCGCTTCGGGCTGCGCCGCGAAGAAGCGACGAAGCGCGAGCCGGTAGGTCCTCAACACAGCGCCTTTGGGTGTCTTCGCGGTGACGTGGATTCGGTGTCGACGCAGCAAGACCACGTGCAGCGGGTCTCTGGGGTCGACGTCGCTCCGGTCGACGGACGCGTGCCCCTTCGCAGCGATCAGCACGCGGTGGGGAGCGTTCTGCAGGCCGCCCAACGAGAAGCTACCGGTCGCGTCTGTAGTCCCGTGGGTCTTCGTCAGGCCCGGTTCGTTCGGCCACGCGGTCACGACGGCGTCTGCGATCGGGTCGCCGCTGCTCGTGCGGACATCGCCCGAAAGGGTGATGCCGGTAGGCAGCTCGAAGTTGACGGTTACGGGTTCATCGACGCTCATCTCGACGTTGCGCCGTGTCACCTTGGCGAAGCCGGGGGCCACGGCGGACACCTGCGCGACGCCGCGCGTCGGCGCGTGGTCGAGCTCGTAGAAACCCGCTGCGTCGGTGTGCGCGAACAGCGCGCCCGGCGTCAACGCCGCGTTCGCGCCGTCCGAGAAGGGACCCGCAGCGCGGATCGACACCATGGCTTGCGGTGCAGGCAAGAGCGGATTGCCCGCGACGGTCACCCGGCCCCGGAGCTTCGCGCCGGGTTCGAGGATCCACTCGCCGACGTTGTGCCACGTCGCAGGCAGCACGCGCAGCCCCGCCAGCCTCAGGGTGGCGTGCTGCGGCGACAGCGCGAACACGTCGTATTCCTTGTCCTCGGCGATGCGCAGACCCAGCTCAAAGGTGCCGTCGGCCGCGGTTTCGCACGACGCGACGGGCGTCAGCAGGTGGCGCGCCTGCGACGCCAGGAGCAGCATCGCCGGGTCGTTGCCTGGCGCTTCGTTCAGCTGAACGGGCACCGCGGATAAGGGCTCGCCGCGAGCGTCGACGAGGCGGCCGCGGACCCCCTGGGGTGCGCGGCCTACCTGGATCCTGGGGCTGCGCTGCAGCTCGACGAGCGGCGCTGGCTCGTCTACGCGCTCGGGCATTGGCGCTGCAGCTGGGGCTGCGGCGGCGCCCGTTTGCGGCGCCAGCGGCTCGATGTTTTGCGGCGCCACGTGCACGTCGCGGGGCCACAGCGCGCTCACGGCAGCCGCCAGCGCGCCGGCGCCGACGACGGCGCCCCACGCCCACCTGCTTGAAGGAGCTCGTCGTGCCTGCCTAGCTTGGTGCATGTCTCACAGTGACAGACGGTAGTGCGTCAACGGCCGCGAGCGATGGGCGGCTCCACCTTTCTTCTGTAGAGGGCCTCGAGCGGCTATGTTTCATCGACCGCGCATGCTGCGCTCTAAACCGTTCCTGCGGTTCGCCGCTGTCTTCGCCGCGTTCGTCACCGCCGCCTGGGGCCTCACGCTCTGGTGGACGTTCACGCCCGACCTCGCGACGCGTCTGCGCGACGATGCATTCTACGAGTTCGTCTGGGCGAACGATCTCGCGCAAGGCGGCGGCGGCTCCGTCAGCGCCGGCGTGACGACGTCAGGGGTCCAATGGCTCTGGAGCTTAGCGCTCGCGACGATCAGCTGGTTGTTGGGGCCTTGCGCTGTCACGTTCGCCCCGTTCTTGGGCGCGGCGTTGCACGCAGCGGCCGCGGCGGTTTGGTGGCGGATCCCGCGCGACCCCTCGACGGGCGTCGTCCTAGGCCTCTGCTGGTTGGGGCATCCGCTCCTCCTACGCGAGGCCTTCAACGGACAAGAGACCGCCTTGGCAGCGTTCGCTGCCACGGTCTTGTTCGCCGCGCGCCGCGCGCGCGAACCTCGCTTCTCGCTGCTCTGCGTGCTCGCGACGTTGGCGCGCTCCGATCTCTTCGCGCTGGTGCTGTCGCTGTCTTGCTGGCGGCACCGCGACCGTCTGCGACGGTCTCTTGCCGCGCCTGGCTTTTCGCTGGCGGCGGTGACCGCGCTCAACGTCGCCTTCGGGGGCGGCTTGTTGCAGGACTCGGCTCTGCCGATGTCATGGCTCTGGCACGCCAACCTCGAAGCGGTGTCCGGGTTCTGGTTCAACCAGTGGTGGTACACGCGTCCAGTGCTGTTGGGTGGGCCGTTCGCGACCGCGTCGGTGTTTGGCTGTGGGTTGATGGTCTTCCTCGTCGCGCGCCCTTGGTTGCCCGCCTTGTCGCGCTTCGCGCCGTTGCTAGCCGTCGCAGGGGCGGCGGCGCTGGGTGTTCGAGACCTAGAGGCGGCGGGCGTGGCGGCTTCGCTGATCGCTATCTATCCGTCGCGACGTGTCACGGCGCTGCACCTTGACTTGTTGGCCGTCGGCGCAGGACTCGCGGCGATCGTCGCGCTGCACTGGGCCGTGCGCTGGTATCCCAGGGACTATTACCTCACGCCGGTCGTGGTGATCGCGTTCGCCGCGATGTGTCGGTGCGGCCGCGCGCGCTGGTTGCTGTTGGCTTTCCCGGTCTGTCAGTTGCTCGACATCGAGCGCGTGCAGCCCGAACCGCTGGCAGCACAGGCAGAGATGCAGCTCGCCGGCGACCACCTGGACCGCGTGCTCCCGGCCGGCGAGCGCGTCGGGTGCTTCAACAGCGGCATCGTCACCGCGCGGGCGCGCGCCGCCGCTGCCGAGGCAGGCGACGCGCCGCGTGGCATCCTCAACCTCGACGGCGTCGTCGACCACCGCAGCTTCGCGGCGCTGCGAGCCGGCCGCTTGAGCGCGTGGCTCGACGAGCAACAAGTGCGCTTTCTTTTGGACGGTCCGCAGCAGTTCTCCCTCGACCCGGCCGTCCCGCACGCTTGCGGCAGGTTCTTCGGGCGAGATTTTGATCCGCGGCGAGACCTGGTCGAGCTTGCTCGATTCGACGTCGTCGGGGTTGGTTCGGACCGGCCGTCGGCCGCCGGCCTGCGCCTTTATTGGCGCCGCGGCCGCGGGCAGCGCCCGCCGTCGTGGGCGTCGCCTGGTGAGCTGCGCGAAGTACCTCGGCTCGTCGATGGCAAGGGGCCTTCGCTCGTGCTGTGGGGAGCGCGGGCCGGGGAAGCGCTCGTCTGCGCGCGGGCAGACGGCCGCGTTGAGCAGCTCTGCGTGGTCGACGTCGACACCACCGTATTGCTCGACCGTGTCGCGATGGGGCCCGGCGACCAGCTGAGGGTGGAACGTCGCTGACCTACCTTGGCGCGGCTGCGATCTTGCGTTCAACTGAAGGCATCTATGAACCGCTTCACCCTTAGCGAACACTTCTTCCGCGATCAGGCCAGCGCGCACGCTACCGGCGGGCTCTCGACCGTCCTCAATCGCATGAGCCTCGTCGCCCGGATGCTCGCCAGCGAGATCATGCGCGCGGGCTTCGTGGGCAAGCTCGGCTACACCGGGACCAGCAACGTGCAGGGGGAAGAGGTTCGCGCGCTCGACGTGATCAGCAACGACACGACGCTGCAGGTCTTCGAGAACGTGCCCATGGTCGCAGCGATCGCGTCCGAGGAGATGGAGGATATCCACGTGCTGCCCGGCGGTGAGGGCGGGAAGTATTTGATCGCGACGGACCCGCTCGACGGGTCGGGCAACGTCGACGTCGCTGGGCAGATGGGCACGATCTTCGGGATCTACAAGCGGGACCGCGTCGGCGAGCCCGTAACGAAAGAAGAGTTCTTCCAGTCTGGTCGCAACATCGTGGCGGCTGGATACGTGCTGTACGGGCCGTGCACGATGATGGTCTATTCGGCCGGCGGTCCGGTGAACGGGTTCACGCTCGACCGCTCGATCGGCACCTTCTTCCTGACGCACCCCGACCTGCAGATCCCGGAGGGGAAGGGCGCATACTCTGTCAACGAAGCCAACGAGATCCAGTGGGACGAGCCGACGCGCGAAATGGTCGCCACGTTCCGCCGACAGCAGGCAGACAGCGGCAAGCGCGCCGCGCGCTACGCAGGCGCGCTCGTCGGCGATTTCCACCGCACGCTGCTGAAGGGTGGCATCTACATGTATCCGGGGACGTCCGAGAAGCCGCGCGGCAAGCTGCGGCTGCTCTACGAGAACGCGCCGCTGGCGTTTCTTTGCGAGCGAGCGGGCGGCGCAGCTAGCGACGGTGTTCGTCCGATCCTCGACATCGTCCCGGATGAACTACACCAGCGGACGCCGCTCTACATCGGCAGCAAGAACGACGTCGAAGAGGTGGTGCGTCGCCTCGCCGGCGCTTGAGCTGGCGGTCGATCGAACCGCGCTGCGTCACCAGGGCGGCGGTAACGACGAGTCCAGCGGCGTGTTCGTCGCGACGTCTGCGGCTGCTACTGGCCCAGCAGCGCTCGCCCGCCCTGCGTGGTGCCGACGAACAATACGCCTTGCTCGAACAGCAGCGCTTGCGTGAACAGCGACTGACCGACCAACGTCGGGAGGTTTGGGATCGGGACTGTGACGCTCGTCGTGCCCCCGGTGACCGTCGAGACCTCGAGCACGTCGGCGCCTGTTAGCAAGTCACAGCCCGGCAGGCCGATAATGCCCAGGTCGAACGGCAGCGGGATGCCGTTGGCGAACTGGTCGGAGAAGCCGAGCGCCCAGAACGCGCCGGCCGTGCCGCCGGCGTTGTTGATCGTCAGCGTCAGGTCGGTGCCGATGTTGGGCGTCGAGCCCGTTAGATCGGGGGGGCCGCCGACGGGGTCACAGCCGACGCCGTAGAGCGCAAACACGCCGTCGGTCGTGCCCGTGTATTCCCAGGTCTGGTCGCTGAAAGACGGACCAAACCCGCCAAACAAGACGGTCAGCCCGCGCGCCGAATCGTAGGCGGAGTATCCCTCCGTTGAGTTGAGCGGCGAGCTGCCTTGGGCTGTGAACGTCGTCCACTGGCCGCCGGCGAACTCGAGCACCTCCTCCAACCTCGCGGCGCCGTCGAAGCCGCCGTAGTAGACGGTGCGGCTTCGGTCGATGTCGTAGACCATCGTGCCTCGGAACCGCGGCGAGGGGCTGGATGCAGGGGTCACGTCGGTCCAGTTGGTGCCGTTGTAGACCCATGTGTCTCCGTAGATGGTCTGGGTGCTCTCGTCGCAGCCGCCGAATAGCACGACGCGGTTGAGCGAGGCGTCGTAGGCCATGCCCATCTCCTCGCGCGGCGCCGGAGCGTTCGCGGTGGTCACCTGGGTCCAGTCTGTACCGTCAAACTCCCAGGTCTCGTTGTTCGGCGCGAAGCCGTCGCGGCCGCCGAACAGGACGACGCGGTCGCGGAGCGCGTCATACGCGAGCCCATAGAGGAAGCGCGGGCTCGGCGCGTTGGTGGTCGCGACCGTCTGCCACGGGCCGGCGCCGCTCCACGTGAGCGTGTCGTCCGCGAGGTTGTTGATGTTGGGGGAGCGTCCGCCAAACGTGACGAGGCGGCCGTTGGTCGTGTCGGCGACCATCTGGTGGCCCCAGCGCTGGTTGGCGCCCGTAGCCGTGAGCTGCGTCCATTGCCCGTTGTAAGCCCACATGTCGGCCACCGACTGGGCCGGCGAGGCCGTCAGCCCGCCATAGATGATCATCCTGTTGGTGACCGGGTCGAACGCTGCGGCCCCGGCGCGTCGCGGTGACGGCGAGGAGGTGGGAGACTGCTGGGCCCACTGTGCGGGCAGCGCGGCGGCCGTGGCCGCCAGGAGCGTGAGGAGCTGGATGGAACGCATAGGGTCTTGGTCTTTGGCCGACAGGGAGTTGTCCCCGCGAGACGGCGGCTAATCTAGCGTAGACGTGGCGCCAGCGCTTGCGCTCCGGGCACAATGTGCGCATGCCAGATTCCGCTGGGCCGATTCATGTCACGCTGCGGTGTTTCGCCGCCGTGCGGGACATCCTTGACACGGACACGGTCACCGTCGAGATCGAGGCGGGGACCACGGCCCGCGGCATGTTGGAGAAGCTGGGCCAGCAGCATCCAGCGCTGCTCAGGGTGCCGGTAGCGTTCGCCGTCAACCGCGATTACGCGCGCGCCGACTCCGTGTTGTCCGACGGGGACGAGGTCGCCTTCATCCCGCCCATCAGCGGCGGCTCGGGCGCTCAAGACCTCTACCGGTTCGACCTCACCGAAGGCGAATTGGACCCGCGCGCGCTGGAGCAGGAGTGCCGCACGGATCGTGACGGCGCGGTGGTGACTTTCGCAGGCACGACGCGCGATCACAACGAAGGCGCGCAGGTGCTCTCGTTGAGCTATGAGGCCTACACCGAGATGGCGCAGCGCGTCATGTGCGTCCTGTTCGAAGAAGCGGTCAAGCGCTTCCCGATCACGCGCGCGCGCGTCGCTCACCGCCTGGGTGAAGTGCCGGTGGGTGAGGCCTCAGTGATCGTCGTCGTGGCGTCAGCCCACCGGGGGCCGGCCTTCGAGGCGTGCCGTTTCTTGATGGATCGTCTGAAGGACGAAGTGCCGATCTGGAAGCGCGAGAAGCTCTGCGACGGCGCGGGCGAGCGGTGGATCGGGGACCTGCCGAAGCCAGCGACCTGAGCGTCGATCGAGCGCCGCGTTCGGCGCGGCCCCGCGCGCGGTCGCATCGCCCCACGCCGCGCGGACAGTGGTGCGAGGAGACGCCAGCGACTACAACTCCCGGCATGAATGTCCGCTCCGTGACGTGCGCGGCCGCGAGCCGCGGTGACGCTGTTTTCGTGTTGGCGGCCGACGGCCGCATCGACGCTGGTGACGCGCTGCAGCCGTGCCTGCGCGCCGCTAAGGCGACCGGCGACCTGCGCACGTCGTTTCGCGCGGTCAACGTGTTCCATCAGCCCAAGGGGAGCCGCTGCAAGCGGCTCGGCGTCGTCGGTATGGGCAAGGCCGCAGAGGTTCGCACCGAGGAGCTGGACGTAACCGCGTTTTCCCTCGTCGTGCCGGCCAACCTGGTCCGCAAGAGCAAGCCGTTCGCCGCTGGCATGGCGGTCGCCGAAGGCTTGGTGCTCGGCGCGTATCGCTACGCTGCCCCCAGCAAGCAAAAGCCCAAGAAGCGCGCCGCGCACAAGTGCGCGGTCGCCGCTGTCGGCCTGTCGGGGGCGGACGAGAAGGAGTTTGCCCGGGGCCTGAAGCTCGGCGCGATCGCGGCCCAGGGCACAGTGTTCGCGCGCGACCTGGAGAACGAGGCGCCGAATATCCTGACGCCCGCGGCGATGGCGCGGCACGCCAAGCGCCTCGCCGGCGGCCGCCTCGCGGTCAAGGTGCTCGACGAGAAGCAGATGGATAAGCTCGGCATGGGCTCGTTGCTCGGCGTGTCGCGCGGCAGCGCGCAGCCGGCCAAGCTGATCGTGTTCGAATACAAGACGCCTGGAGCCAAGGGCAACGTCGCCGTCATCGGCAAAGGGCTGACGTTTGATAGCGGCGGCATCAGCATCAAGCCGTCGGCGCGCATGGACGAGATGCGCTACGACATGTGCGGCGGCGGCGCGGTGATGGGGCTGTTTCACGCCCTGAGCAAGGGGGCGCTGGGGACCTACAAGCCTAAGAAGAACATCATCGGCGTCATCGCAGCCGTCGAGAACATGCCAGACGCAGACGCCCAACGCCCGGGTGACGTCGTCACGGCGATGGATGGGCAGACGATCGAGGTGCTCAACACCGACGCTGAAGGCCGCCTCGTACTCGCTGACGCGATGTGCTACGCGCGGAAGTTCTACAAGCCCGAGATGATGTGTGACCTGGCGACGCTGACCGGCGCTGTGGTCGTCGCGCTCGGACACGAGATGGCCGGCATCATGGGATCCGACCAGAAGCTGATCGATGCGCTGATCGACGCGGGCGATGAGGCTGACGAGCCGCTCTGGCAGCTGCCGCTGTGGCAGTGCCACAAGGACCAGATCAAGAGCAAGTTCGCGGACGTCGCCAACCTAAACTCGCCCGCACACGGCAACGGCTCGACGGCGGGCGGCGCGTTCCTCAGCTACTTCGCCGGCGACACTCCGTGGGCGCACATCGACGTCGCCGGCGCCGCGTGGGGGGGTGTGGCCAAGGACTATTACAGGGACGGCGCCAGCGGCACCGCTGTGCGCACCTTGCTGCATTGGCTGCGAACGCTCTGATCCCGGCGTCCTCTTCGTGAGGCGTACTACGCTATGGCTGACAACATCGTCCCGGTGAAGGACCACGTCGCGCAGCGCGCGCACGTCTCTTCGTTCGAGCAATATGAGCGCCTCTACGAGCAGTCCGTCCGGGATCCGGCGGCCTTCTGGTCGCGGGAAGCGCGGCGAATCGACTGGCTGCGCGACCCCGTCGAGGCGTGCCGCGCGGACTTCGGGCAGGCCGAGGTCGCGTGGTTTCTGGGCGGCCGGACCAACGCCGCGCACAACTGCGTGGACCGTCACCTGGCCGAGCGCGGTGAGCAGACCGCGCTCGTCTGGGTGCAGGACGAGCCCGGCAACTACGTGCACATCAGCTTCCGCGAGCTGCACGAGCAGGTGTGTCGGTTCGCCAATGTGCTCAAGAAGTTCGGGGTTCAAAAGGGCGACCGGGTCTGCATCTACTTGCCGATGATGCCCGAGGCCGTCTACGCGATGCTGGCGTGCGCCCGCATCGGCGCGGTGCACTCGGTGGTGTTCGCGGGCTTCTCGGCGGAGTCGCTCCGCGACCGCATCGTCGACGCCGACTGTCGGGTGGTGTTGACCGCGAACGAGGGCCTCCGCGGCGGTAAGACCATCCCGCTCAAGGCTACGGTCGACGCAGCCGTCGACGGCGTCGACGCGGTGCACACGGTGCTGGTCGCGCGCCGCACCGCCCTGGAGGTAGAGATGCTCGGCGGCCGCGACCACTGGCTGGCTGACGAGCTACAACGGCAGCGCGCCTACTGCCCTGTCGAGTGGATGGACAGCGAGGATCCGCTGTTCGTGCTCTACACGTCTGGTTCGACCGGCAAGCCCAAGGGGCAGCTGCACACGACCGGCGGATATCTCGTGTATGCCGCCTACACCCACGAGCTGGTCTTCGACTGGCACCCGGGCGATGTGCACTTCTGCGCCGCCGACGTCGGCTGGATCACTGGCCACAGTTACATCGTCTACGGCCCGCTCTGCAACGGCGCGACGACGGTCTTGTTCGAGTCGACGCCGGTCTACCCGGACGCCGCCCGCTACTGGCAGGTCTGCGACGACATCCAGGCGAACATCTTCTATACGGCGCCGACGGCGCTGCGGGCGCTGATCCGCTTCGGGGACGAGCCTGTCCAAAAGCACAGCCGCGAGAGCGTGCGCGTGCTCGGCACGGTCGGGGAGCCCATCAACCCCGAGGTCTGGCGGTGGTATCACGACGTGGTGGGCGACGGGCGATGCCCTGTCGTGGATACGTGGTGGCAGACCGAGACCGGCGGCATCCTGATGTCGCCGCTGCCTGGCGCGACGCCTTGCAAGCCGGGCTCGGCGACGTTCCCGCTGCCGGGCGTGCGGCCGCAATTGGTGGACGACCAGGGCAACGTGCTCGAAGGCGACGGCGTCAGCGGCAACCTCTGCCTGACCGGCAGCTGGCCGGGGCAGGCTCGCACGATCTACAACGACCACGAGCGTTTCCGGCAGACCTACTTCTCGATGTATCCCGGCAAGTATTTCACCGGAGACGGCTGCCGGCGTGACGAGGACGGCTACTACTGGATCACCGGTAGGGTAGACGACGTGCTGAACGTCTCGGGGCACAGGCTGGGGACCGCCGAGATCGAGTCTGCGCTGGTGGCGCACGATCTCTGCGCCGAGGCGGCCGTCGTGGGATACCCCCATGACGTCAAAGGCCAGGGGATCTACGCCTACGTGATCCCTGGCCAGGGCGCCGAAGGGATGGATCCTGGCGAGGTCGAGGCGGCCCTGAAGATGCAGGTGAGGCGCGTGATCAGTCCGATCGCGACCCCGGATCAGGTGCAGGTCGTCGCCGGGCTGCCCAAGACACGCAGCGGAAAGATCATGCGCCGGATCCTGCGAAAGGTCGCCGAGGCGAGCTATGACCAGCTCGGCGACATCTCGACGTTGGCCGAGCCCGCCGTCGTCGACCAGATCGTCCGTGGGCATCGCGAGCGCTCGTGAGGCCCTGCCGCTAGGGCGGCGTCTTGTCAGGGTGCGGTAAATATCAAATTGGCAAGGAGATAGCGTGTCGTTCGGCGGGGGAATTGCGTTCTGACGCATATCGGACGGTGCGGAGGCGGCGTCTGGACGGGTCGCGCGCGAGCATTCGTGCGCGAGGCAGCGGGCGAACATCCGATGACATCGGATATAGATGTGGAAAACGATGTGGATAAATTAGGGGGAAAAGTGCGCGGAAAGTCTGGACACGCTTCTGCTTCGCAGCAATAACACCGACGTCCAATCTGGTCGGTGACTGGAGGATGACGGTTAGCAGGGGCTTCTCGGACACACCCTGCGGAACACGCGCGAGCGAAACAGCCTCATCTCACCTGCTGGCTTCACAAGGTGCACACTTGAAGAACCCCCTTACGCAATCCCTCATCTCGACGGCTTCCCTGCTCGCGTTCGCGAGCGTCGTGGCCGCTCAAAACTCTCAGCCCGCCGAGCAGTCTGGCTCCAGCCTCAGCGACGTGCTCAAGAACGCTCGCTACGAGTTTGGTCGTGGCCTGACGTTCACGTCGGCTGACGGCGAGAACTCGATGACCGTCAGTGGTCAGATCCAAGCCGGCTACAGCTGGTCCGAAGACAACGACGGCAACACCGACGGCAGCGACTTCGGCACGGACGCGCGCGTTCGTCTCGGCGGCTCTGTGTGGGATGGCAACGTCTCGTACTTCGTCCAGATGAACCCCGCTGGCGGCGGCCAAGGCAACGGCGACCTCGTCGACGCCTGGGTCGGCATGCACGTCGCTGACGGCATCAACCTGCG
>NYVR01000072.1 GCA_002684655.1 Planctomycetota bacterium | reverse complement strand
TCTTCCTCGCCTCGTCCTGCTCGATCCTGTGAATCACGATGTCTTGCTCTCTGATCCGTGTCGCGTTTGCTGTTGTCTCGCTGGCCTTCGTTTGTCTCGCGCAGCGACCCAACGTGTTGTTTGTCTTCGCCGACGACCTCCGCGCCGACACCGTCGGCGCCTTTGGTGGCGCGGACGTGCACACTCCGAACCTGGACGCGCTCGCGAGTCGTGGAACGAAGTTGACGCAGGTCTACTGCCAGGGGTCGCGTCACGGCGCGGTCTGCGCGCCGTCTCGCGCGATGCTGATGTCGGGGCGGATGCTGACGCGCGCGCCCGACGACCTGAAAGGCTGCAAGACCCTGCCCGAATACATGCGGGAAGCCGGCTATCGGACGTTTATGGCAGGAAAGTGGCACAACGGGGACGCGGCGCTCTGTCGCGCCTTCCCAGACGCCGGCGCGGTGTTTCGCGGCGGCATGTGCGACCACTTCCAGGTGCCGCTCTGTGACGTCGTCGACGGCAAGATCGTCAACAAGCGTCTCCCCGCTGGGCATTCGACCGAGCACTTCTGTGCGGCGACGATCGAATTTATCGATCAGCACTGCAGCCGCGCCGGCGACGCGCCGTTCTTCGCCTACCTCCCGCTGACCGCGCCGCACGACCCCAGGGATCCGCCGCGGCGTTGGTTGGAGCGACTCTCGGCGCTGCCGACACCCTCATTGCCGCCGAACTTCCGCGGCCAGCACGGGCTCAACCTGGGTCGGATGACGATGCAGGTGCGGGACGAGAACCTGCTGGGGTGGCCGCGCGACCCGGACCAGCTGCGCGAGCAGTTGCGCGAATACCGCGCGCTGGTCGCGCACCTGGACGAGCAGGTTGGCCTGGTGCTAGCAAGGCTCGACGCCCTCGGCTTGCTCGAAAAGACGTTGGTCGTCTTCACTGCCGACCACGGCCTCGCGCTCGGAAGCCACGGGCTGCTCGGCAAGCAGAGTCTCTACGAGCACTCGATGCGATCGCCGTGCATCCTCGCAGGTCCAGGCGTGCCCGTCGGCGAACGCGACGGTCTCGCTTATCTGTATGACCTGACGGCGACCGTGCTGGACGTCGCGGGCGCGCCGCTGACGGGTTTGGACGGGCGGAGCCTCTGGTCGATGGTCCGAAGAGATGGCGCGGGGCGCGCAGACTTGGTGCAGCTCTACGCTGAGACGCAGCGCGCCATTCGGCGCGGCGACCACAAGCTGATCCGCTACCCGCGTATTGACCGGACCGTGCTCTACGACGTGGCCGCCGACCCGCACGAGCTGACCGATCTCGCGGGCCGCGCCGAGTTCGCCGACCTGCGAAGAGGCCTCGAAGGCTTACTCAAGCAGCGGCTCGCCGAGGCGGGCGATCGCCTGCTCTGGCGCACCGACGAGCAGGACCCCGTCGAGATCGATCTCTCTGGTCAGCGGTCTGCGCCCGACCGTTGGCAGCCGGAGTGGATCCGCACGAAATATTGGCAGTGAGATCGGTCCGCGCTCGATGTCATTCACCGACCTGGATCGTTGCGAGGAGCGGCCTGTGATCACTCTGGATGGTGGCGCCAAGTCGGGCCTCGATGACGCGGAGGTCGCCCGAGACCAAGACGTGGTCAATAGGGATGCGCAGCAGGGCAGGCTGTGGATCGGGCCAAGTCGGTAGCCACCAGCGGGTGCTGCCGAGCGACAGGCCGGCGTCGCGCCGCATAGCTCGGAAGGCGTGGTTCCACGGCGTCGCGTTGAAATCGCCGAGCACGATGCGTCGTCGCGGGAGGTCGGTCAGCCGCGCTGCGACGGTGGCGAGGCTCAAATCGCGCTCTGCGACGCCGAGCGCGTTCAGCTGCGGCGGGGGCGCGGGCACGCCCAGCACCCCAACGGGGCCATGTGGCGTCTCGACCACGGCGCGACCGAATGGGATCCAGTGATCGCCGCCTGAGACCATCGCAGCCGTTCGGAAGGGGTAGCGGGAATACAGGGCGGCGCCGAACGAGCTGACGTCGGGCCGCTCAATGCGGAACGGCATCTCCGGCAGGCCAGCGCGCAAGACTTCCTGCCAGGCCGGCGTGTATTCGGCAAACCAGACGACGTCTGGCGACGCAGCTCGAAGAACTTCCAAGGCGTCCTCGAGTCCTTGGGCGTTGTTTTTCAAAAGGTTGAGCGCTGCGACGCGAATTTTCGCCCTGTTCTCCACGCCATGTGGAGAGTCGCTTGAGGCGATCCAGGCGGGCAGGAAGGCGGCGGCCGCCGCGCTGCACGCGATCATCGCTGCCGCTGCGTGAGCCCACTTACGAGCGGCAGTAAAGGCCACCGCGAGGGCGAGCAAGAGCAACGCCGCCTGCACCGCGAAGCTCGCCAGCAAGTCGAGGCTCCAGTGCGCGAAGCCGATGTGCGGGCAGACGGCGACGAGCGCGTTGGGAGCCGCCAGCAGCAAGAGGAGTTGGGTGCAGCGCGGCGTGTTCACGCCGCCAGGATCGCGGCGCGCGGCCCTGCCTGCAAGCGCCGACGAGCCGCGCTCGCTGGTGATCCAATCCCGTCCGCCGCGGTCACTTTGTCGTCGCGCTGGCGCGCGCCGCTCTTGGACGAAGTGTCCTGCGCGCAGCGCGCTGTTGAGGCCTCCGATCGGGACGCTTTGGCCGACGCCTTGCGGCGTTTTTTCCCTCCGCAGCATCGTGCAGAAGTCGAAACCGAACGCTCGCAACGCGGCCGAGACTCGTTACCGTGTTTGCCCCTAGTCTCGGGCTGCGTTGTGTCATTCCTATTACCCGTTCTGGTCATCACTGTGCCGGTTGCGGCCATCGCTCTGTTGGCCCTCGGCGGCAAAGCTCTGTCTGGATCGTGTGGTGGGTTGAATCCCGACGGACGTTGCTCGAGGTGCGGAAAGGCTGCGGGCGAACCCGAGCCGGAAGGGGCGTGCCACCGCTGACGCAGGCGCGTCTTGGTTCGATACAATCCCGGCGCGGTAGCTGTGCTCCTTTCGGCTGCAACGAGATCTCCTAACGGATGACGACCCATAAGATCAAAAAAGGCCTCGACCTCCCGCTCGCGGGTCGTCCGGACCAAGTCCTAACGGACGCGGCTGAGCCAACAAGCGTGGCGCTTGAGACCTATGAGTTCGCAGGCATCAAGCCGAAGGTCCTCGTTAAGGAAGGGGATGAGGTGGAGACGGGTCAGCCTGTCTTCCTCAACAAGGTGGACCGTGACATCGTCTGGTGCGCGCCGGCGTCTGGCACGGTGCGCGCGATCGAGTTCGGTCCTCGTAGATTCCTTACGCGCGTCGTCATCGACGTCGGCCCCGACAAACAGCACGCAGCGCTGCCTACGTTGCCGCAGAGCGGCGACCGTGAAGAGCTGATTCGCGCGATCAAAGGCGCAGGCCTCTGGCCGCTGTTCAAGCAGCGCCCGCTCGGCAAGATGCCGGTCGGCGAAGCTGCGCCCGTCGCGATCTTCGTAAACGGCATGGACTCTGCGCCGCTGGCAGCGGACCCGTGCTTCGCAACGCACGATCGCCCCGCTGATCTTCAGGCAGGTGTCGATGTCCTCGCGCGGCTTACGAGCGGAACTGTTTATCTCGCCCTGCGCGAGGCCGGCGATCACCAGTCAGACGCGCGCGGGCTCGAAGGCGTCGAGGTCCATGAGTTCAACGGCCCGCACCCCGCGGGGCTCGTAGGCACCCACATCCACGAGATCCGACCGCTGAAGAGCGGTGAGGTCGCCTTTGCGGTCTCTCTGCAGGACGTCGCGCGGATAGGTCACTGGGCGCGGACTGGCAGCTATCCCACGCATAAGGTCATCGCTGTCGGCGGCAGCGAAGCGCCCAGTAAGCAGTATTTCCGCGTTCGGCAGGGCGCGCCGCTCGCCGTCTTGACTGGGGGCGCTGCGCTCACCGGAGACGTGCGCTGCATCAACGGCGATGTCTTGCACGGCTACGCGGCCGAGCCGGACGGTTACCTCGCGTTCGGGAACCGCACGGTCACGGTCATGCAGGAAGGAACGGACCGCCGCGACCTGTTCGGTTGGGCGATCCCGCAGATGGGCAAGAAGCTCAGCAACCACGCGGCCGTCAACTTCGGGCTGAAGCGCCGGGAGTATGCTCCCGACGCGCGCCTGCACGGCGGTCACCGCCCGATCGTCAACATCGGCTCTTGGGAGAAGGTTTTGCCGCTCGACATCTTGCCGACGTTCTTGGTCCGCGCCATTCAGGCGAGGGACATCGAGGAGGCCATCAAGCTGGGCCTGCTCGAGGTGACCGAAGAGGACGTCGCGCTCTGCACGTTTGTTGATCCCTGCAAGATCGACGTGGGCGAGGTCATCCGCCAGGGTCTGGACATGTATGAGAAGGAGAGCTGAACCGTGAGGTTCCTACGCAACCTAGTCGATAAGCAACGCAAGCTGTATCACGGTGAGGACAGCAAGTTCCACAAGATGTGGCCGCTGTTCGACGCGCTCGAGACGTTCTTGTTCGCGCCGGACTTCCGCGCGGGCAAGCAGCGCGTGCACTGCCGCGACTACGTCGACCTGAAGCGGGTGATGAACAGCGTCATCATCGCGATGGTGCCGTGTCTGCTCTGGGCGATCTGGAACAACGGCGTCCAGCACTTTGACGCCGTCGTCAAGATGGGGGTCACATCAGAGGGCTACGCCACAGGCTGGCTGCAGGGCTTGATCGGCGCGCCCGTATTCGGTCTCGAAGGAGGCGTGTCCGCGTTCGACACGATCGTCTTCGGCCTGCAGCGCATGCTGCCGCTGCTGATCGTCAGCTACGGTGTCGGTCTCGCGATCGAGGGGGTGTTCTCTGTCGTGCGCAAGGAGGAGGTCAGCGAGGGCTACCTCGTCTCTGGCATGCTGATCGCCTTGATCGTGCCTGCGTCGACGCCGTTGTGGCAGCTAGCGGTCGGCGTCGCGTTCAGCGTGGTGCTCGGCAAGGAGGTGTTCGGAGGGACCGGCATGAACATCTTCAACCCCGCGATGATGGTCAGGGCTTTCCTGTTCTTCGCGTTCCCTGCGCAGATGTCGGGAGACGCCGTCTGGGTCGCTGGGAACAGCGCCCCGACCGGCGTCCCGGGAAACCTGATCGACGGCTACGCGGAGCCGACGGCCCTCGCCGTCGCCAAGGCCGCCGTCTCGAACGGCGAGTCTGCCAGCGCCGTGCTCGCGGAGCACGCTGGCGGCGCCTACTCCCACTACAACCTGTTCATCGGCAACATCCCCGGCAGCGCCGGCGAGATGTCCAAGCTGATGGTGCTGATCGGCGCGGCGGTGCTCCTGGCGACGGGCGTCGGCAGCTGGCGGACCATGCTCGGGGGTGTCCTGGGCATGTTGGGCGCGGCTTATTTGGTGCCGATCATGTCACAGGTGGGCGGGCTCGTCTCGGATGCGGCGCTGCACCTCGCGCCGTGGGAGCACCTGCTCTGCGGCGGGTTCTTGTTCGGCATCGTCTTCATGGCGACCGACCCAGTCTCCAGCCCAGAGACCGACATCGGCAAGTGGATCTACGGGGTCTTGATCGGCGTCTTCACGGTGCTCGTGAGGATGATCAACCCGGCGTATCCTGAGGGGACCATGCTCGCCATCTTGCTGCTCAACGCGTTCGCGCCGACGATCGACCACTTCGTCGTCGCCGCCAACATCAAGCGGAGGCTCAAGCGCGCATGAACACCAACAGCAACTCCTATGTGATGGTCTTTGCGGTCGGGATGTGCGTCACCGTCGGTTCGGTGCTGGCGTCGCTGAACACTGTCCTTAAGGAGACCCAGGCCGCGGCCGCGGAGTTTGACCGGCGGAAGAACGTGATGATCGCGGCCGGCTTGATCGCCCGCGACACGGATAAGTCGCGCGAGGATTTGGAGAGGGTTTTCGAAGAGCGTGTCGTTGAGGTCACGGTGGACACGGCGACCGGGCAGGTCGTCGAGGACGAGGAAGAAGCAGACCGTCTGCGCGACGGCGACCCCCTCCAATACCGCAAAGTCGGCACGGCGAAGAACGACGCAGGCGTCGTCGACACCATCATCTTGCCGGTCTCGGGCAAGGGGCTGTGGTCGACGATCTACGGCTACATCGCGCTGAAGTCGGACAAGAAGGAGGTGCGCGGCATCACCTTCTACAAGCACGGCGAGACGCCGGGACTAGGCGGCGAGGTCGAGAACCCTGAGTGGACCGCGAAGTGGGCAGGGAAGCTGATCCGCGACGCGAACGACGCCCTCGTAGGGATCATCGTCAAGAAGGGTGAGGTGGACCCCGGCGTCGAGGCGGAGAAGAAGCACTACGTCGATGGACTCGCCGGCGCCACGATCACGTGCAACGGCGTCACCGCGTTCATCAAGCGAGACCTCACGACGTTCGACAAATACCTGAGCCAGAACTAGAGCGCGAAACGATGACCGCAACCGCTACTCCTGAGGCTGAGAAGACGCCCCTCTTCGGCGACGAAGAGAAGCGCGTCGTGCTTGATCCGTTGTGGGACAACAACCCGATCTCCACGCAGATGCTCGGGATCTGCTCTGCGCTCGCGGTGACCACCGGGCTCAAGGTCTCCATCGTGATGGGGATCTCCGTCATCTGCGTGATGGCGATGGCCAACGTGGCGATCTCACTGCTGCGCAACATGATCCCGAGCAAGATCCGCATCGTCGTGCAGCTCGTGGTGGTCTCCGGCGCCGTGATCATCGTCGACCAAGTTTTGAAGGCCTACGCGTTCGACCTCTCGAAGCAGCTGGGCGTGTTCATCTCGCTCATCATCACGAACTGCATCGTGATGGGGCGACTGGAAGCGTTCGCGATGGGCAACCCTCCGTGGCGCAGCCTGCTGGACGGGATCTCTAACGGCCTCGGCTACGCTTGGGTCATCTGTCTCGTCGGCGCAGTGCGCGAGGTCTTCGGGGGCGGCAAGCTAATGGGCGTTCAGGTTATCCCGGACAGCCTCTACGAGGCTGGCTACGTCAACAACGGCCTGATGGTGCTCGCGCCCGGCGCATTCCTCTTGCTCGGCGTGATCGTCTGGGTGCAGCGCGCCATCTCCGGCAAGGTGGAGGAGTAAGCCATGATCCTCGAGACCATCCTGAGCGTGGACCTCGGCCTGCTGGCGTTGCCGCAGGGCGCCGAGGCGGAGCAGGGGCCGACCTACCTCGGCATCGCCTTACGCGCGATCTTCGTCGAGAACATCTTGCTGGCGTTCTTCCTCGGTATGTGCAGCTACCTCGCGGTGTCGAGCCGCGTCGACAGCTCGCTCGGCCTCGGCGTCGCGGTGATCTTCGTGCTCGGCTTGACGGTGCCGCTCAACTGGTGCTTGCAGACTTATATCCTCGCGCCGGGCGCGCTGGATTGGGCCGGCTACCCGAACTCGGACCTCAGCTACCTGCAGTTTTTGACCTTTATCGCGACGATCGCGGCGGCCGTGCAGCTCGTCGAGATGCTGGTCGATAAGCTAAGCCCGAAGCTCTACGCCGCGCTCGGCATCTTCTTGCCGTTGATCGCCGTCAACTGCGCCATCTTGGGCAGCTCGATGTTCATGGTCGAGCGCAACTACACCTTCGGTCAGTCGGTTGTCTACGGTCTCAGCTCGGGCGCTGGGTGGCTGCTCGCGATCCTCAGCATGGCGGCCATCCGCTGGAAGCTGCGCACGGCACACGTGCCTGGTCCGCTCAAGGGTCTCGGCATCACGTTCATCACCACCGGCCTGATCGCCATGGCCTTCATGACCTTCAGCGGGATCTAGCGCCTCGACGCTCGGGCCGACCAGGTCGGCAGGCAGCGAAAATCACTACGAAGAATATAGTTACAACGGCGTCTGGTTTCTGACCGCCCGTGGACCAAGGGATCCAAAGCATGTTTACCACCACCCTATCTTCCGTGCTCTTCCTCGCCGCTCTGAGCGGCTCTGGGGAGGACGCAGGGGCCGAGGCGGCCCCGGAGGCAGCGCCCTACAAGGTGATCCTCATCGGCGTGCTCGCGCTCACGACCGTGATCGCGCTCCTGGTGGTGGTGTTGATGTTTGCAGAGAGCAAGCTGGTCCCCAAGGGCAACGTCAAGCTGCTCATCAACGGCGACGACGACCAATCGCCGGAGGTCCCGATCGGCAGCAACCTGCTGACCGCGCTCAGCGACTCGGGCTTGTTCCTGCCGTCTGCCTGCGGCGGCGGCGGCTCCTGCGCGATGTGTAAGTGCCAGGTCTTCGAGGGCGGCGGCGACATCCTCCCGACGGAGAAGACGCACATCAACCGTGCCGAAGAGAAGGAGGGCGTGCGCCTCGCCTGTCAGGTGAAGGTCCGCGGCCCGATGAAGGTCAAGGTGCCCGACGAGGTCTTCGGCATCAAGAAGTGGGAGTGCACCGTCCGCTCGAACGACAACGTCGCGACGTTCATTAAGGAGTTCGTCGTCGAGCTGCCCGAGGGAGAGACGCTCGACTTCCAGTCGGGCGGCTACATCCAGATCGACGTGCCGAAGTACAAAGGCCTCAAGTTCTCCGATTTCGACATCGGCGAGGAGTACCGAGAAGACTGGGACAAGTTCAAGCTGTGGGACCTCGTCGCGGACAACCCCCAGCCCGTGTTCCGCGCTTACTCCATGGCTAACCACCCGGCTGAGGGCAACATCGTGATGCTGAACATCCGCATCGCGACGCCGCCGCCGCGTCAGATGGACCTGCCGCCGGGTATTTGCTCGTCCTACGTGTTCTCGCTCAAGCCCGGCGACAAGGTCACGGTCTCGGGTCCCTACGGTGAGTTCTTCATCAAGGACACCGACAGGGAGATGATCTACGTCGGCGGGGGCGCTGGCATGGCGCCGTTGCGCAGCCACATCTTCCACCTGTTCCACACCCTCAAGACGGGCCGCAAGGTCAGCTACTGGTATGGGGCCCGCTCCAAGCGCGAGATGTTCTACACGGACCACTTCGAGCGCATCGAGAAGGAGTTCCCCAACTTCAAGTACAACGTGGCGCTGTCGGATCCGATGGAGGAGGACAACTGGACGGGCTACACCGGGTTCATCCACCAGGTCCTGCACGATAACTACCTCAAGGACCACGAGAACGTCGACGAGATCGAGTTCTACATGTGCGGCCCGCCGATGATGAACAGCGCCGTCGAGGGCATGCTCGAGGACATGGGGGTCGAGAAGGACATGATCGCCTTCGACGACTTCGGCGGCTGAGGCGGCCCCGGCTTCGTTAGGATCCGCTGCGATGATGTCTCGTCGAAGCTGCTTGGTCCTCGCGTTCGCCGTGACCGCGTCGTGCTCGCGAGAGCCCGACCGAGTCCACGCCTTCATGGGGCCGACCATGGGCTCCACCTACGAGCTGAAGGTCGCAGGCTCCGCAGCGGACGCTGCCGCAGCTCACGACGTCGTGAGGCGCGAGCTGCGATCTTGTGATCTCACCTTCAGCAACTGGCGCGGCGACTCCGAGATCGCCGAGGTGAACGCGCACCGCAGCACTGCGCCGCTGGCGATCAGCGAGCGCTTCGCTGCCGTGCTCGATACAGCGCTGCTCGTGGCGGCGGCGACCAACGGCGCCTTCGACCCGACCGTCAAACCAATGAGCGACCTCTACCGGGCCGCAAAAGAGGACCCTGGGGCGCAGCTGGATCCCGACGCGTCGGCGTCTGCGGCGGCGCGCGTCGACTTCCGGCTGGTGACCATCTCGCGGAGCGCCGGCGAGATCCACCTGCAGAAATCGCGGCCCGACGTCGAGCTTGATCTCGACGGCGTCGTCGCGGGCGCGGCGGCCGACGCGATCGCCGCAAATCTTGAGTCTGTCGGCGTCGACGATTTCTATCTGCAGATCACGGGAGAGGTGCTCTGCCGCGGCGTGAAGCCGGACGGCTCCGCCTGGCGCGTTGGGGTCGTTGATCCGTCCTCCTCGGAAGGTGCGCAAGCAGCGGTCGTCGCGCTGCCGCTGCGTGACGCTGCGATGTGCAGCAGCGGCGACTACCGCAACCAAGCGGTCGTGGACGGCGAGGTCATACACCACGTGTTCGATCCGCGAACGGGCCGTAACCCCGCGCGCCGCGTTGTCAGCGCTTCGGTGCTCGCCAGCAGCTGTGCTGTGGCAGACGCCTGCGGCACTGCGTTGATGGTGCTCGCCCCCGATGAGATCGACGCCGCGTGGTCTCGTATGAAGGAGCTCGGCGCGACTGGGGCGCTGCTGCTGCTCCCGAGCCCGGCAGGAACCTGGAAGAAGGAGCGTCTCGAGTGGCCGTTGGAAGACTCGTAACTCTGGCCGTCATCTTGGCGCCCGCCGCTTGCCGCGGGCCCGTGCCTAAAGGCGCAGAAGCCTGGGGGCTCGACGGCCGGGC
This sequence comes from Planctomycetota bacterium, assembly GCA_002684655.1. Lineage (GTDB taxonomy): Bacteria > Planctomycetota > UBA1135 > UBA1135 > UBA2386. The sequence continues at coordinate 5,223 of NYVR01000072.1, read as the reverse complement.
GCTGACGTCGCCGGCCTTGCCTCCAGAGGTCGAGGACGACCGGCGTGGCAAGCTAGCGTCTGCGCGAGCGGCCCTGCAGCGCGCGCCACAGGATCGAGACCGTTGGATCTGGGTCGGTCGCAGGCTTGGCTACCTCGGCCGCTACCGTGAGGCCATCGCGATCTACACGGAGGCCCTCGACCGGTGGCCTGAGGATCCGTTCTTGCTGCGACATCGCGGGCATCGCTACCTCAGCATCCGCGCGTTTGACGACGCGGTTGATGACCTCACCGCAGCAGCGCGGGCGTGTCGCCGCGTGCCGGACGAGGTAGAGCCCGACGGCTTGCCGGTGCCTGGCCGGCCGCCGCACTCGAGCCTCCACTTTAACGTCTTCTACCACTTGGCGCTCGCGCGCTTCGTGCAGGGCGAGATGCAGGAAGCGGTCGACGCGTGGCTGAGGTGCCTAGCGTGCAGCGACGACGACGAGTCGCGCGTGGCCGTGACCCACTGGCTGTGGTGCGCGCGTATGCGCAGCGGAGACCCTGCCGGCGCCGCTGCGACCGTGCAGGGCGTCACCGCCGACATGGACGTCGTCGAGAACACCGCGTATCACCGACTCTGCTTGCTCTACAAGGGCGCGCTCACGCGAGACCAACTGGTGGTGGGAGCGGGGAGTTCGGGGGCTGCGATGCGCTTCGGCCTCGCGCACTATGCGTTGGTGCTCGGTGACCGCGAGCAAGGCGAGGCTGCGCTTCGCTCCTTGGCGGCGGATCCGGGGTGGGCATCGTTCGGCGTCATCGCAGCGGAGGCCGAGGTGGCGCGCGGGTTCGCGACGCAGCGAGCGCGTGGTCCGCGCTAGCCGCCGAGGATCTCGTCGAACAGCAGCGCCTCGAAGGCCTCTGGCTGCTCCATTTGCGGCAGGTGTCCGCACGCGTCGATCAGATGGGTCGTGGCGCGCGGTAGTCGCTCTTGGACGATGGGGGCGGCGACCTCGTAAGGGCAAACGGGGTCCTGGCGTCCCCAAACGAGGTGCAGGGGGAAGGCGGCTGCCTGCAGGTTCGCGTGGTCCGTCGCCAGCGAGCGCAGGGAACGGGCGGTCGACAGGAGCGCCCTGCTGAAGCCTTTGTGCTGCAGCAGCGGCCTGCAGCGTTCTTCCCACTGCGGGAATCGCTCGGGTCGGTAAAAGTCGGCGCTCTGTCCTGCCGCCCATCCCTGCATCACCTCGCGCTGGAAGGACGCCACCTGACTTGGCGTCAGGGGGCTCGGATCGTAGCTGTCGCCGTAGTCAGGGGAGAAGCCGCTGCTGTCCACCAGCACGAGCCTGCGGACGCGCTCGGGCCGCATGCTCGCTGCGCGTGTGACCACGGCGCCACCCATCGACAGCCCGACAAGGTCAACAGGCTCGTCGACGCGCAGGTGGTCCAGCAGGTCGATGACTTGGCGCGCGAAGAGATCGATGTCGTAGACGACGTCCGGGTTGCTGCTGTGGCCGCGTCCGAACAAGTCGAACCGCAGCGCGGGGCGCTGCTCGTCAGCCGCGGCCGCGAAGGTCGGGTCCCAGATGAACGACGGCACGGAGAAGCCGTGAACCAGCACGAGCAGCGGCTGCTCGGCGGCGCCGGTCGGGGGAGCGCTCAACTCGTAGTAGCAGGTGCCTGCAGGCAGCTCGGCGAACGCCCCGGTGGTGACCCCGGCGCGGTAGGCGGCGTCTTTCTGCAGCGTCTCGAGCTCAGGGCGCGTGAGGCTGCTGCAGGCGCCTAGCAGAAGGCCCGCCGCAGTGAGGCTGGAGCGCCGCGTCGTGGTCGTCAGCATGCTCGCACGCTATCGCGTGGTATCGCGCGCGCGCCGCGCAAAAAAAACGGGCCCCGGTGAGGCACCACCCCACACCGAGGCCCATCCCTGCCACTGGGCAAACGCCCAGGCGTTTCTTTCCACCGGTCACCAGTATGCACACGGCGTGCCGTCGCGATCGGAATTGCCAGTTTCTTTCGGCCTTGACCGTTATCTCATGATCTACAGCCGCTAACGGCTGATCGATGCGTCGACGCCACAGCCAGGGACCGGTCGCTTTTGAGCCTCCGTCGGGAAACCGACGCGGCCAGCCGACGTCGCGACGGCGCGCCGACGCCTGTTCGACGGCGCGCCGGGGGCGCTAGTCGCGGGGTTCGCTCTTCGCCCGCTGCCACGCCACCTCAAGCTCGGCCAGGGTGCGGTCTCGTAGGTCGTAGTCATAGGTGCGCTCGACAACGCCGAAGCGCCGCTGGAACTTGTCGGCGGCGTCGGCCAGGGCGGTCTCCGGATTGATGCCAAGGTGGCGCGCGAGGTTGCAGACACTGAAGAGCACGTCCCCAAGCTCCTCGGAGACAGCGTCGTGTTCGCCGTCCGCGACGGCTTCGTCGAGCTCGGCGATCTCTTCGCTGAGTTTTCGTCGCGGACCGCCGCTATCGGGCCAGTCGAACCCGACCTTCGCCGCCTTTTGACCCATGCGGTAGGCGCGCAGCAGGGCCGGCAGCGCGCTGGGGACCCCTGAGAGCGCGCTGCGGTCGACGCCGCGCTCCACCTTCTCCTGCTGCTTGCGGCGTTCCCACGTCTCTAGGGCGATCTCGGCGCTCTTCGCCTGCTGGTCTCCGAAGACGTGCGGATGTCGGCGAATGAGCTTCTCGGCGGCGTCGCGGGCGACCTGATCCGGTCCGAAGCGACCGTCTTCGTCGGCGATCTGGCTGATCATGGCGACGTTGACGAGCACGTCACCGAGTTCTTCCTTGGACTCCTCCGTCGCGCGGCGGCGCAGCGCGTCGCTCGCTTCGAACGCTTCTTCGAGCAGGCACGGCGCCATGCTCTCTGTGGTCTGCTTCCGGTCCCACGGACAGCCGTCCGGCGCTCGCAAGCGCGCGATCGTCTTCAGCAGCAGAGAGAATCCTGGGAGCTCGGCCATGTTAGAGACCATTACGCGAAGGCTCGGATGCAGCGAAACGGTTTCGGTGCGGGCCGCACATGTCCTATCGTCTTGAGCGCGAAGCCTGCCTTGCGGCCGCCGGACCGCGGGGGGGCGCTCCTCCATCCCGACGCCAGCCGACCCGAACCCCACGCGTCCAGAGCCCATCGTGACGTCAAATCGTCGCCGCAAGCAGAGAGCCCAGCTTTTAGGGCTTACCGAAGCCGAACGTCAGCTCACCGAGTTGCTCGGCGAGGTGCTGGAGTTGTTCGGGTGGAGCCAACTGCGCGGCTGCCGCAAACCACACCTGCTGCACGAGAAGCTCAGCTTTCCTCCTGAGGAACGGCATCTCGTCATGAAAGCCGCCGCTGGCGCTCGGGAGGCGTCGAGTGGCTGACGTCGCGCGTGCGTCGATCAGCGGCTGTGTGATTTGCTATCAGGAGGCTGATCGCATCTCCGACTGTCTGCGGTCGCTCTCCTTCTGCGATGAGGTCATCGTCGTTGACAGCGGCAGCGACGACGGCACCCAGGAGATCGTCGCGCAGCACGGGGCTCGACTGCTCACCAACGTTCCGTTCCCTGGTCATAAGCAGCAGAAGCAGTTCGCCGTTGAGCAGGCGAGCCACGACCTCGTGTTCTGCTTGGACGCGGACGAACGCTGCACGCCAGCGCTCGTCGAGCAGATCCAGCGGCTTCGACGACGGGACGACCGAGCGGACGGATATGAGATGCCCCGCCAGAACCACTACCTCGGTCGTGTCCTGCGTTTTGGATTGCACGTGCCGGACCGCAAGCTGCGTTTGTTCGATCGTCGCAAGGGGCGGTGGGGCGGCCGCAACCCCCACGATCACGTCGAGATGGCGGCAGGGTCGCGGGTCGAGCGCCTCGACGCGGTGATCGAGCACCTCAGCTTCCGCGACTTCGCGCACCATCGACGGACGATCGACTCGTTTACGCGGATCTCGGCTGAGGCGATGGCCGCTGAAGGTCGCCGCGGCAGCCTCCTCGACCTGCTGATCCGACCGCCGGCCGTGTTCGTTAAGAGCTTGGTGATCAAGCTTGGTGTCTTCGACGGTTGGCGCGGCTTGCTGATCGCCTCGATGGCCGCGTACACCGACTGGATCAAGTATTGGCGCTTGTTGCAGCAGCCGCGTCGATCGCGGCAGGGGTCCAAGTGAGCGAGCTCCGCGTCTTGCACCTGTTCGCCAACTACAAGTGGACCGGTCCGGCGGACCCTGCAATTCGGGCTGCCGCGCGCCTCCGCGGGCTCGGTCTGGACGTGCATTTCACCCAGGCCGACTTCGTCCATCCAGGCGGCGAGCACCGCGTCGCCGAAGAGCTGGCGCGTTGGCAGGTGCCAGCCGTCACCGGCTTGGAGCTTCGCAAGCACTTTCACGCGCCTTCTCTGCTGCGGGACGTTCGCAAGCTACGCGCACTCCTCGATCGCGATCGCTACGACGTCCTGCACTGTCATCAAGGTGGAGACCACCTGCTTGCTGCGCTGGCGGTGCGTCGGCTCGGGCGCAAGCCTGTCGTGGTGCGGAGCCTCTACGACCCCGAGCCTCCACGGCGCGGTTGGCGAGAGCGGGCGGCCTTTCGCAGGACGGACGCTGTCTTGGCGCCGACGACGCAGGCTCAAGAGGGCGTGCGGCGGAGGTTCAAGCTGCGTGAGGATCGAGTGCTGTTGTTGGAGCCCGTGACGGAGCCCCGGGCGATGCATGGTCCCGACGCTCGCGATCGGTTCGGGGTGGAGCGTGGGCAACTGGTAGTAGGGATCACCGCCCGAGTCCAGCCGCACCGACGCTTCGAGTTGTTGTGGCAAGTGGTCGCCCAGGTCGCGCATGCGGTGCCGGAAGTACGCTTCGTCCTGTTGGGACGGGGTAACGACGTAGACATGCGCGCTCTCGTGCATGAGCCCATCGCGCGCGCCGGTATCGGCGCGCACGTGGTCCTGCCCGGCTACCAGAAAGGCGCGGCGTACGAGGAGGCGCTGCGCGCGCTGGATGTGTTTTTGTTCCTGGTGCCGGGTAGCGACGGCACCTGCCGCGCTGTCTGTGACGCGATGGCCTTTGGTTTGCCGGTCGTCGCGACGAGGCGTGGCATCCTGCCGGAGCTGCTGGCCGCGCGGCGACAAGGAGAGGTGCCCGGATTTTCCGTCGAGGAGACGCCCGAGGCGATGAGCGCGGCGTTGATCTCCTTGTTGACCGACGCGCATCTGCGCGCGCGAACCAGCGACGCTGCGCTCGGTCGGGCGCGCAGCGACATGGATCCAGAGCGCGCGGCGCAGCGCACCAAGGCGCTCTACGAAG
>NYVR01000071.1 GCA_002684655.1 Planctomycetota bacterium | reverse complement strand
GACGACGAAGCGGGCACGCTGACGATCCGCGACAACGGCGTCGGCATGACGCGCGACGAACTGATCGGCAACCTCGGCACGATCGCCCGCAGCGGCAGCAAGAAGCTGATGCAGTCGCTCAGTGCCGAGCAGAAGAAGGACGTCTCGCTGATCGGACAGTTCGGCGTCGGGTTCTACTCGGCCTTCTTGGTCGCCGACGCTGTCACGGTGACCAGCCGCAAGGCGGGCAGCGACGAGAGCTGGACCTGGAAGAGCGAGGCCAAGGGAGAGTTCGAGATCGCCGAGGCGGACCGCGAGGGCCGCGGCACAGAGATCACGCTGCACCTAAAAGAGGACGCCAAGGAGTATGTCCAGGAGTGGCCGGTGCGCGAGGTGGTGCGCAAGTACAGCGACTACGTTCGCTGGCCCATTCGTATGGAGGTCGAGCGCACGACCGGCGAGGGCGACGACAAGAAGACCGAGACGGAGTGGCTGACGCTCAACCAGGCGCGGGCGATCTGGACCCGCTCTAAGAGCGACGTCGAGGAGTCCGACTACCAGGAGTTCTACAAGTCCCTGTCGCACGACTGGAACCCGCCGCTGGCGTGGACCCACTTTAAGGTCGAGGGCACCCACGAGCTGACCGGGCTCCTGTATCTGCCAGAGAAAGCGCCGTTCGACCTGACCGACCGCAGCAAGAGCGGCGTCAAGCTGTTCGTCAAGCGGGTCTTCATCATGGACGACGCGCAGGAGATCGTGCCCGAGTGGCTGCGCTTCGTGCGCGGCGTCGTCGACAGCGAAGACCTGCCGCTCAACGTCTCCCGCGAGATCCTGCAAAAGGACGCGACGACGCGCTTCATCAAGAAGCAGGTCGTAGGTAAGACGCTGACGCTGCTCGAGGAGCTGGCCGCTGAGGGCGAGACCGAGCGCGAGGTCGAGGGCGCGGACGAGAAGCAGACCGTCAACCGCTACGAGCAGTTCTACGGCGAGTTCTCACGCAACCTCAAGGAGGGCGTCTACCACGAGCACGACGCGCGCGAACGCCTCGCCAAGCTGCTGCGCTTCCACACGACGCACGGCGACGACGACGCCATGACCGGCCTCGCCGACTACGTCTCTCGCATGGACGCCGAGCAGAAGTCGATCTACTACGTCGCCGCCGACAGCCTCCCCGCCGCCCAAGCGAGCCCCCACATCGAGGCGCTCAAGAAGCACGGCCACGAGGTCTTGCTGATGACCGAGTCGATCGACGAGTGGGTCGTCGACGCGCTGCGCGAGTTCGACGGCAAGCCGCTAGTCTCGGCCGCCAAGGGCGCGCTGGACCTGCCCGAGAGCGAAGAGGACAAGAAGAAGAAGGAAGAAGCTGAGAAGGAGCTCGCGCCGGTGCTCGAGCGCGTGCAGAAGGCGCTCGACGACCACGTCAGCGAGGTGCGGGTCACCGACCGGCTGACCGACTCGCCGGCGTGCCTGGTCACCGCGGAGGGCGGCATGAGCGCGCGCCAAGAGAAGGTCCTGCGCGACGCCGGCCACGACCTCCCGGCGCAGAAGCGCATCCTCGAGCTCAACGCCGAGCACGCGGTGGTGCAAAAGCTCCAAGGCCTCGACGACGAGGGCCGCTTCGCCGACTGGTCCTCGCTGCTCTACGACCAAGCGCTGCTCGCCGAAGGCGAGCTGCCCAACGACCCCGCGGCGTTCAGCCGCCGCCTGACCGACCTGATGAGCGGGAACTGAGCCATGACCACGCTGACACCCGAGCAACTCCTGGAGCGACTGAACTGGCGCTACGCCGTCAAGAAGTTCGACCCCGACAAGAAGATCCCCGCGGACGTCTGGGCGGCGCTGGAGCAGTCCCTGGTGCTGGCGCCGTCGTCGTTCGGCCTCCAGCCGTGGAAGTTCCTCGTGGTCGACGACGCCGCGCTGCGCGAGCAGCTGCGCGCCGCGTCCTGGAACCAGTCGCAGGTCGTCGACGCCGACCGCTACGTCGTCATCACCGCCCTGCGCACCACGACCGAGGACGACGTCGACCGCTACATCGAACACCAGTGCGCCGCGCACGGCACCGAGGTGAGCGCGCTGAAGGGCTACCGCGACGTCATCGCGGGCTTCCTGGTCAAGAGCTGGGCAGCCAAGGACCTGTTCGGCTGGAACGCCCGGCAGGCCTACATCGCGCTGGGCCAGCTGATGAACGGCGCCGCGGCCATGGGCGTCGACACCTGCCCGATGGAGGGCGTCGACATGGCGCGCTACGACGAGCTGCTAGGCCTCAAGGGGACCCGCTACGCGACCCTGTGCGCCTGCGCGGTCGGCTACCGGTCGGCGGAGGACAAGTACGCCGGCGCGCCCAAGGTGCGCTACCCGCTCGACCAAGTGATCGAGCACCGCTAGGCCTGCTCAAGCAGCGGCCGCAGCCCCGCGCGCCAGCGCGCAAGCTTCTCCGCTAGGCGCGTCCCGGCGTTGGCCGGGCTCGTCGAAGGCATCTGCAGCACCTGCAGCGACGCGCCCCGCGCGCCGAGCGTCGGCAGCGCGCGGCGACGGAAGAGCTGATACGCCGCGCCGCCGTTGCACAGCACCCGCTCGACCCCGCGGTGCCGCGCGAAGAACGCGGCGAAGTCGTTGACCACGATCGAGGCCGGGTCGATGTCGCTGTCTAGGCTCCCTGGGCGCACGCAGCGCGCCAGCACGTCCCAGAGCCCGACGCCGCCGCGGCGCAAAGAGACCAGCCGCTGGCGATACGGCGCCTCCGCCTCAAAGCCAAACAGCGCGCCCATGATCGGCCAAAAGGCGTTGCGCGGGTGCGCGTAGTAGCGCTGCGCCTCCAGCGAGGCGACGCCCGGCATGCTGCCCAGCACCAGGGCGCGGGCGTCGCGGCGGGCGACCGGCGGAAAGCTCGAGACCGACGTCACCAACCCAATCTATGCGCGCGCGGATGTGGTAGGAAGGAGGCATGACCTTGCCGACCTTCCAGCGACGACTGCTCGACGCGCTGCCCGGCGACGACGACACGTCGCCTCGCTCGCGTGAGGTGCTCGGCGCGTGCTGGTCGCGGGTGCAGCCGACCCCGGTCCGCGCGCCGAAGCTGCTGCACTGGTCGCGCGGCCTCGCCGCCGAGCTCGGGCTCGAGCCCGCGCTCATGGAGAGCCAAGAGACGGCCGACGTCCTGGGCGGCAACGCGCTGTGGCCGGGCATGGCCCCCTACGCCGCCAACTACGGCGGCCACCAGTTCGGCCACTGGGCGGGACAGCTCGGCGACGGCCGCGCGATCGTGCTCGGTGAGCTGGTCCGCCCGAACGGCGCGAGCGCGGAGGTGCAGCTGAAAGGCGCCGGACCGACCGCGTATTCACGCGCCGGTGATGGCCGCGCGGTCCTGCGCTCGTCGCTGCGTGAATACCTCTGCAGCGAGGCGATGCACGCGCTGGGCGTGCCCACCACGCGCGCGCTGTCGCTGGTGCAGACCGGCGACACCGTCGTGCGCGACATGTTTTACGACGGCAACCCTCAGGGCGAGCCGGGCGCGATCACGTGCCGCGTCGCGCCGACGTTCTTGCGGTTCGGCAGCTACCAGCTGCCGATGTCACGCGGCGACGTGGACCTGCTGCGGACGCTGGTCGACTTCACGCTAGAGCGATGGTTCCCGGAGTTCGCTGGCCAGGGCCGCGACGGCTACGTCGCGTGGCTCACCGAGGTCTCGCGGCGCACCGCGCGGCTCGTCGCGCACTGGCAGGCGGTGGGCTTCGTGCACGGCGTGCTCAACACCGACAACCTGTCGATCCTCGGCCTCACGATCGACTATGGGCCCTACGGCTGGACCGACGACTTCCAGCTCGGATGGACGCCCAACACCACCGACGCGCAGCAGCGCCGCTACGCGTTCGGCAGCCAGCCCGGCGTCTGCCTGTGGAACGTCGCGCGGCTGTGCGAGGCGGCGCTGCCGCTGCTCGACGGCGCCGAGGCGCGCGCCGAAGCCGTGCTGGACGACTTCCGCCAGACCTACGGCGACGCCGCGACGGCGCGCTTCGCCGCCAAGCTCGGCATCGCACAAAGCGCCGAGGATGAGGACGCGGCGCTCATCCAGGCGGTGTTCGACTGGCTCGGTAAAGCAGAGACCGACATGACGATCTTCTTTCGGTCGCTCGCCGAGGTCGTGGAGCTCCCCGAGGCGCCCAGCGCGGTCCCGGCCGCGACCGCGGCGGCGTTCTACGGCGCCCCCGACCAAGCCCACCTCGACGCCGGCGCCGCGCTGCTGCAGCGCTGGTGGCGTCGGACCCGGCGAGAGCCGGCGACGCCGCGCGAGCTGGCGACCTCGATGCGGGCCACCAACCCGAAGTTCGTGCCGCGCAACTGGCTCGCGCAGACCGCGATCGAGGCCGCCGAGGAGGGCGACCTGAGCGTGCTCGAGCGGCTGTTCGACGTGCTGCAGCGACCTTTCGACGAGCAGCCAGAGCACGCCGACCTCGCGCAGAAGCGGCCCGAGTGGGCGCGCCACAAGCCGGGCTGCTCGGCGCTGTCCTGCAGCTCGTGACCCGCGGTCACCTACCGTCGAGGTGCGCCCGGATCTGCTGGGCGACGCCCTTCATCAGGTCGTTGGGGACCGGCACCGTCAGGTTGTACTGCTGCAGCACCCAAGCGCCATCGCGCTTGATCAGCACGCCGCTGCCGCGACACTCGCCATAGCCGGCGTTGTCGAGCGCCTCGTCAAACCACGCGAGCTGGCCGCCGACGGCGACCGTGACGTGCCGCTCAAACGGCACGTAGGTCCAGGCCGAGTCCCGTTCAAAGTAGGGCAGCGCGAACGCGCGGAACTCCGCGCCGGTCCAGCGCTCGCTGGCGTCGGTGCCTAAGAACACAGCGTCGTCCGGGAAGATCCCGAAGTAGCGCTCTTCGTCACCCACGGCGGCGGCGTCATGGAAAGAGTCGAGCGCCCGCGCGACCTCTGCCGCGGCTCCTCGGAGCGCGCGGGCCGCGTGCAGCCGCCGCACATGCCGCGCGAGCCGGAACGCGTCGGCGCCCGGCAGCGCGGTCACGCGGCGCGCCCGCAGCCGCCGCGCGGCGGCGAGGTCTGCCTCCGCCGCGGCGCCGAAGACCGTCACGGTCTGAAACTCGTGCCGCTGCTCTAACAGCGACGCCAAGGCAGCCGCGGGTCGATCACCGATCACGGCGTGGAGGGCCCCCTGATCGATCCGGTAGCGCTGACGGAGCCGCGCGAGGGTCGCGCCAAGCGCGGCGGCGTCCGGGCGCCCCTCGAGCAGCAGGCAACCAACGCCCGAGGCTGCGAGCGCGCGGCGCCGGACCACGTCCGCCGCCGCGTCCGCGGAGCTCCACAGCACCGCCATCGGCAGCCAGCGACCCGCGCGCCAGCCGTCGGGGGTCTCGACGGGCAGAGGCTCGCCCGCCGGAGCGGCGGCCTGCTGCGCGACGCTCACACCGGCGCAGCACGCGGCCGCCAGCGCTGCGTTCCGAAGATAGATCAGCATGCGCGCAGCATACTCGCGCGCGCCGTCACCGCGTGCGCAGCAACGCCTTGAGCTCACTGCTAAGGCCCGGGGGATCCACGATGCCGAGGTCCTTGAAGTCGGCGCGATAGGTCAACACCGTCTGGTTCTTCTTCGCCTTGATGCGAGGGAACCCGCGCCGCCAAGTGACAGCGCCGCGCTCCGACGCCGCCTCGTCCTCGTCCGCTTCGTCCTCCTCCTCTTCCTCGTCTTCGAGGAAGCCGCCGCCGGCGCCGCCGATCTGGACCGCGATGCCGGCGACCATCTCGTCGGTTTGATACGACCGAACGGCGAAGCGCAGCAGGTCCCCAGTAGCGTCGTCGACGAAGAAGGCGAGGTAGGTGTCGAGCTCAGGTCGAGGCGCCTCCATGCCCAGGCCGCCGAGCGCACCCATGATCACCGCGCCGCCGATGCCGCCGGCGACCTCGGGGATCGCGCCGGAGTCTGCGAACTCGAGCGCGACGTCACCAGCCAACCTGCAGCTGAGGATAGTGCACGGCTTGCCCTTGAGCTTGCCGGCCTCGACGTGCGCGACGGCGCGCGCCTCGTCGGGCAGCCGCTTCAAGACCGTGAGCAGATACTGCGGATCCAGCGTGAACGGCGCCGGCGCGCCGCCCGCGAGCTTGTCGCGACGGAGGCGCCACTCGCCCCGGATCTTGGCGAGCATCCGTCCGTTGGCCCGCACGAACTCGCGACCGTCCGCGTCGCCCCAGACGATGTCCCGGTGCCAGCCGCCGTCGACCTCGGTGTCCTGCGCCCCGAACGGCAGCCCGGCGTCGCGGAACATGGCTTGGTCTTGTCCCTCCGTCGTCGCGAAGTGCCCGCGACCGTAGGCGATGAGCTTGTCGAGCGCGATGTCGACGAGCTGCAGGGCTTCAGCGCTGTTGGCCGTCGGCAGCGCGGGCTGCTCGGCGGCGGGAGCGGTCGGGTCCTGGGAGCAGAGGGCCGAGGCGACCAGAGCGACAGAGATGAGGCAGCGGAGCATGGTGCGTAGATGTAATCAGGTCAGAGACGAACAGTGCGTTGACGGTTAGCGCGCGAACGAACTCCCGGAGCCACCGCGCCGGTCCAGAGGTTCACCGGCCAGCAGACGCTTCGCAAGCCGTGAGGATCCCCTGGAAGAACATCTTCGCCGTCCCTAACGGCTGCCCGCGGTAGGTCGCGTCGATGCCGTAGAGCACGACCCGCCCCTCGCCGACCCGCGCTTCGACCACGCCGACCTTGCCCGCCAAGCGCTCGGTGCCGATCGCCCACCCGCTCAGCAGCGGGTCCTCGGCGCGATACGCGGCGACCACGTCGACCGCCGACGTCGGCTCTTCGACCTCCAGGATCGTCGCCGTGCGATAGAGCATCGCGGCCATCTGCTCGCTCGCGCCGCGCGCCAGCGGATGGCGGGTATCGACCTCGACCGCGAGCAAGGAGCCCGGCACGTAGTATTCATCGCGCGTCGCACGACGAGCGGACACCGCGCCCTCCGCGTCTGTGTCTTCGACGTAGACCCCGACCTTGATGGGCAGGTCGAAGTGGCGAATGACCTTGTCGACCTCGCGGCCGAGCGCCAGCAGCGTGCCGCCCTGCTGCACGAACTCCCGGATCGCTGGCAGCGCGTTCGCGCCGGTGAGCCGCACGGACCGCGCCTCCAGGTCGCTCCAGTCCTCGAACGGCGGCAGGGCCTCGCGCAGCTTGTCGAGGTCCTGCGGCTTGCGACGCGCGCGCGCGCCTTCGAGGTCGCGCGGCCCGGGGAGGCCGGTGTGGAACACCAGGACGTCGAAGTCGTCGCGCAGGTCCCCGCGCTCGATCCGCTCCCCCCACACCGTCTGCACCGGAAACTCAACCTCCTCCAACAACCACCGGTCCCAGCCGGTCGCCATGTGCCCGCCGAAGACGTCGAACAACCCGACCCTCACCGGTCGGAGGCGTCGCCCTGAGCGCTCGCCGCTGCGCGCGACCGCGCGCACGCCGAGGTCGCCCGCGGCGCCCGCCAAGACCTCCTCCGATCGCGGCGTGACCGCGACCTCGTAGACGCCGGCGTCGCGCGCCCGCACGTCGCAGCCAGCCGCGAGCAGGCGGTTGATCGCTGTCACCGTGTGCAGGTCCGCAGCGTCGAGCAGCCAGTAGCTCTCGGCCGTCGGCAGGTCGCGGCGCGCGAACGCGGGCATCGACGTCAGCGGCGCGAAGGGGCCGCGCAGCTCCTCGTAGCTGCGCTCGACCCGCACATCCATCTGCATCGACAGCGTCCACCCAGCGGCGTCGTACGGCGGGATCGGCTTGCCGTCGCGCATGTCGTCCGGGTGCCACTGCGGCTCCAGCATGTCCAAGACGTGCGCGCGGTAGGGCTGGTCGCAATGGACCACCAGGGACCCCGCCGGCATCACCTTGTCGTTGAGCGTGAAGGCATCTTCGGCGACCTGCATGTCGACGCCGCCCCGCCACAGCGTGCGCGCCAGCCGCGTCGCGGCCGACCAGTCCGGCTGGTCAGCTGGGAGCACGTAGGCGCGCGGGTCCCGCCACGCCGGGTCGACGAAGACCGAGTCGTCGTCGCGGCGCTCGGCCTCGGCGAGCAGCCGGGGCGTCGCCGTCCAGTGGTCACGCCTGCCGCGGTCGATGGCGCGCCGCGCCATCGTGTACATGCCCATCATCAGGTCGTCGCCAAAGCGCGCGCCGTAGTCGAGCATCGCGAAGTTGGCCGTCTGCAGGTATTCGATCGTCTGACGCGCGTGCCAGAGCTGCGAGCCGATCGGCTGCGGGTAGTCGTGGTAAGGGAGCCGCCGCGACCGCGTCTGGGTGATCCGCGTCGGCTCGGGGCGCCCGAACGACTCGGTCAGGATCCCGATCATGTTGTGAAAGTAGGTCGTCGAGCGCAGGCCGCCGTTCCACCACGCCGAATACGACGCGCCGCTGCGCGAGATCACCCCCGGCTTATCCTCCAGCGCGAAGCGGTGGTTCATGTGGGCGCTGACGATCTCGATGCCGCGGATCACCAGCGGGTCGATCTGGTAGTTGAACGGGTCCCGAAACGGCGGCGTGTAGATGATCGTGTTGCGCGGCGCCGTCTGGTGGTGGTTGTAGACCACCTGCGGGCACCAGCCGCGGTAGAAGACGCGGCTGATGTTGCGCGCCTCAAGCTGGTTGAGGGCGTAGAAGTCGCGGTTGTTGTCGTGGCCGACGTAACGCTGGTAGAGCACCGGCGTGCGCGTGCTGCGCGTGGCCATGTAGGCGTTCGCCACCAGCTCGTAGCCGTCAGGATTGACCGGCGCGGCCAGCAGCACGACGTCGTCGAGGATCCTGCGGACGTCGGCGTCGTCCCGCGACGCCATCTGCCATACCAACTCGATGATGTTCTGGCCGGCGATCGTCTCGGTGGCGTGAAGACCCGCGTCGATCCAGATCACGGCGCAGCCTTCTTCGGCCAGCGCCGCCGCGCGCTCACGGTCCAGCTCGCCGGGGTGCGCCATCGTGTAGCTGATCTCGCGGAGGCGGTCCAAGCGGGCGTGGTTCGCCGCAGACGTGATCACGGCCATCACCATGCGCTGGCCGTAGCTGGTCGGGCCGATGTCCACGAGCCGAACCCGGTCGCTGGCGCCCTCCACCGCGCGGAAATACCGCGTCATGTCGGTGTAGTTGATCAATTTGAAGTCCGCGCCGACCTCGTGGCCGAAGAACGCCACAGGGTCCGGGACCTGCGCGGCGACGGGTCGCGTCGCTGCCAGCGCGGCGGTGAGGGACAGGATGACGGGGCGGAGCCAGCTCATGAGCCGTTGATGCTACGCGCTGACACCGCGGGAACAGAGCGAAGCCGCGCGATGGCGACACGATGGAGACCCGGACAGCCGCTGTCACCGGGCGCGCCACGGCGCCCCCGAAATCCCGGACGCAGACTCCCGCGCAGCGGGTTCGCTTGACAGATCCGGTCACGCGGGCGACCCTTAGACGCCCGCAAATGACCGACCTGACCCGACAACGCGCGAGCCGACGGACCCTCTGGGTCACGCTGCTGGCGCTGCTGCTCGTCGCCATGACGAGCACGGTCGAGGTGCAGACCTGCGTCGGCGCGTGCGGTGAACCGGTCGCCGTGGAGCGAGCGTGCTGCAGCAACGAGCCAGCTCCTGACCTGGACACCAGCTGCTGCGGATGCTGCGACGAGCCCGCGGACGAAGCGCCGTCGGATCGCGACGACGACGAGGACGAAGGCGGCTGCTGCGTCACGATCGACTTCGACCTCGAACAAGCGCCGACCCCGACGGTCGGCAAGCTGCGGCTGCCGATGCCAGCCGTGTGCTGGCTTGAGCCGCTGCCGACGCCCGCCGCGCAGGTCTTCGGGGCCGCGCGCCCGTTCTACTACGACCGCGGCCCGCCGCGGATCGACCAGCGAACGGCCCTGCGCGCGACGCAAGTGCTGCTGATCTAGCCGAGCGACCGATCGGTCGACCCGAGTGCGTACACGCGCACCCAGCGTCGACGGGACCGTCCGCTCATCTGATCCAAGCACCGCCATGTCGGCACGCCTGCTACCTATTCTCTCCTTCACGCTGCTCGCTGGATGCGTCGCATACCAACGCGAAGCGGCAGACCTCGACACCGTCGCAGCTGAGATCGACGCACGCCCAGGCGGCGCGATGACGTTCGCCGAGGCCGCTGCGCTGACCCTGCGCCGCCACCCCGAGATCCTCGCCGCCGAAGCCCGCGCCCGCGCCGCTGGCCTCGCGACGACCGTGCCGCTCATCGGCAACAGCGAGTGGCGCGGCCGCAATGAGACCATCGGCGTGATGCTCGATCCGGTCGCGCTGCTAGGCTTCGGCCCACGCGGCGCCGAGATCGAGCTCGCCGACGCGCGGGTCCGTCGCGCGGTGACCGAGCTCGCGGTCGCGAGGTGGCGGACGGTCGCCGAGGTCGCCGAGGCCTACCGCCTGCACTGCGTCTTCCAGCGCCTGCGCGCGCCCGCGCTGGAAGACGCCGACCTGAGCGACGCGCCGTTCGCGCGCGCCGGCCTCGCGAGCCCCGTCGCGGCGGCCGCGCTCCAGGCCGCGAACGCCGGCGCCGCCGCCGAGCGCGCGGCGCTCGATCGGCTCTGCCAAGATCAGCTGTCCCGCATCCGCCACCTGCTGGCGCTGCCGCCCCACGCCGCGCTGACGCCGATCCACGACGAAGCGCCCACCCTCCCCGACGCGCCGTCCTTGAGCGAGCTGCTCGATCGACCCGACCTGACGCTGGCGGTCGCGCGCTTCGAGGTCGCCGACGCGGAGCTGCGCCGCGCGGTCGCCGCCCAATACCCGTCGCTGCAGATCGGCCCGAGCATGTCGCTGCGCGGTGACCCGCTGCGCGCGATGGGCATGCTGAAGATCCCGCTGTTGATGCACGGCGCCGCGGCTGCCGCGCAGGAGCGACGCGCCGCCGCGCGCCACGACGTCGAGGACGCGCTGCTCGAAGCGCGCCTAGAGGCCGAGACCGCCGAGAGCGCGCGCCGCGTCGCGGGCGCCGTCGAAGCCCGCGCGCGCGCCGTGCTCGAGGCGCGCAGCGCCGCCCTCAGGGCCGCGCAAACAGCGCTCGCGGTCGAGCCCGAGGCGTTCAGCGGCTACGCCGCCGCCGCGCGCGAATACGTGGAGGCGGTCTCCAACTACCGCGAGGCCGCGTCGACGTTCGCCGTCGCCGACGTCCGCCGCGCGGTCGCCTACGGCTGGCCGCGCCAGCCTGCCACGGAGGACGCGCTGTGAGCAACGTCGACCTCTCCACGCTGCGCATCGACGACGCCCAGGCCACCCCGCCTAAGCGACCGATCGGACCGCGTCTGCTCGTCGCCGCCGTCGCGGCGCTAGCGCTCGTCGTCGCCGCGACGTTCCTGTGGCCGCTGCTGTCGCCGCCGCGCGCGGTGCGCATGGCGGCCGTGCAAGCCGTGACGGTTGAGGCCGGCGCCGCGTCGTCAACGGCCGCCACCGAGGCCGTCGGCTGGGTGGAGGCCGACCCGTTCCTCCACGTCGTGCGGCCGCTGGTTCGCGGCCGCGTCGAGACCCTCGACGTGCTCGAGGGCGCCCAGGTCCGTAAGGACGAGACCGTGGTCGCGACGCTCGCGAGCGCCGAGCTGCAGGCCGCGCGGGACCGCGCCGCGGCCGCCGCGCGCGAAGCCGAGGCGGCGCTGGCGCGCGCCGAGGCCGACCGCGTCCTGGCCGAGGAGCGCCTGCGCCAAAACGCCGAGAACGCGCTCCGCGTCGCCGCCGCCGCGACCCAGGTCGCCGCCGGCGAGACCAAGGCGGCGACCGCGCGCGAGAGCGTGCGGCGCGCCCGCGCGCAAGCGCGCGGGGCGGCCGCAGCGCTTGAGGCCCAGCAGCTGCTCGCCGAAGCCGGCCAGAGCTACCCCGTCGCCCTCGAGCGCGCGAGCGCCGAGGCGGCGGCGGCGGAAGCCGAGGTCGCGACCAAGCAACGCCAGCGAGAGGGCGCCGACGCCGAGCTAGTCGCGCTGCGCGCGGCGCTCACGCTCGCCGAACAGCTCGCCGCCGACCCGGTCGATCTGCGCGGCGCCGCGGCCAAGGCGAGCGCGGCCACACAGCAAGCAGCCGCCGCGCTCGAGCAGTCCCGGACCGAGCTCCGCATCGCCGAGCGAGAGCTCGGGTGGGCCGTCGTCCGCTCGCCCGTCGACGGCGTCGTCATGCGCCTCGAAGCGCAGCCGGGCGACCTCGTGGGAGCGGGCGCCAGCGGCGTCGTCGCCCTCTACGACCCAAAGCGCCTGCGCGCGCGCATCGACGTGCCGCTCGACTCCCTCGCGGGCATCTTCGAAGGGCAGCGCGTCGAGGTGACGTCCGAAGCCATCGGCGACGCCGTCGTGCGCGGCGTCGTGCAGCGCCTGCAGCACGAGACCGACATGCTGAAAAACACGCTGCAAGTAAAGGTCGGCCTAGAAGCGCCGCCGACGCTGCTCAGGCCAGAGACGCTCTGCCGCGCCAGGTTCCTGGCGCCGAGCAGCTCCGAAGAGGCCGGGCAAGCCCGCGAGGTCGCCGCGTTCCGCGTGCCTAAGGAAGCCGTGCGCGGCGGCGCGGTGTTCGTCTTCGACCCGGCGACCGAACGCGCGCGCGCGGTCGCCGTAGAGGTGACGAGCGAAGCTGGAGCGGCGGCCATCGTCCGCGGCGCCCTGTCCCCGACGCAGCGCGTCATCACCGAAGCCGTCGTCGACGGCGAGATCGTCACGGAGGCCAAGCGATGAGCCTGATCGAGTTACGAGGAGTCACCAAGACGTTCGCGTCGGGGGCCGAGTCCGTCACCCCCGTCTCAGGGCTCGACTTCGACGTCGAGCAGGGAGAGTTCGTCTGCTTGATGGGGCCTTCCGGGAGCGGCAAGACGACGCTGCTGCACATGCTCGCCGGCATCGACCGACCGACTGAGGGCGCTGTCGTCGTCAACGGCGAGCGCGTCCACGAGATGGCGGCGAGCGAGCTCGCGCGCTGGCGCACGCGCACCGTCGGCTACGTCTTCCAGCAGTACAACCTGATCCCGGTGCTCACGGCCTTCGAGAACGTCGAGGTGCCCCTGCTGTTGCTCAAGATGAGCAAGCAGGACCGCAGCCGCCGCGTCACGACGGCGCTGGCCGCCGTCGGGCTCAGCGACCGCGCCCACCACCTGCCCAGGCAGATGTCTGGCGGGCAACAACAGCGCGTCGCGATCGCGCGCGCGATCGTCACCGACCCGGTCGCCGTGTTCGCGGACGAGCCGACGGGAAACCTCGACCGCGAGGCAGCGACCACGACGATGACCCTGCTGCGCCGCCTCGTCGACGAGTTCGGCAAGACGCTGGTGATGGTCACGCACGACCCGCAGGCGGCGAAGCAAGCCGACCGCGTCGTGCACCTCGACAAGGGCAAGATCGTCACGGAGGCGAGCCATGCGTGAGCTCCTAGCGTTCTTTCCTTACGTGCTCCGCACCGCGTTCCGCGCCCGCACCAGAAGCCTGCTGACCGTGCTCGGCGGCACCTTGGCGATGATGCTCTTCGCGTTCGTTCGCACCGTCGACAGCGGGGTCCAAGACCTCTCCGAGCGAACGGCACAGCCGGTGCTCGTGGTGTTCCAGGACAGCCGCTTCTGCCCGCTGACCAGCGAGCTGCCGGTCCGCTATGAGCGCGACATCCGCAAGATGGAGGGCGTCCAGGACGTGCTGCCGACGCTCGTCTTCATCAACTCGTGCCGCTCCAACCTCGACCTCGTGACCCTTCACGGCGTGCCTCACGACCAGCTCGAGTCGCTCTATGACCTCGAGGTCCTCGACGGCAGCGTCGCCGACTGGAGAGGCCGCAGCGACGGCGCGCTGGTCGGCGAACGACTGGCCGAACGCCGCGGCCTGCGCGTCGGTGAGCGCGTCAACCTCAGCGAGGTCGACGTGCACGTCAGCGGGATCGTGCGCAGCGACACCTCGGCGATCGGCAACCTCGCCTTCGTCTCTCTCGACCAGCTCAGCCTAGCCCGCGAGCGACAGGGCGCCGCGACCCAGTTCCTGGTCAAGGTCTCGCCCGGCGCCGACCCCGCAAAGATCGCGTCGCGCATCGACGACCACTTCCGCACCGACGAAGCCCGCACCGACACCAAAGGCATGCAGGCGTTCGTCGCGGCGGCGATCGCCGAGATCGCCGAGGTCGTCGACTTCGCGCGCTGGCTTGGCTACCTCGGCGTGCTCGTGGTCGCCCTGGTCGTCGCCAACACGGTCTTCATCAGCGCGGAATCCCGGATCGGCGAGATGGGCGTGCTGGAGACCGTCGGGATGCAAAAGCGCATGCTGATGGCGCTGATCGCTGGCGAGGGCGTCGGCCTCGGCCTGCTTGGCGGCGTGCTGGGCACCGGCGTGGTGTTCGTCCTGCTGACCATCTGGCCGATCACGCTCGGCGTCGAAGGCCACGGCATCGACCTCGTGCCCACCGGAGAGATGGTCGCGCAGTCGCTGCTGGCGGCGTTCGGGGTCGGCGCGATCGCCTCGATCCCGCCCGCCGTCGCGGTCGCGCGTCGCCCGCTCTACCTCAGCGTGAAGGCCGACTGATGCTCCCGATCAGCTACCTGCTCCGCAACCTGCTCCGCCGCCGCGTGCGCACCGTCGTGACGATCGGCGGCATCGCGGTGACCACGCTGCTGGTGATCGCGATGACGTCGTTCGCGGGCGGGATGCAGCGCGCCGCGGTCGGCAACGAGCGTCACGACGTCATCTATCTGCTCGGCTCGTCCGCCGAGGTAGACCTGGTCCGCTCCGTCGTGACCCGCGGTCACGCCGAGGTCGCGGCCGCAGCCGCGCCAGGCGTACTAGAGCGCGGCGGCGTCCGCGCGGCGTCGGTTGAGCTGCACATCGCGACCCGCAACGGCAACCACGTCGGCCTGATACGCGGCGTCACGGAGGCGGCCTACCTCGTGCACGACCCGGTCACGGTCACAGCAGGACGAGAGCCGAGAGGCCCGAACGAGGTCATGGTGGGCGCCCTCGCCGCCGCGCGCATGGGGCTGCAGCCAGCAGACGTCGCGATCGGCGAGACCCTGCCGATCGAACGTCAAGAGTTCACGATCGTCGGGCACTTCGCGGCGCCGGGCACGGTCTACGAGGCCGAGCTGTGGGTGCGGCTCCCCGACATCATGCTGGCGACGAAGCGCGAAGACGTCTCTTGTGTCGTGCTTCGGCTGGAGGACCCGGCGCGCACCGACGAGCTGGCGAAGGCTGTCCGCCTGTTCGCCGCGCGTCGCGTCGACCTAGAGGTCGACGCCGTCGCCGAGCCGGTGATGATGCGCGCGTTAGCCAGCAGCCTGACCCCGATCGCCGCGCTGGCGCAGTGGATGGCCGTCATGGCGGTCGTCGCCGGCGCGTTCGCCTGCGCGAACACCATGTTCGCCGCCGTGCTAGCGCGAACCCGAGAGCTCGCGACGCTGCGCGCGCTCGGCTATTCGCCGACGCGCGTCGCGCTAGGCCTCGTGCAAGAGTCGCTGCTGGTGTCGTTCCTCGGTGGCGCGATCGGGACGCTCGCCGCGCTCGGCGTCGGGGCTGTCTCGCTGCGCTACCCAATGGGCGCGCTGATGCTCGAAGCCGACGTTTCGAGCCGCGCGATCGGGCTCACCGCCGCCCTCGCATCTGGCCTTCTCGGCGGCATCGTGCCTGCCGTGCGGGCCGTTCGTATACCTTTGATCGAGGCCATTGGAGGCCGCGCATGACCAAATATCTCCTTCTCTCGCTCGGCTTATTCGCTTTGGCAGCCGCATGCAGCAGCGACCCCGAGAGCTCTGGGCCCGACATGCGGGGCGACGCGGCAGGCGCTGCGTTCGTGCTGAAGGCCGACCCAGGTAAAGCAGAGAGCGTCGCCGACACCAAACGCACCGGCCCCTCCGAAGACGTCCGCGTCGTAGAAGGCCGCGTCTACGACATCACAAAGGGGTTCGCGGTCCTCAAGTTGATGGGAACTGAGCTCCATTACTGCGGCGAGGTGCGCGCGGAAGGTTGCAAGACGCCCTGGGACTACTGCTGCGACCCACCGCAGGCGCACCGTGAACACAGCCTGCTCGTCGAGTTCCGCGGCGCCGATGGGACGCCGGTCGAGACCGCCGGCATCCCCGACCTGCGCCTGCTCGACCTCGTCAAGGTGCGAGGGTCCCTGCGCAAAGACGAATATGACAACCTCGTGTTCGTCGCCGACGGCGTATGGAAGGTCGCCCGCCCGCTGCTGCCCGAAGACCTCGACTGGCCAGAATAGGGACCGCTCACGTGCGCTACCGCTACGGACAACACGCGGCGCGCCTGACGGATGCGTACGTCTTTCACCAGCTGTTGCCATACTTGGGCAACAAGCGACACCTGCTCGACCTGATCGACGAGGCGGTGTCGGCGACCGGCGTCGCGCCCGAGCGCGCGACCTTCGTCGACGCGTTCGCGGGCAGCGGGGTCGTCGCGCGCTACGCCAAGCAGCGCGGCTTCGCAGTCGTCGCCAACGACTGGGAGCCATACGCGCGCGTCGTCAACACCGCAGCGATCGCCTGCGACGCCGCCCCTGACCTGACGGCGCTGGGCGGCTATGAACGCGCGATCGACGCGCTGAACGAGCTCGACGGCGTCGACGGGTGGGTCACCCGCACGCTCTGCCCTGCCGACGACGACGACGCCGACCCGAACCGCGAGCGGATGTTCTACCGCCGGGCGACCGGCCGGCGCATCGACGCCATCCGGCAGCAGATCGCCGCGTGGGGATGCGACCAGGACGCGACCGCGTGCCTGCTTACGCCGCTGCTCTACCAAGCGTGCTGGCTCGCGAACACCAGCGGCGTCTTCAAGGGCTACCACGCCGGCTGGGGCGGCGCCAACGGCACCGCCCTGCACAGGATCCTCGCCGACCTAAAGCTTCAGCCGCTCACGTTCCTCGACAACGGTCGACGCCAGCGGGTGCTGGACGTCGACGCCGCCGAGCTGGGCGAACACCTAGAGCGCGAGGCCGACGTCGCATACCTCGATCCGCCCTATAACCAGCACCCCTACGCCAGCAACTACCACGTGCTGAACTCGCTGGTCCTGTGGGACCAGCCGGAGCTGCCGCCCCCCACCGAGCGAGGCTTCAAGGCAGCGATCCGACCGGACTGGAGGCAGCGTCGCAGCGCGTTCAACACGCGCGCAGGCGCGCGCGCAGCCTTCGAGCGCGTCTTGTCCACGCTGCCGGCCCGACACCTTCTCATCAGCTACAGCACCGACGGCGTCATCGGGCTAGAGAAGCTGGTCGCGTCCGCGGCCGAGCACGGCGCGGTGCGCGCGTTCCACCGCAGCTACAAGCGGTACCGCACCAGCCCGACGCGGCCTTCGCCGCGCGCGCGCAACGTCGAGTTCGTCCTGCACGTCGACCGCGGCGCCGCGCGCCGCAGCGCCGACGCTGCGGCGGTGATGCAGCAGCTGCAGGCCGCCACCGCCCAGAGCTACCAGGCGTAGAAGCCCTGGCCGCTCTTCTTGCCGAGCTTGCCATCGGACACCATCTGACGCATCAGCTCCGGCGCCGCGAAGCCCTCTAGCCCGAGCTCGTCGCGGAGGTAGTCCGCGATGGCGAGGCGCACGTCGAGGCCGACGAGGTCCGTCAGCTTGAGCGGCCCCATCGGGTGGCCGTAGCCGAGCATCATCGCCTTGTCGATGTCCTCTGCCGACGCGACGCCAGCCTCCAGCATCCGGATCGCCTCCAGCCCGAGGCAGACGCCGAGGCGCGAGCTCGCGAAGCCAGGGCTGTCTTTGACCAGGATCGGCTCCTTGCGCAGCAGACGGCCGTAGTCCTGCGACGCCGCGATCGTCGCGTCACTCGTCGCGTCGGTGCGCACCAGCTCGAGCAGCTTCATGATCGGGACCGGGTTGAAGAAATGCCAACCGATGCAGCGCTCGGGCCCCTGCACGCCGTCGAAGACCTTGGCCAACGAGAGCGACGAGGTGTTGCTCGCCAGCACGCACGACGGCTTCACCAGCGCGCCGAGCTCGCGGAAGATGCCGTTCTTGAGCGCGAGGTCCTCGGGCACCGCCTCGACGACGAGGTCTGCGTCGGCGCAGGCCGCCGCGCGGTCCGTGCTCGTCGAGATCCGCGCCAAGGTGTCGTCGCGCTGCTGCTCGGTCGTCTTGCCCTTGTCGACGCCCTTCTGCAAGAAGGCCTGCACGCGGGCCGCGCCCTTGCTGACGAACTCTTCGGAGATGTCGCAGAGTACGACCGTGGAGCCGGCCTGCGCGCAGACCTGCGCGATGCCGGCGCCCATCGTGCCCGCACCGAGCACGGCGACCTTGTGGAACTTGGTTTCGGTCATGGTGTATCAGCTCTTCTTCTTGGTGTTCTGCTTATCGAGGAACGCGGTCATCCGCGCGACCTTGTCCGCGCTGTCGAACAGCACCGCCTGCGTCGAGCTCTCAAACGCGACGGCGGTCTCTTGGCCGGGTCGAGACAGCGCGTTGAGCGCTCGCTTGGCGCCGCGCACGGCGAGGCGGCCGTTCTTGGCGATCTGCGCCGCCATCGCCAGCGCCGCGTCGACGACCTCATCGTCGGCGACGACCTGGTTGGCGAGGCCGATGCGCAGCGCCTCCTCGGCGTCGACCATGCGGCCCGTGTAGATAAGCTCGCGCGCGCGGCCGAGGCCGATCAGGCGCGGCAGCCGGTAGGTGCCGCCCGCAGCCGGGATGATGCCCAGCTTGACCTCGGGCTGGCCCATCTTGGCCGACGCACCGATCACGCGCAGGTCGCACGCGATCGCCAGCTCGCAGCCGCCGCCGAGCGCGTAGCCCTTGACCGCCGCGATGACCGGCGCAGGGAACTCTTCGACGCGGTTAAAGATCGCGCTGTTGATCGCCTTCATCGCGTCGGCCGACGTGCGGTCGCGCAGCTGCGCGATGTCCGCGCCCGCCGCGAAGGCCTTGTCGCCAGCGCCGGTGATCACCAGCGCCGCGACCGACTCGTCGTGCTGGAGCTCATCCAGAACGGCGTGCAGGCCGTCGACCATCTCCTGGTCGATCGCGTTGCGCCGCTCGGGCGCGTTCAGGGTGACGAGCACGGCGTCGCCGCGCCGCTCGGACAGCACTCGTGAGGTCATCGGGCGAAACATCTTGCGGGTTGCGCGGCGCCGCGCCAACGCGAACCGGCCGCAATCCGTCAGAACGTCGCCGACGGTCGGGATCAGACGGTCAAGACGACCTTGCCCAGCGCCTCGCGCGCCTCGAGCAGCCGGTGCGCCTCGCCCACCTCGGCCATCGGCAGCGCGCGGTCGAGCACCGCGCGGAAGCGGCCCTGGTCAAACATGCGCAAGACCTGCCGCAGGTCCCCTTTGCTGCCCATCGTCGAGCCGAGGATCGACAGGCTCTTGAAGAACACCTGGTGCAGCGACACGCCGACGTCGCCGCCGGTCGTCGCTCCGCAGGTCACCATGCGCCCGCCGCGCGCGAGGCACTTCATCGAACCGCCGAACGTCGCCTCGCCGACGTGTTCGAACACCACCTCGACGCCGGACTTGCCGGTGATCTTCCGCACCTCGGACGCAAAGTCGGCGTCGCGGTAGTCGATCACGTAGTGCGCGCCGAGGGCTGCGACCCGCCGACACTTCTCCGCCCCGCCCGCGGTCGCGATCACCTGCGCGCCGAGCGCCGACGCGATCTGCACCGCCGCCGAGCCGACGCCCGACAGGCCCGCGTGCACCAGCACGGTCTCGCCGGCGCGCAGCTCGGCGCGCCGCACGAGCATGTTCCACGCCGTCTGGAACACGAGGCAGACCGAGGCCGCCTCCTCCATGCCGAGGCCCCGCGGCTTCGGCGCGACGTTGGCCGCCGGCAGGCACACATACTCCGCGGCGGTGCCGTCGCAGCTCTCGCCGAGGATGTCGTAGCGACGACACAGATGGTCGAAGCCCTGCTGGCACGCTTCACAGGCGCTGCAAGAAACGCCCGGCAGGACGACGACCTCGTCGCCCTCGCGCACGCCATCGACGCCTCCGCCCAGCGCGTCGACGACGCCGCTGGCGTCGCTGCTGGTGACCAGCGGCAGCGGGAAGGTGTGCCCTGGAACCCCGCGACGAACCCACGTGTCGAGGTGGTTCAGGCCGACCGCGCGGACGCGCACCCGCACCTCACCGCGGCGCGGCGTCGGCACGTCGCGCTCCTCCTGCAGCAGCCGGTCGAAGCCGCCGTGCTCACGCACGACGACGCAGCGCATGGTCGCCATAGGTAAAGCGTAGCAAGCGCGCGACGATCGCGCTGCTGCTCAGCGCCGCGGCTCGACGCCGTAGAGGTGGCGGACGAAGAAGTCCTGCCGGCGCCGGACGAGATACGGAGACTCACCGACGCCGTGGTCAGCGCCGGGCACGACGACGAGGTCGAAGTCCTTGTCGGCGCGGATCAAGGCGTCGACGACCTGCATCGTCGACGCTGGGTCGACGTTGCGGTCCATCTCCCCCACAGTGAGCAGCAGCTTGCCCTGCAGCTTGCCCGCGTGCGTGACGTTGGAGCTGTCGGCGTACCACGGCCCGACGGGCCACCCCATCCAGGCCTCGTTCCACCAGATCTTGTCCATCCGGTTGTCGTGGCAGCCGCAGTCCGACACGCCGACGTCGTAGAAGTCGCCGTGATGCAGCAGGCCCGCCAGCGTGCTCTGGCCGCCAGCGCTGCCGCCGAAGATCCCGACGCGGTCGAGGTCCAGATACGGCCGCGTCTCCGCGGCCGCGCGCAGCCAGCGGATGCGGTCGGGGAAGCCGCTGTCCTTGAGGTCGCGCCAGCAGACGTCGTGGAACGCCTTGCTGCGCCAGTTGGTGCCCATGCCGTCGATGCGCACGACCACGAAGCCAAGCTCGGCGACGCGGCGCTGCCGCCCGCCGACCCCCCAGCGCTTGGGGACGAAGTAGCCGTGCGGCCCCGCGTAGATGTCCTCGACGACGGGGTAGCGCTTCGCCGGGTCGAAGTTGGACGGCTTGATCAAGACGCCGTGGATGTCGGTGACGCCGTCGCGACCCTTAGCGACGAAGCGCTCGGGCGGCGCGAAGCCGAGGTCGAGCAGCGGCTGGACGTCGTCGCGGCCGAGCTCGGCCACCAGCGCGCCGTCGTCGCTGCGCCGCAGCTCGGTGACCCAAGGGTGGTCCGCGCGCGACCAACGCGCCACGAACCAGCGGCCGTTTGGCGAGAACTGCCACTCGTAGCTGCCGTCCGAGTCCGTCAACGCCGTCAGGTTCGCGCCGTCGAAGTCGACGCGCGCGAGGTGAGCGTGGTACGGGTCTTGGTCCGGGTGGATGCCGTACGCCGTGAACCAGATCTGCCGACGCTGCTCGTCGACGCGCTCAACACGCCGCACGACCCACTCCCCTTTGGTGATCGGGGTCGCCGCGCCGGTCGCGACGTCGACCAAGTAGAGGTGGTTCCAGCCGCTGCGCTCGCTCGCCCAGAGCAGCCGCCGGCCGCCGTCGATCCAGCGCATCCAGGTCTTCTGCGAGTAGTCGATGAACGTATCGCTCTGCTCGTCCACGACGACGCGCACCGCGCCCGTGTCAGCGTCGATGGCGTAGAGGCGCAGCTGCTGGTGGCCGCGCCGGTTGTACAACACAAAGACCTCGCTGCTGTCGTCGGCCCAGCGGACGCGGTCGATGCGCCACGCGTCCTCGAACGGCGCCTCGTCGACCGGGATGCGACGCCCCTCGACGAGGTCGAAGAGCGCCGGCCGCGGGCGGTCGATGCGATCGCCGGGCTTGGTGTAGTCGCGCGTGTGGAGCCGGGGCTGGACGCGGTCGCGAGGAGACGACTCGACGAAGTGCACCGGGTGCTCCTCGCCGGGCGCGACCCGAAACCCGAGCGCGCGCCTGCCGTCTGGCGACCGGTGTCGGGGCCTGCGGTAGGCGTCCGCGGCGACGCCGTCCGTCGTCAGCTGCCGCGCGGCGCCGTCGGGCGGCGTCCACCAGACGTCGTGATCGCGCACCGACAGGGCGGGCGCCTTCGCGCCGCGACGCCGCCGGCGCGGCGCGGGCTCGGCGGTGACCTTGTCGCGAGACGCCTGATCGAACACCGCGAGCGCCTTGCGGCCCTCAACGACGAACGAGCCGACGAGGTCGTCGGCGCGGAAGTCGGCGATCCACGCGTGCCCGACGTAGGTCGACTGCGTGACCCGCGCGCCCGGCGCGAGCTCGCCGTAGGGGCGCGGGACGCCGTCCGTGTCGACCCAGAACAGCCGCACGACCTGCTCCATCCGGTTCTCGAACGTCACCTCGGCGCGGCGCCCGCCGCGCTCGCTGCGCCCCCAGCCCGACCGGGGCAGGAGCTGCTTCGGCTCGTCCTTCACGCCTAGCTCGGCGGCCGTCGCGGCCCGACGCACCGTCCCGTCGGCCGCGACCAACACGCACCGCCGCGCAGCGCCGCGCCCCTCCTCGAACCACAGCACCCCGCCGGCGTCGAGCCAGCGCACCTGCGGATCAAACCGCTGGCCAGCGCGCGACCACTTGCGCGGCAGCTCGGCGGCGCGCCGATAGTCAGCCGCGGTTCCCTGCGCGGCGGCCGCGCCGGAGAACAAGACGAGGAGAGCGATCGGGATCACGGGCGCCATCACGACATGCTGCCGAACCGCGTCGCGGACGAAAGCCTCAAGGCGACGCGCGGGCAGAAACCGCGGGGCGACTCAGTCCGCCTGCGCTGCCTGGGCCAGCTCCTTGACCTTGCGGAGGTCGAGCTTGCCGGTGCCCAGGACCGGCAGCGCGTCGACGTGGACGAACTGGTTCGGCCTCGGCACGAACAGCGCCGGCAAACCGCGGCGACCGAGCTGCTCCAACAGGTCTGGCAGCGCGTCCGGACCGAGCGTCGTCAACACCGCGAGGCGCTCGCCCTTGCGGGCGTCGGGGACCCCGCAGACCGCGAACACCCGCTCGCTCTTGCCGCTCGCGGCCTGCAGGTGCTCCTCGACCGTGCCGTGCGGCACCATCTCCCCGCCGATCTTGCTGAAGCGCGACAGCCGGTCGGTCAAGAACAGGAAGCCGTCGGCGTCGAGCCGGCCGATGTCCCCGGTGACGTAGTAGCCGTCACGCAAGACCTCGGCGGTCAGGTCGTCGCGGTTGAGGTAGCCCTTCATGACGTTGGCGCCGCGCACGAGGAGCATGCCCGGCTCGCCAGTCTCGACCGGCTCAAAGGTGTCCGGATCGACCACGCGCACGGTGACGCCTGGCACCGGGCGACCGACCGACCCGCGCCGCGAGCCGGCCTGATAGAACCCGGACGCGCGGTAGCCCGGCGCGCAGACCGAGATCGCCGGCGCGCACTCGGTGGCGCCATAGCCCTGCACCGGGCGCAGGCCGAAGCGGTCGGCGAACGCGTCCGCGAGCTCATCGGTGAGCTTCTCGGCGCCTGTCAGCACCATGCGCAGCGAGCCGAACTGACCCGGCTCGACGCGGCGGTAGTAAAGCTGCAGGAACGTCGGCGTCGCGATCAGCACCGTCGCGCCGTGCGAACCAACCAAGTGGCCGACGGCGGCCGCCTCGAGCGGGTTCGGGTGGAACACGATGCCTGCGCCCTGGCCGACCGCGTACCACAGCGCCATGTTGCCGAACGAGTGGAACATCGGCAGCACGCCGACCAACTTGTCGCGGTGGTCAAACGGCACGATCTGGGCGATCGCGTCGCAGTTGGCCTGCAGGTTGGTGTGCGTCAGCTCGATGCCCTTGGGCTCGCCGGTGCTGCCGCTGCTGAACAGGACGTTGACGACGTCGTCGCGATGCACGCGACGGGTCGCGCCGCAGCAACGCTCGAGCGCCCCGATCGGGAGCACGAGGCCGCGAATCATGCACCCGAGCCGCTCGAAGGCGCTGACGCCCTTCATCACGTCCTCAAGGAAGAGGACCTCTACGCCCCCGAGCGCGAGCAGCACCTCTGGGTCGAGGCGCTCGACGAAGGCGCGCGACGTCAACACGGTGCGCAGCTCCGACTGGCGCACCGCGGACTCCATCGCCGCGCGACCGACCGTGAAGTTGAGCGCGACGACCGTCTTGCCCGCGAGGCTCCCGGCGAACGCGGTCAGCGCGCCGGCGATCGACGGCGGCAGCATCACGCCGACGCGCTGCTGATCTGTCCAGCTGCGACGCAGGCGCCGCGCGATCATCACCGCGCCCGCCAACGAGGCGCCGCGCGAGAGCTTCTTGCCCTGCGTGTCGGCGAGGCACTGGCGCCACGGGGCGCGCCGCGCGCGCCGCACGAACGCCACGTGCACCGGCTTCAGCTCGTCAGCGCGCAGCTGCGCCGCGGACTCGGCGAGGCGCTCGACCTCGACGCGCACGTCGGCAGGCAGCACGTCGTTGGACATCGGCGCGCCGAACGAGACCGTCACCGGCATCGGGATCCGGTCGGGCAGCAGGCGCACCCGGCCCTGCTGAGAGCTGCCGAAGGAGCCGTAGACGCGGTCGAGGTGCACCGGCACGATCGGCGCGTTGCGCTTCCTGACGATGCGCTTGAGGCCGCGCCGGAACGGCAGCGTGCTGCCCATGCGGCTGATCTCGCCTTCGGCGAACAAGCACACCACCTCGCCGTCGTCGAGCGCCTGGCCTGCGTCGCGGAGCGCGCGCAGCACGACGCGCGGGCCGCCCGCGGCGCTGATCGGGATCGAGCCGAGCGCCTTTAGAAACAGTTTGAGGTAAGGCTTCTCGTACCAAAACTGCTCAACGACGAAGCGGATCGGGCGGTCGGTGGCCGCGAGCAAGAACAGCGCGTCGAGGAACGACACGTGGTTCGGCACCAGCAGCGCGCCGCCCGTCGCCGGCACGCGCCCCTGACCGATCACGCGGAGTCGATAGAGCGTGTTCGCGAGCAGCACGATGACCAAGCGCAGCAGCGATTCAGGCAACAGCCAGATCGCCCACGCGGTCGCCGCGAACGTCAGCGCCGCGGCGATCACCAGGATCGTCGCGCAGTCGCACCCGATCCGCGCGAGGCCCAGGCAGCTGAAGTTGCCCACCATCATGCCGGCGAACGAGAGCATGTTGACGAGCGCGATCACGCCCCCGCGGCGGTCGGCCGGCGCGCGCCACTGCACCAGCGAGTTGAGCGGGACGACGACGAAGCCGCTCGCGACGCCCAGCAGGGTCATCAACGTGAACGTGCCGAAGCGACCCGGCACTAGCAGACCCATCGCCGCGGTCGTCGCCGCGAGGCCGATCGCGCCGAGCGGGATCAGGCCGGTCTCGACCTTGCCCTTGGCGATCTTGCCGGCCAGCAGCGAGCCAGCGCCGACGCCGATCGCGAACAGCGCGTAGGGCACGGCCGCGAGGTCGTCGGGGAACTTCAGGATCTCTTTGCCGTAGACCAGCACGTCCTGACCGAGCAAGCTCGCGATGCTCCAGAACGCGACCGTTCCGAGCGTCGCCAGCCACAGGGAGCGGTCGTCGCGAACCGCCCGCCATGCACCCTGCAGCGCGACCGCCGCGGGCACGCCGCCGCCGCTCGCGGGCACGCGCGGCAAGAATACCGCGGTCGTGAAGCCCAACGCAGACAGCACGGTGAGGATCACGCCCGCGATCCAAACCGAGCCGCCGACGTTCTCCAGCATCAGCCCCCCCGCGACGGTGCCGAGGATGATCGCGAGGAAGCTCGCCGCCTCGAGCTTGCCGTTGGCCTCGGTGAGCTGCTCGTGCGGCAACACCTCGGGGAGCAGGCCATATTTGCCAGGCGCGAACAGCGCGCTCTGCAGGCCCATGCCGCCGAGCACAACGTAGGGCAGCCAACCTTGCGGCTGCGCCCAGAGCGCGTAGGTGCCGAGCGCCATCAGCGCCAGCTCCGCGAGCTTGGTCCAGACGATCAAGCTGCGCTTGCTGACGCGGTCGCCCAGCACCATCGCCGGCAACGAGCCGAGCATCAGCGGGGCGGTCAGCACCACCATCGCGAGGGTGGTCACGCCCTGCTTCTCGACTTCGCCTTGGTCCGCGACGGCCGAGATGCCGAGCAGGACGACGATCATCTTGAACGCGTTGTCGTTGAACGCCCCGAAGAACTGGGCGGTCAAGAGCAGCGAGAGCGGGAATGGTTTGCGTTGGTCGTTAGGCATGCGCATCGACTCCTGTGTTTCAGGCACGAGCAACTATCGCCGCTTTCCAAAGTTTATGTGAGCTACTTGCTATACTCAAATCAATAAGCAAGGCTTATCGAAGTCCTCGCGCCTAGATCGGCGCCGAGATCCTCTGGACGCACCCCCACATGATCGACCTGCATCGACTCGCCGGGTTCCACCTGGTCGCGAACAGCGGCGGCTACGCCAAGGCGGCGCGCGCGGCCGACTACCCGATCACGCAGCCCGCCCTGCACCAGCAGGTCAAGAAGCTCGAGGCCGAGGTCGGCGTCACCCTGCTGATGCGCGTCGGCAAGGACCGGATGCTGCCGACGCCCGCAGGCCAGCGGCTGCTCGACTTCGTGGCGCCGTTTTTCCGCGACCTCCCCCGGGTCGTCGAGGGCGTGCGCACCGGCGCGTATGACGGCGCGCTGACGATCCAGGCAGAGTCCCTGCTGATCCGACAGCTGCTGCCGCCGTGGCTGATGACGCTGCGCAAGCGACGACCGCAGGCCCAGCTGACGCTGCAGGAGCTGACGACGGTCGACCTCGAGGCGCTGCGCAGCGGCGCAGCCGACGTGCTGATCGCGCACCTCCACGAAGTCCCCGACGACATCGCGAGCCAAGCGGTCGCGACGGTGCACGCGTGCCTCGTCGTCCCCAAGGCGCGCGCGCCGCGGCGCGGAAGCCCCAATCTTCGAGAGCTCGCGGCGATGCCGTTCTTGAGCTACGAGCCAGATACGCCGCATCACGCGCTCCAACTGCAGGCGATCGCCCAGCACGGCGTCACGCCGAGCTCGACGATCGCGCTCAGCACCGCGGACACGATCTTAGGCTACGTCGAGTCGGGCCTCGGCTGGTCGCTGGTGCCGAGCCTGGACGCCGACGGCCCCAAGGGTCGACGACTCGCGGCCTATCCTTGGGGCGAGCCGCGGGTGACGTTCCCGATCGTGATGGCGTGGCGCAAGGACGCTCCCGAGCACCCCGCGCTCGACGAGATGATCGCTTGCGCACCGCGGCCCTAACGGGGCGCCGCCTGCAGCCCGCCGAGCGCTAGAGATGGCGCCTGCACCAGCACCGGCGCCGCCACCGGGTCCAGCCAGCGGAGGACCTCCAGCAAATCTTCGCGGGCCATCGCTGTGCAGCCGCTCGTCGGAGCGCCAGGGGCGCGCCAGACGTGAAGAAAGATCGCGCTGCCCGCGCCGGGGACGCAGCCCTGGTTGTGTTCGACGATCATCCCCAGCTCGTAGAGATCGTCAGCGCGCCGCATCCGCTCGCAGCTAGCCCAACGCGCCTTCGGATCGTTGGCGTCCTCGTCTTTGATCCGCCGCCAGCGGTTGTAGTCATCGGAGGCCACGTCGTCGACGAAGTAGTCACGCTCGTCGGCCGCGCGGTAAGGGACCGTGACGCCCGCGGGCGGCGCCGCCGCGTAGCCGAACGCCGCGCCCAGCGTGAAGACCCCCGCCGGCGAGCGGCCGTCACCCTCACGCTTGGAGGGGCCGGCCGCGCTCCGGTGAAGCCCAAGCCCCCACCCCATACCGCTGCGACCGAGCGACACCGAGATCGGCGCGCCGACCGCCTGCCAGCCGCCGCCAGGGCCCCGCCGCCAACGCTGCAGACGCCCTTCGGCATCCGACCATGCGCTGCTCGAGACGAGCAGCGCCTGCGTCGAAGCAGGCGGGACGACCTGCTCGAGCAGCGACCAAGCGGGGGCCTCACACGCGCCGCAGATCGCGGCCACGAAGACCAAGAGCGACGCCAACAGCGATCCTCGCATAACTGGATCATCCAGACGTCGCGGCCGGATTGCACGACGGACTTGGTCGGCCGGCTCACGCCGACTGCAGCCCGAGCCGCGCACCCCTCACAGGCGGTCAGCGCCGCGGCGCGGCGGCGCGCACCAACCGGCGCACGACGTCTTCTAGGCCCTCGGTCTGCTCCGGGTGCGGGCTCGAACAAACAACGCGGCCTTCACCGAACACGCCTTGCACGATCGCCGGCGCGTCGAGCATGACCCCTGCGGGAGCGCCGTTGGTGTTAATCTCGCTGCGGTAGGTCGCGAGCACAACAAAGTCGTCGAGCGCCGCGTCGCCGCTGCGCGCGTAGATCGGGCCGTTGGCGTAACGGACCGAGGCCTTCTTCGGCGTCCCTAGGACAGCGCCCGCGCCCTCGGCCCACGCGAGCTGCACCGTGCCCCGACCGCGCGCCCAGTGCTTACGGTCGATCACGTCAGCGTCGAGGATGTCCAAGGACCACGCGTAGTTGTTGGCCGCTAGGTAAGCGCCAGCGCAGATGCCGACATAACCACCGCCCCGCTGGACGAAGCTCCGCACGCGGGCGCGGCCTGCCGAACCGAGCGCGCGCGCTTGGCCCGAGCCGCTGCCGCCAGGGAACACCACCACGTCGAACTGCTGTAGCGCGCCATCTTGGACGTCGCGCGCGCCGAAGCGCCGCACGTCGAAGCCGTCGCGCAGCAGCCGCTCAAGGCTGCGCGGGCCGCTTCCGCTCACACCCTTGGCGCTGAACATCCCGACCCGCAGCGCGCCGTCGCGACGCGCGTCCCCCAGCAGCACGTGCGGGCCGTGCGCTGCCATACCCAGGTGCGCGAGCGCTGCGTGCACCATCAGGCGGTGCTGGCGCGCGCGCACGGCGTAGGCCTGCGACTTGGTCGTGGTCTCCAAGATCAACGCGGGCACGCGCAGCTGCTCGACGACGGCACGGATCAAGCTGCCGTTGATCGCGCGCTGCTTGAGCACGAACTGCAGGTCCGCGACGTCGATCTCGGCGTTAACCGCCGCCTGTGCAGCCTCGGCGAGGTCCGCGGTTCCTGGGTGCGCTGCGCCGATCAACGAGCTCCCGACCGACTTGGGGTTGCGCTGCGTGAAGTCGTAGCCCTCGTGCAGGTCGAGCACGAGGTCCGGGCGCAGCTGCTCTACGAAAGACCACAGCGCGGTCGCGAGCACGCCGACAGGCGCCGGCCGAGCCGCCGTAGGAAACTGCCGATTGAGGTCGCTGCGCTCCTTGGTCAACCCCGGCATGCGGCGCGTGCCTGCGCGCAGCCCTGGCTCGTTGGCGCGGGGGATGACCACCAGCTTCCCCTTGGCCAAGCGCCAACCGCTCACCTGGCGCGCTGCGCGCGCGCCAGCTGGCTCGTTACCGTGTACGCCGCCGACGACCAGCGCGGTCGGGCCCGGCACGCCGCTCTCAATGACGATCGCCGACGTCTGCCACGGCGTCCCAGCCGCGATCGGCTGCGCGCTGCGGCGCGGAGTTCCTTGCTGCGCGAACACCGCAACCGACAGCAAGACCGCGACGCTGCAGAAGTGGGCCCGAGACGTCATGACCCATTCATAGCCGCGCCGCGCGGACAGCAGAAGCGGCCTGCCCGCGCGCGGCGAGCGAGCCGCGATGAAGCAGCAACCGACGGACGGTAGGCCCTGCGCCAGGGCGCGGCCACGGCGCGCGCTTCGCCGCGAGCTCCATGCCAACCAGTTGTCACGGCGACAGATACGGCCAACCGCATAGCCACCGGGCGCCCAGATAAGTTATCATTCACTTATCCGGATTCGTGGATATGGTTGAAGGCCCGCCGATGACCGTCGACACCTTCCAGCGGGTCGTAAAGACCCTGGGTGACAGCACCCGCCTGCGCCTCCTCGCGCTGCTCGAGCGCCAAGAGCTATCGGTCGCCGACCTGGTCAAGCTGCTCGACCTGCCGCAGTCGACCGTCTCCCGACACCTAGCCCACCTCAAAGAGCAAGGCCTGTTGTCCGAACGACGCGACGGCGCGTTCTGCTACTCGCGCTTCACCCCGCCGAGCGACGGCGCGTGGGGCGACGGCTGGCTGTTGGCGCGCGGCTCGCTGCGCGACGACCCACAGATCGCCGCAGACGCCGAGGCCCTCGACGCGCTGCTGCGCGCGCGCACGCTCGGCAGCCGCGAGTTCTTCGACTCGCTCGGCGCCGAATGGGACCGGCTCCGCAAGGTCTTCCAAGACGACCTGCAGCGGGCGCGCGCGATCGGCCGGCTGGTGCCGCGCGGCCTAACCATCGCCGACGTCGGCACCGGCACCGGCGTCCTCGCCATGGAGATGGCCCAGCTCGGCATGCGCGTCATCGCCATCGACCAGTCCGAGGCCATGCTCGCGTCCGCCGACGCCAAACGCGCCGCGCTGAAAGACCCCGACCGCGTCGAGCTGAGGCACGGCGCCGCCACGGACCTGCCCCTGCGTGACGGCGAAGTCGACGCGGTGCTCGCGCACATGGTCTTGCACTACGTGCCGTCGCCGCGCGACGCCATCGCCGAGCTCGCGCGCGTCGTGCGTCCGGGCGGACGGATCGTGCTGGTCGACTTCACGGCGCCCGAAGACCGCCCGCAGCCCGACCGGGAGTGGCTGCAGAAGGACCTCGGCGTCATCTGGCAGGGCTTCGCGATCGCGCGCGTGCGCGAGTGGCTCGAGCGCGCCGGCCTGCGCAACGTCGAGATCGAATTGCACGAGTCCTCGTCAGACGACCGCGACCTCCCCGCGACCTTCATCGCCTGTGCCGACCGTCCGGCTGATCCGCTGACATGACCGCTACCTCGCAGAACACCGTCGCGGGCCGCACCCGCGACACGCGCGCAGCCCTTGAGGACTTGCTGGCGCGCCGCATCCTGATCGTCGACGGCGCCATGGGCACGATGCTGCAGCAGCACAAGCTCAACGAGGCCGACTTCCGCGGCGACCGCTTCCGCGACCACGACGCCGACCTGCAGGGCAACAACGACATCCTGGTGCTGACGCGACCCGACGTCGTGCGCAGCGTTCACGACGCCTACCTGCAGGCAGGCGCCGACGTCATCGAGACCAACACCTTCAACGGCACCTCGATCTCTCAGGCGGACTACGCCGCCGAGCACCTCGTGCGAGAGATCAACGTCGAGGCCGCTCGCATCGCCCGAGCGGCCGCCGACGCGTGGACAGAGAAGACGCCGGACAAGCCACGGTTCGTCGCTGGCGCGGTCGGCCCGACCAACAAGACGCTCTCGATCTCGCCCGACGTCAACGACCCGGCCTACCGGGCGGCCACCTTCGACGAGCTACACGCCGCCTATCTCCAGCAAACCGAGGCCTTGATCGAGGGCGGCGTCGACATCGTGCTGATCGAGACGATCTTTGACACGCTCAACAGCAAGGCCGCGGTGCTCGCCTATCAAGACGCCGTCGCGAGCGCGGGCCGCGACGTCCCGCTGATGCTCTCCGTCACGATCACTGACCGCAGCGGTCGCACGCTGTCCGGGCAGACTATCGAAGCGTTCTGGGCGTCGATCGCGCACGCCAAGGCCCTGTCCGTGGGCATCAACTGCGCGCTCGGCGCAGAAGACATGCGCCCCTACGTCGAGGCGCTGTCCAACCACGCGACGACATTCACCAGCTGCTACCCCAACGCCGGCCTCCCGAACGCGATGGGCGAATATGACGAGCCGCCCGAGCGGACCGCGCAGCTGCTGCGAGACTTCGCCCAAGACGGCTTCGTCAACATGCTCGGCGGATGCTGCGGCACCACCCCAGGTCACATCGAGACGATCACCGAGACCGTCAAAGAGCTCGACCCCCGCGAACGCCTCAACGAAGAACGACCGTTCGCCGTGTTCAGCGGCCTCGAGCCGCTGGTCATCAACCAGGAGTCAAGCTTCATGATGATCGGCGAGCGGACCAACGTGACCGGCAGCAAGAAGTTCGCCAAGCTAATCCTCGCGAACGACTACCAGACCGCGCTAGAGGTCGCGCTTGACCAAGTCCGCGGCGGCGCCAACCTGCTCGACGTCAACATGGACGAAGGCATGCTCGACTCCGAGCAGGCGATGACCACCTTCCTGAACCTGATCGCGACCGAGCCAGAGGTGGCGCGCATCCCGATCATGATCGACTCATCGAAGTGGTCGGTGATCGAGGCCGGGCTCAAGTGCGTCCAAGGCAAGTGCGTCGTCAACTCCATCAGCCTCAAAGAGGGTGAAGCCGACTTCCTTGAGAAGGCACGCTACATCCAGCGCTATGGCGCCGGCGTCGTCGTGATGGCCTTCGACGAGGTCGGCCAGGCCGAGACCGTCGAGCGCAAGGTCGACATCTGCCAGCGCGCCTACAAGCTGCTGACCGAAGAGGTCGGCTTTGATCCGCACGACATCATCTTTGACCCCAACATCCTCGCGGTCGCGACCGGCATCGAGGAGCACGACCAGTTCGCGGTCAACTTCATCGAGGCGACGCGCGTCATCAAACGGGTCTGCCCCGGCGCGAAGGTCTCTGGCGGCGTGTCGAACTTGTCGTTCTCGTTCCGGGGCAACAACGTCGTACGCGAAGCGATGCACTCCGCGTTCCTTTACCACGCGATCAGCGCGGGGATGGACATGGGCATCGTCAACGCGGGCATGCTGGAGGTCTATGAGGACATCCCCAAGGACCTGCTCGAGCACGTGGAGGACGTGCTCTTCTGCCGCCGATCAGACGCCACCGAGCGCCTGATCACCTTTGCCGAGCAGGTCAAGGGCGGCGGCAAGCAGCGCGTAATCGACATGACCTGGCGCGACGCGCCGGTCGCCAAGCGCCTGCAGCACGCGCTGGTGCACGGGATCGTCGACTTCATCGAGGACGACACCGAAGAGGCGCGTCAACAGTTTGACCGGCCGCTCCAGGTCATCGAGGGGCCGCTGATGGACGGCATGAAGGTCGTCGGCGACCTGTTCGGCGCGGGCAAGATGTT
>NYVR01000070.1 GCA_002684655.1 Planctomycetota bacterium | reverse complement strand
GACGAGGACTCGTCGGACGATGAAAGCAGCAGTCACGATGAAGGCAGCAGTCACGATGAAGGCAGCAGTGACGATGAAGGCAGCAGTGACGCCGCGTTGACTGACACCGTCACCGACGCCTCGGGCCTCGTCGTTGAGACCGAGCAGGTCAGCAATTCGGTCGTCGTGCAGGACGCCTTGCCGGACACGATGTTCGCGTTTCCGCTGCAGAAGTCCGTCCCGTTCCCGAGCCTGATGATGCCGCTGCTGCTCGACTCTTCCGCGGCGCGGGATGTCGTCGCCAAGGCAGAGGCGAACAACGGACACCTGTTCCTCGTGCTCCAAAAAGACCCTGAACAGGAGCACGCGTCTGCGGTCCACGATCTCTACGAAACCGGCGTGATCACGCGCATCGTCAAGACCCTCAAGCTGCCCGACGGCAGCCACTCGGTCATGACGCAGGGCATCCGTCGCGCTCGCCGCATCAAGGTCGTTCGCCAGCGCCCGCACCTCTTCCTCCGCGTGAAGCAGCTGGTTGAGATTCCGGCGCAAGGAGATCGCGCAGAGTCCATGTTCCGCTTGCTGCAAGCCCAGCTGCAACAGTTAGCGCAGCTGCAAGAACAGGCTGACAGCGGCTTCGCTACGGCGCTCTTGAACGTCGAAGACCCAGGGCAGCTCGCCGATTTCACGGCTGGCGTCGTCCGCAAGGTGGAGGACCGTCAGCGGCTCCTCGAGGCCGCCGACGTCGGCGACCGCCTGGAGCTAGCGCTGCAGTTCGCCATGGCCGAGAATGAGCTCGCGGCGCTGGATATGAAGATCCAGGACGAGATCCGTGAGAAGGCAGAGAAGGCACAGAAAGACTACTTCCTGAAGGAGCAGCTCAAGATCATCCGGCGCGAGCTCGGCGAAGAGCAGGACCCGAGGACGCTAGAGCTCCAGCGCCTCGAGCAGGCGATCGAGGACGCGGGCATGCCCGACGAGGCCCGCCGCCGCGCCGACGAGGAGATGACGCGGATGAAGACGACGCCGGTAGAGAGCGGCGAATACAGCGTCATCCGCAACTACCTTGATTGGCTCACGTCGCTGCCGTGGTCACGGTCGAGTAGAGGACACAGCGACCTAGCACGCGCTGCGCGCGTGCTACGCGACGACCACTACGGCCTAGATGAGGTCAAGGAGCGCGTCCTTGAGTTCCTCGCCGTGCGCAAGTTGCGTCCCGATAACGCCGGCTCGATCTTGTGCTTCAGCGGGCCTCCCGGCGTCGGCAAGACCAGCCTCGGCCGCAGCATCGCTCGTGCGATGGGGCGCGAGTTCTTCCGGTTCTCGTTGGGTGGCATGCGCGATGAGGCTGAGATCAAAGGCCACCGCCGAACCTACATCGGCGCGCTCCCAGGTCGCATCCTGCAGGGGCTCAAGGCGACCGGTACGAACAACCCCGTCATCCTCCTCGATGAGCTCGACAAGCTCGGCAGCGACTACCGTGGAGACCCTAGCGCGGCGTTGCTCGAAGTGCTCGACCCCGAGCAGAACCACGCGTTCTTGGATCATTACCTAGACGTACCCTTCGATCTCTCGAAGGTGATGTTCCTGGCGACGGCGAACGTGCTCTCGATGATCCCTGAGCCGCTGCGTGATCGCATGGAGATCCTTGAGATCCCTGGCTACCTCCTCGAAGAGAAGGTCGAAATCGGCCGGCGCCACCTGCTCCCAAAGCAGCTTGAGCGGCACGGTTTGCAGCCCAAGCATCTGTCCGTGAGCTTGCCGGTCTGGCAGCGCATCGTGCCGAACTACACACGCGAGGCAGGAGTGCGCGGGCTGGACAAGGTCGTGCGCAGGCTCTGCCGCAAGGTCGCGCGGCTGGTCGCTTCGAACAAGAAGCCGCCTGGTCGCCTCAGCCTCGCCGAGATGGAGGG
Organism: Planctomycetota bacterium; assembly: GCA_002684655.1. Classification (GTDB taxonomy): domain Bacteria; phylum Planctomycetota; class UBA1135; order UBA1135; family UBA2386. The sequence goes on along the minus strand of NYVR01000070.1, from coordinate 22,065 downwards.
GATGCTCGGTCGCGCCCGATTCAAGCCGGACGCGCGCCGCAAGCAGGCGCAGCCAGGTGTCATCCAGGGGCTCGCCTGGACGCCAGTCGGCGGCGACGTGCTCTACGTCGAGGCGGCGCGCAGCGATGGCAAGGGGTCGCTTCAGCTGACTGGGAGCCTCGGTGAGGTCATGAGCGAATCAGGGCGCCTCGCGCTGAGCTACCTGCGTAGCCGCGCAGACCGCTATGGGATCGACGTGGAGCGGCTCGACGCCAGCAACTTGCACCTGCACTTTCCGTCTGGGGCGATCAAGAAGGACGGCCCGTCGGCGGGCATCGCCATCGCTTGTGCGTTCCTGTCGGCGCTGACGGGGCGGCCCGCGCCCACGGACGTCGCGATGACCGGCGAGTTGACCGTCGTCGGCGAAGTGTTAGCCATCGGCGGCGTGCGCGAGAAGGTGCTCGCCGCGAAGAACTTCGGCCTGCGGCGCGTCATCCTGCCCAAGGCCAACGAGGCTGAGGCCAAGGAGCTGAAGCGAGAGCTGGTGCGTGGACTCAAGTTCTCCTTCGTTGAGCGCTTCGACGAGGTCTACGACGTCGTCTTCGGCGCGGGCGCGGCCCGGACGCGGCGCGCCAAGAAGAAGGCCAAGAAGGTCACCAAGAAGAAGGCGACCAAGAGCGCGACCACGCGGCGGGCTGTCACGAAAAAGACGACGAAGAAGACCGCCTCTAAGCGACGCCGCTGACGAGGCGGGGGCGCGGCGTCGGCCGCGCTTAGGCGCGCTTTCGCTTGCGGGCTTCTGCCGCTCGCCGCGCTTTGCTCATGGCCCAGCTGCAGATCGCGCATCCTGTCGGGTCGTGGCGCATCGCCGTGCAGTCGGTGCGGCCAAACCAGATGATCTGCAGGTGGAGGTCGTTCCAGCGCTCCTCGGGGAACGCCTTCTTGCAGTCGCGCTCGGTGCGCTCAACGGAGCTGCCGTTGCTGAGGCCCCATCGCCACGCGCAGCGGTGAATGTGGGTGTCCACGGGGAACATGGGGTGGCCGAACGCCTGCGCCATAACGACGCTCGCTGTCTTGTGGCCGACGCCAGGCAGCTTCTCAAGCTCTTCTAGTGATTCGGGGACCTCGCCGCCGTGCTCATCGAGCAGGATGCGCGAGAGCCCGGAGATGGCCTTGGATTTCTGCGGCGAGAGGCCGCAAGGCTTGATCAACTCGCGGATCTCGGGGACCGGCACGTCGACCATTTCGTGCGGCGTCCCTGCGCGGGCGAAGAGCCCGGGCGTGATCTCGTTGACGCGTACGTCCGTGCACTGCGCGGACAGCAAAACCGCGACCAAGAGGGTGTACGGGTCGTGGTGGTCGAGCGGCACCGGCGGCGAGGGAAAGCGCTCGTCGAGCAGCTCCATGATGCGCGCGGCCTTGTCCGATCGTTTCATATGGCTATCACGGATAGCGCGTGACGGGCCACGTTCCAACTGTGGTAGCGTTCGCATCGCCGATGAGTGGCTCCACATTCAGTGAGTGGTTCGAAAAGCTGTGGGCCGACCGCGAGGACCGGGTCTACCGCTCTTTGTTTGGCGATCTCGGCGACAGCGTCCACGTCGCAGGTGAGGCGACGTTTCAGCGCTTCGGCCAGGGGCGCCCGCATCAGGGCTGGTTCAACCACTGCGTCTTCGCCTGTCCGCCGCACGAGGAGCGCGACAGCTGGGTTTACGTAACCTCCGGTCTCAGCAACCCATGGGACCTACAGGCGCCCGGCAAAGGCGCCAACGGATTTGCCGGTGTCGGGTTCGAGCTGGTGATCGAGTCGCATCACAAGTCAAGCTGGGCCGTGGAGTTGCTGCACAACTTGATGGCCTACGAGCTGCTCGTCGCGGTCGGGACCTACCAGGAGGCCGAGCTGTTTGAATACGGCAACCAGGTCCCGCTCAACGGATCGATTACGGGCGAAGAAGGCTCCCTGCTGCGTTGGCTGCTGGTCGAGCAGCCGACCCATTATCCGTCCTCCTTCGAGCTCGCCGCGGGGCGGGTCGACTTCTTTCACCTGCTCGGCGTCACCGACGCCGAGGTGGCGTTTGCTCGCAAGAGCAGCCAGGACAACCTGCTGAAGTTGCTCAAGGACCGCGGGGTGCACCCGTTCACCGACGCGGAGCGACAGAGCGCGGTCTGAGCTGCCTGCCGTGGCGCGGCGGCTGGCGCGGGGCCGGTGGCGCCTGACAGCGCCGCGCGTCGAACGTTCGTTGCCGCGCACCCTGGACCGGGCATGCGGCACCCGGCACGATGGGCGCAGCCGATCCTATGCCCGATCCTATCGACGACGCGGCGCCGCGGCCGCTGGACATCCGCCCGCTGGCAGAGCGCAAGAACCTCGTGCACAAGGAGGACTTTGCTGAGGTCTTGCCGCCGGTCGAAGGCTTCCTGAAGTGGTTCGACGCGCTGCCTGACATCTACGGCAGCAAGTCGCTTAAGCACGTGGTCTCCGAGGTCGTGACCGCGCGTGAGCGCGGCAAGGAGGTCGGCGTCCAGCTGGGCGCGCACGTCCTCAAGGTCGGGCTGTCACCGCTGATCATCGACTTGATGCGCCGCGGCTTGATCACGCACGTCGCGACGAACGGCGCGTCGGCTATCCACGACTGGGAGACGGCGTATCAGGGCGCGACCAGCGAAGACGTCGCCGAGAACCTGCCCAACGGCTCGTTCGGCATGTGGCGGGAGACCTTGGACGCGCTCAGCGGCGCCGCTGCGCGCGCCCAGAGCGAGGGCGTCGGCCTGGGCGCGGCGATCGGCGGCGCGATCCTCGATGCTGGATTGCCGCACCGGGACCTCTCGCTGTTCGCCGAGGCGGCGCGGTTGGGGGTCCCTGCGACGGTGCACGTCGCTTTCGGCTGCGACATCACGCACATGGACCCGGCGCTCGACGGCGCGGCGCTGGGCGCGGCGACGCAGCGGGACTTCTGGACGTTCGCCGACACGGTCGGCCGGCTTGAGAAGGGCGTCTGGCTCAACGTCGGCTCGGCCGTCATCATGCCTGAGGTGTTCCTCAAGGCAGTCTCCATCGCCCGTAACCGCGGCCAACTCACCGACGACTTCCTCACCTGCAACTTCGACATGCTGCAGCAATACCGAGCCATGACGAACGTGGTTCAGCGGCCGCCCAAGCAGGGCCTCTCGATCCTGGCGATGCACGAGATCGCGCTGCCGTTGCTGCACCAGGCCTTAATCTGCACGGCGCAGGCGCGGGGATGCCTGCAGGAGCCGCGCTGATGAGCGACTCCCTCGCCAGTGAGAACCGTCGCCTCGCCGAGCTTCTGCGCGGTTTGCCGGACACGCCCGTGCTCGTGGTCGGAGACCTCATCTTGGACCGTTACGCCGACGGCGACGCCAAGCGCGTGTCACCCGAGGCGCCGGTGCTGGTCTTTGATTTCGAGCGCGATCGCTACCTGTTGGGCGGCGCCTGCAACGTCGCCAGCAACCTGAGCGTGCTGGGCGCCTCGGCGTCGGTGCTGGGGGTCGTCGGTAACGACGAGCCCGGCGAACGGCTGCGCAGCCTGCTGGAAGACGCAAACATCGACACGGGCGCGCTGGTCGTCGACGTCACCCGGCCCACGACGCGCAAGACTCGCTACGTCGCCAAGACGCTGCAGGTGCTGCGGGTCGACCACGAGTCACGCGCAGCGGTCGGAGGCGACGCAGAGGCGCGCATGCTCCAGCTGCTGCAGCAGCGGCCCTTCCCGTGGAAGAGCGTGCTGTTGAGTGATTACGGCAAAGGGGTGCTTACGCGTCCGATTATCCAAGCGGCCGTCGAGGCAGCTCGCAGCGTGGGCGGCGTCACGGTCGTCGACCCGAAGGGCAAGGACTACTCGATCTATCAAGGCGTTGATCTACTCACGCCCAACCGCGCGGAGGCAGAGGCCGCGACCGGCGTGCACATCGAGACCACGGACGATATGCACCGCGCAGCGCAGCGCCTGCGCGAGATCACCGGGATCCGTATGGCGGTCATCACGCTTGGCAAAGACGGCATCTTCTTTCAGACCGAGGACGGCTCACACAAGATCATCCCTACCGAGGCGCGGCAGGTGTTCGACGTCACGGGCGCCGGCGACACGGTCGTCGCGGTGTTGACCTATTGCCGCGCGGCTGGCGTGTGCTTGGAGGACTCGCTGCGGCTCGCCAACCACGCAGCAGGGATCACGGTCGCGAAGCTCGGCACGTGGGCGCCCTCACGTCGCGAGGTGATGACGCGCTTGGGAGACTCTTCGCCCAGCAGCGGCGGTAAGGTCCTGACTCACGACCAGGCCGTCGAGGTGGGTTCGCGCATGCGCGCTGAGGCGCGCCGGCTGGTGTTCACCAACGGGTGCTTCGACATCTTGCACGCGGGTCACTGCGACTATCTCCAGAAGAGCCGCAGCTACGGCGACGCGCTGATGGTGGCCGTCAACACCGATGCGTCGGTGCGGCGCCAGCAAAAGGGCAAAGGCCGCCCGTTCAACGACCTGAAGGACCGCATGGCAGTGTTGGCGGCTCTCGACGCCGTCGACTACGTCGTGCCGTTCGACGACGACACGCCGCAGGCGGTCATCGAGGCCATCACGCCGCACGTGCTCGCCAAAGGTGAAGACTGGCGCGACAAGGGCGTCGTTGGTCGGGAGTGGGTCGAGGACCACGGCGGCCAGGTGGTGCTGGTGCCTTTGGTGGCGGGGCGGTCGACGACCAACGTCGTCAACAAGATCCTGGAGTCAGGGGGGCAGGTGTCAGGGGGACAGGAGTCGGGGGAGCCGAGGCCAGGGGAGTAAGCGGCGCGCTCCTCGGCGTCTGTAGCCTCACGCCGCGGTTCGGTCATCGGAAAATGCTGCCGGAGGCGGGTCAAGATGGCCGGTCGCGACGCGCGTCTGCGCTCAAGATTGACCTGCCGTGGCGCACTCGGACGGTTACGATCCACGCATGCGAGCCGTCCTCGTCGTCCCGTTCCTCTCGATCGTCCTGAGCGCACAGGACGACATCCAGGAGACTTATGGTCACTCCCGGCACGGGACGACCTTCGACGAAGGCCCGCGTTCGGCGGCGTATCTGATGCCCGGCATGAGCGCGGTCGTGCACTTCCCGGTCGAGGGGATCAGCGAGCTGGCGCAGCGGTTCTTCAACCAAGGCATCACGCAACAGCACGGGTTCTGGCACTTCGAGGCTGAGCGTAGCTTTCGGCAGGTGGCCAAGCTCCACCCCGACTGCGCCATGGCCTACTGGGGCATGTGCCGCGCGAACGACGACGTCGCGGAGCGCGCAGCAGGCTTCATCGCCAACGCCGTCGCGCGAAGCAAGGATTGCAGCGATCGCGAACAGCTCTGGATCGACGCCTGGGCGCGGTTCTATCGGGTCGAGGACAAGGACCGCGAAGAGCTCCAGTCGGGAGAAGCGTCGCGGGTGGAGGCTGCGATCCAAGCGGTGGTCGAGAAGAACAAGGAGCGCAAGGGCGACGACCTGAACAAGCTGCACAAGCAGCTGCTAAAGGACCTCGGCACGATCGTGTTCGAGCACCCCGACGACGTCGAGGCGAAGGCCTTCCTCGCGATCCAGAACTGGCTCGCCTATCGATGGGGAGGCGGCATCCCGATCGTCTCGCACACCGCGGTCAGCGCGCTGCTCGATCAGGTCTTCGAGGCCGCGCCGCTGCACCCTGCTCACCACTACAGGATTCACCTGTGGGACCGCGAGGACGCGCGCCGCGCGTTGGTCTCTGCAGCCAAGAACGGGGCCAGCGCGCCGGCGATCGCGCACCAGTGGCACATGCCGGGTCACATCTACGCCAAGCTGCACCGACACCCCGAGGCGGCATGGCAACAAGAGGCGTCGGGGCGCGCCGATCATGCGCACATGATGCGCGACGGCGTGATGCCGTTCTTGATCCACAACTACGCGCACAACCAGGAGTGGCTGGCCCGTAGCTTGGGGCACTGCGGCAGGATCGAAGAGGCGCTGCAGATCGCGAAGAACCTCGCCGAGCTGCCGCGCCACCCCGAGCACAACCAGATCAAGAACGGCGGCTCCGCGGCGGGCTATGGCCGTAAGCGGATGATCCAGCTGTGCGAGGATCACAACCTCTGGGCAGAGGCGCTGCAACTTGTCCAGGACGGCTACCTTGAGCAGAGCGAAGACCTGCGGAGCGAAGTCGCCCGGCTGCGGTTGTTGGGGCGCGCAAATTATCGCCTGGGTCGAAGCGACGCCGCTGCGCGCGTCGTCGCAGACGTCGGCGGCTTGCTCGCGAAGGCGCGGGCGGAGCGCTCTGCGGCGATCGACGAGGCTGAGCAGAAGGCGTTCGACGAGCGCTTGAAGCGGGACAAGATGCTCGCCGCCGTAGAGGACGCTGGCGAGGAGCCGACGGACGTCGTGCAGTCGGTCCTCAACCTGCAGCGTGAACTCAAGGCCGAGCAACTGCTCGCCGACGGCGACGCTTCCGCAGCGCTCGCCGAGCTGGAGGGCGTCCGCATTAGCCAATCGCTCCGCACGGGCGTGCAGGTCGCCGCAGGGTCATTCAAGGAGGCGCTCGAGGCGCTTGAGAAGGCGCGTGACCGCAACCCCAATCGGGTCGCGACCGTCGCGCAGATCGTCCGGGCTCGACGGTCGCAGCTCGCCGCCGCAGCCGAAGGCGAAGAGCGCGATGCGGCTAAGGAGGCGCTCGACGAGGTCGTCGTCGAGCTCGCAGGCCTGGCGCCCAAGGCCTACCTTGAGCAGCTTGGTGTCGAAGGCGAGGGCCAGCCGACGACGCCCGCCTCCGAGTTCGCGGGCTTCGGCGAGGACTTCGGAGACCGCCCGGCGCTCGCCTCGATCGGGCCGCGCGTCTGGAGCCCGGTCGCTAACCCCGGCTACGCGCTCCCGTCGATCGACGACGGCACCGCGCGGCTCGACCCGGCTGGCGGCGAGCGCGCCACGTTGGTGGTCTTCTACCTGGGCTTCGGTTGTCTGCACTGCGTCGAGCAGCTCCACGCGCTGCGGCCGCTCGCGGACGATTTCCGCGCCGCCGGGGTCGACATTGTGGCGATCGGCTCCGACTCGGTCGCCAGCACCAAGCAGGCGTCTGAGGACCTCGCGGCTGAGGAACGGATGCCGTTTCCGATGCTGTGCGACCCCGAGCTAGCAGCTTTCAAGGCGTGGCGGTGCTTCGACGACTTCGAGGGCATGTCGCTGCACGGGACGTTCCTCGTGGACAAGGACGGTCGCGTGCGCTGGCAGGACATCAGCTACGAGCCGTTCACCGACATCGAGTGGTTGCTCGGAGAGAGTCGCAGGCTGCTGGCTTTGCCCGCGCCCGAGGGCGTGCGCTGAATGTGACCTCCGTCTGATTGGCGCGCAGCAACCGTTGCCGCCGGCGGGTCGTCGTGGCATCCTGTTGGCCTTCAACTCCGCATCCGAACAAGGGAGCACAGGCTTGGTAGTCGTCCCGCGCAAGCAGCGCTCGAAAGACAAGGTATTCACCGACAGGAAGTCGCTCGCGGCGATCCTGTCCGGCCTCCGCGCCAGCGGAAAGTCCGTCGTTTTGACCAACGGCGTCTTTGACCTCCTTCACGTGGGGCACCTGCGATGCTTGGAGGACGCGCGATCCCGCGGGGACCTGCTGGTCGTCGCCGTCAACTCCGACAAGTCGTCCGCCGCGATCAAGGGCAAGGGGCATCCGGTCGTTCCGTGCGAAGAGCGCATGGAGATGCTGTCCGGTTTGTCGTTCGTCGACTACGTCACGTCTTTCGAGGACGAGACGGCCGATGAGCTCCTGCGGCAGCTACACCCGACGCTGTATGCCAAGGGCACGGACTACAACCTGAAGTCCTTGCCCGAGAAGCCGACGCTTAAGGAACTCGAGGTGAAGGCTGTGTTCGTCGGGGACAAGAAGGGGCATTCGACGACGAAGTTGATCCAGAAGGTCAGCCGCCTCAAGAAATAGCCCCGCAAGGCGGGTCGGGTGCCAGTGACGCCGGCGTAACCGGCGTCGGTGTAGGCTCCGCGGCCTCTTCGTCGACGCGCCGTCAGATGCTGGTGTAGATCGCAGGCATCGATCTGATAAGGACTTATGCGTCGGGCCTGCTAGTTGGCCCGGCCGCCAGAGAGGCCTCGCCGTCCCTGTTGCTCTACCTGCGCCCGGCGGCGCGAACGCCGGGCCTCTCGCACCCGCACGGAGTGTGCTCGAACGGTTCCTCGAAGGTCGCGACCGCGCCGTGGTCGTCGCCGTGCCTGGGTCAGCAAGCGACGCCGAACGCGCTCCAGAAGGCGTCTGCGCCCTCCTCGCGCAGCGTCGCGCTGTCGCCGTATCCGAACAGGCAGGCCACGGTGCGGATCCCGAGCGCCTTGCCCGCGCGCAGGTCTTGTGTGCCGTCGCCGATCATGGTGGCCCCCGCTGCGCTGGCGCCCAGCTGGCTCAGCGCGTGCCGGAGCATCTCGGGGTTTGGTTTCTTGGTGGTCAGCGTGTCTCCGCCCACGACGACGCTGGCGAACGCGTCGAGGCCGAGGTGGGCGACAACCGGCCGCGCGAATCGCTCAGGTTTGTTGGTTACGACCGCGATCGGGTGCCCCCGCTCTCTCAAGCGTCGAACAAACGGCACGACGCCTGCGAACAGCCGGCACTCGCGCGTGCATTGATCTTCGTGATGGTCGATGTAGGCGGCTACGGCGTCGTCGAGGGCGGCCTCGTCGAGCGATCGCTCGGCTAGGGCGCGACGTATGAGCGCGCGGGCTCCGTCCCCGATGAAACGACGTGCCATCGCTTGGGTGACGGGTTCGAGGCCGTGGAGCCCGCGGACGTGGTTTGCGCTGGCGGTGAGGTCGGGCAGCGTGTCGGCGAGGGTTCCGTCGAGGTCAAACAGGAAAGCGGGAGCCGTGGTCACGAAGACCGATATACTCGGGATCTATAGATGAAACGCGTCCTGTCGATCTTGTTGTTCACCTCGTTGGCCTCGTGCGGCTCCTTCCGCAACTGGCGCGAGTTGCAGACGGAGCCAATGACCCTAGGTGAGGCGTGGCAGGGGTGGCAGGACATCGTCACGTCGCGCGACGGCTGGGTCGTCGATCACAGCGCGACGGACCGCGGCAACGGCGTGTGGCAGTCGAGGTGGAAGCGACGAGAGACCGAGCGCAACTTCCCGGTGCGGAGCCGTCTTTGCATGGAGGTCCTGGTTGAAGATGGCTCTCGCAAGGACGGATGGGTGATGCGTTTCGCCGTCGAGCAGGAGATTTGTGAAGACCTGCGGCGTCACCAGGAGCCGGCTGAAGATGACTGGTCCGGATTCGGTCAGAACGCAGAGGCAGAGAAGGTTCTGGGCGAGCGGCTCGCGCGGCGGCTCGCACCGGGCTCAGTCGAGATAAAAAAGCCGGGTCGGCAGTGACGTTTCGGGCGTAGATGCGCGGTCACCGGGCGGAGCAGAGGTGGCCTTGCCAACGGAAGTTCCGCGGCGTTGGTAACACCGGCGGGCTTGTGCTTTCGTTGGGTGCCTCCAGACGTCGATCTGATAAGGGTCCGCTGCTATGGCAGAGCTGTCCGTACTGATCGTCAACTACAACACCTGGCAGGAGTGTGCACAGGCTGTCGCGTCGTTGCGTGAGAACGGGCCCACTCGCCCCGACGGGTCGCCGATGCCGTTCGAGTGCGTCGTCGTCGACAACGCCTCGCCGCTGCAGCCGGAACCTCTGATCCGTAAGGTCGAGCATGAGCTGGCGCTGCTGCGCGAACAGCAGGGTGACGACCGCGCAGGCGTGCTGATTCGACACACCGAGAACGGTGGCTACAGCAAGGGCATGAACCTCGCGTTCGCCCACAGCCGCGGTCGTCAAATCCTTATCAGTAACCCGGACCTGATCTTCTTGGACGGCTTGATCTCGCGGCTCCAGCGCGCGCTGGAGGCAGACCCGAAGATCGGCATCGCCGTTCCAAAGGGTTACTGGGACCCTGAGCTTCGCGGTCATCTTCCGCCGAACACGTTGCCCACCTTGGGCGACGCCTGGGGTGAAGCGCTGGCGACGTATTCGCGCGCGTTTACGCGGCGTAGGGCGAAGCGCTTGCTGCGCAGCTGGATGAAGGCTTGGGACGCAGACGAGCCGTTGAACCTCCCGATGATGTCCGGGTGCCTGTTCTTGATCGAACGCGACTATTTCGAGTCACTCGGCTGCTGGGACGAACGTTACCCCCTCTACTACGAGGACGCTGATCTGTCCGTCGCGATCCGTAAGAGTGGTCGCACGATCACCCAAGTGCCGGACGCCAGCCTGATCCACTTCGTCAACCGCTCCGGCATGAGCGACCTCGAGACGATGTGGTCACGCAATCGCGTCAGCAAGCAGCGCTACTATGCCAAGTGGTATGGGGCGCTCGGTCGCTTGACGACGGCGAGCTGCCGATGGCTCGTGTCGAATAAGCTGATGGCGCGTCTCCGCAGCATCCAGCCCAAGTCGGACCTGATCGATCTCGGCTCGTCTGCCGACAAGCCGGTCCTGGAGCTGTCGCGCAGCTGCGAGCGCTTCGTCGTGCTGATGTCCTTGGACTACCGCTTCTTCCTGGCGGCGGGCATCTACGGCAGCGGCGACCGCTGGACGCCGACAGACGTGGCCTTTTCTAGCTTCGTCAGCGCGACGTTCTTTTTCCAGGTCCACGACCTCAGCAGCGGCGCTCCCGAGCTGTTGGGTACGTGGCGCTATGACTGCCGGTCGCACCTCGGCCACAGCGTCGAGCCCGTTCAGGAGGGGTCGTGAGCGAGCAGCCGGTGCTCTCCGTCGTCGTGCTGAGCTGGAACACGCGCTCGCTGACCCTGGCGTGTCTCGCGGCGCTGTTCGCGGAGTCTCCGGCGCACGCGCGAGAGGTCATCGTCGTCGATAACGGCAGCGAGGATGGCTCGGCCGACGCCGTCGCGGAGCGCTATCCGCAGGCGCGGCTCATCCGCAACCCAGACAATCGCCTGTATGCAGCGGGCAACAACCAGGGCGCAGCGGTCGCGTCGGGCGAGTTCCTCGTCACATTGAACTCCGACACGGAGGTGCGCGAGGGCGCGCTCGACCAGCTGGTCGACTTCCTGATGGCCAACCAGGACTACGGCGCAGTCGCGCCTCGCCTCAGCGATCCAGATGGCACGGTGCAGCGCGCGTGCCAGCGGTTCCCTGGGTTCGCGAGCGCGCTGTGCTTCGACTCGGCCTTCGGCGCGTTTTGGCCTGGCAGCCGAGTGGTCGACCGCTACCTGATGCGGGACTTTGACCACCGAACCTCGCGGGACGTGGACCAGCCGCCGGGCGCGGTGTGCATGGTCCGGACCTCGGAGTGGCGCCAGCTGGGCGGCTTCGACGAGGAGCTGGCGTTGTTCTACAACGACGTCGACCTCTGCCTGCGGATCCACGCCAGCGGGAAGAAGATCCGCTATCTCGCGAGCGCGGACGTGATGCACCACCGCGGTGCCAGCACCAGAAACTTCGCCAAGATGCTGGTCACGTGGCATCGCAACCGACTCACCTACTACCGCAAGCACTACGGGGCCGTCGGCGCGCTGTGGGTGCGGTTCTGCGTGCGGCTCCGCATCTGGGAGGAGTGGTGGCGTATCGGCGCGCGCAATCGCCGGGATCCAGAGCGCCGCCGCACCGAGCGCGCCCACTTGCGCGCTTCGCAACAGGAGCTCTGGTCGCGGTGAGAGCGTGCTTCGTTACAGCCAACTTCCCGCCAGAGGCCTGCGGCGGGACCGAACAGGTCGTGGCGGCTCTGCTGCGCGAGCTCGTGGACCGCGGCGCGGAGGTGACGGTTGTCAGCGGCAGCGACCGCGCCCGCGAGGACCGCGACGTCTTGCGCGAGCGCCACGCTGGGATCTCGGTCGCGCGGTTGCTGCGCGAGCCGGGCGAATACGACGTGCACGGGTTCATCCGTCCTCGGCTGTTGGAGTTGTTGCGCGCGGAGCTGCTAGCTTTTCGGCCGGACGTCGTGCACGTGCACGCGTTCTCTGCCATCGGCCTCGGGATCGGCGCGCTGTGTCGAGAACTCGACGTGCCGATGGTCTGCACCTTCCACGACCTTTGGATCACGTGCGCGCGCTTCTTCCGCCTGCCGGTGGGGGGCGTCTCTTGCCCGGACGGAGCCGAGCGGGCTGCGTGCGTGACGTGCGTCGGCGAAGCGCTCGGCGCAGGCGGCCCCACCGTCGCCCAGGGGCTCGCTGAGCGTGACCGCTTGGTGCGTACGGAGCTCGCGATGGCCGCGGTATGTACGGCGCCTTCAAGGACCGCGGCGGACTATGTGCGCGTCTGCGCGCCGTATGACGGCGAGGTGGAGATCATTCCGCACGGTCTTTTGCGCGCGGTCGCGTCCGTCGACAAGGTCGCTGCGCCCGACCCGTCGCGGCCGCTCCGCGTCGGGACGTTCGGCGGCTTGGTGCCGGAGAAGGGCTTGTTAGAGCTTGTTGAGGCGGTCCGCGGGCTGCCTTGCGAGTTGCACCTCGCGGGGCCGTTCTACGACGACGGCTTCGCCGCCGAGGTCCGCGAGGTGGCGAGGCGGCAGGGAACGCCGCTCTACGAACGCGGGCGCTACGGCGGCGAGGAGCCGCACCCGGCGCGAGGCCTCGACCTCGCCGTGTTCCCGTCGAAGTGCCAAGAGACATACGGCCTCGTCGTAGACGAGGCGCTTGCCCACGGCGTCCCCGTCGTCTGTTCGGACGCCGGGGCTCTCCGCGAACGCTCGGCTTCACTTGGCGTATTGGTTACGCCGATCGAACGGCTGGGGCTGGTTCTGCGAGACCTCCTCGGCTCGGAGGGATCGCTGGCCGCGCTCCGCGGGCAGATCCCCGCCAAGCTCCCTACGATCGGAGACTCTGCCGATCGCCACCTCGAACTGTACCGTTCGATCGTATGAACCACTTGTTCTCACCGCTGCTCTCCAGGGAACCTCTGCAGGGCCCAGTCTTGGTCCTCGCCGCGCACCCGGACGACGAAGTGATCGGTGCCGGCGGGATGCTCGCGCACCACGCAGCCTGCGGGCACGAGGTGGTCGTGGTGCACGCGACGGATGGCGCCCAGGGAGACCCCGCTCAGCGTGAAGCCGGCGACATCCGTGACGTGCGCCGGGCAGAGGGCGTCGACGCCTTGGGTCGACTCGGCCTCGACGCGCCGCGTCACTGGGACTTGCCCGACGGGCAGCTGCCGGAGCTCTTGGATGACCTCACTGGTCGCGTCGAGCAGGTTATGCGCGAGGTGCAGCCCAAGACCCTTTATTCCTTCCACGCGGGTGAGGCGCATCGCGACCACCGCGCGATCAGTAAGGCGACTGCGGACGCTGCGCACACGTTGCCGGCGGACTGTCGGTGCCTGCTCTACGGCGTTAACTTCGTGCCCCCTGGCGGCACGCTGTTCGACATCACGGACGTCTACCCCAAGGTGTACGACGCCCTTAAGGCGTACGTCAGCCAGAACGCATACATCGACCTCCCCGGGATGAGCGAGCACCGACACCGCGCGGCGACGGTCAACGTCGACATCGCCGGCGTGCTCTACGGCGAGATGTTCCTCGACCTGAAGCCGGGCGAGCTCGGGGAGTTGCACGCGATCCACGACCGCCTCCACCGTCTCATCCAGCGCGAGGTATGAGCACCGAACATCGTAGACCCCGGGTCAGCCTCGTCATTTCGGTCTGGAACCGTAAAGACGACCTGCGAGAGAACCTCGCCTCGATCCGGGCGCAGACCGTGCCCGCGGATCAGGTGATCGTCGTCGACAACGACTCCAGCGACGGGACTCCGGAGATGGTCACCGAGGAGTTCCCAGAGGTGCAGTTGATCCGGATGCCCAGCTCGGACTACGGCGCCTGTGAGACATTCAACGTGGGGTTCGCGAGCGCGACGGGCGACTTCATCGGGATCCTCGACGACGACGTCATCCTGCCTCCGACCTTTGTCGAGCACATGGTCCAGAAGTTCGCAGCGGAGCCCGACAGCACGGCGATCCTGTCGCCCAAGGTGATCGAGCCGGAGATGCCGGACTGGTATCTGAACAGCGAGACGCTGCACTCCGAGCGCTACCTCGCGACCTTCCGCGGCTGCGGCTCGATGGCGCGAGCGGCCGCGATTCGCGCGGCCAAGTTCTACGACGTTCGCTTCTTCATCTTTGGCAACGAGCGCGATTTGACCACGCGGCTGCTCAACCTCGGCTACCGCGTCAAGATGTTCCCGGCGGTTGAGGTCGTTCACAAAGCCCCGTTCGGGATGCGCTATGGCAAGCGCAGCCTCTACTTCCACGTCCGCAACTTCTGGCTCTACGCGTTCAAGTATCTCCCTTGGGGCCAAGTGCTGAGCTTCCCTTTCTGGTTCCTCGCCAAGGGGCTTGGCGGCAAGAAGAAGTCAGACGGCGGAGAGGTGGGGGACGCGGTCGGGACCATCGGCCTCTTCGACAACATCAAGGGCGTCAAAGGCGGCTTCTGGATCTGCTTCAAGGCCACGGTCGCGGCGCTGTTCAACCTGCCCTACTGCATCAAGCACCGGCGAGTCTGCAGGCACCCCGACTTCGAGCCGCCGCTCAAGTAGTGCCCGCAGCCGCGTAGCTTCAGGCGGCCGCGTTCGCTTTTGCTAACGGCGGGAGGGAGCCGCCGGTAGCATGCAAAGCCGTCAAGCTGTGCTGACCGCGATCGTCGTCAACTGGAACGGGGAGGATTACCTGCCCGACTGTCTGAACGCCCTGCTGGCGCAAGACCCGGCTCCGGATGAGGTGATCGTCGTGGACAACCACTCTGACGACCGGTCGCGCGCGGTCGTCGCGGAGCGCTACCCGCAGGTGCAGGTCGTAGACACGGGCTTCAACGGCGGCCCCTGCCACGCTCGCAACGTCGGCGTCGCCCACGCCAGCAACGAGCGCGTCTTGTTCGTCGACAACGACGTCGTGCTGCACGCCGGCGCAATCGCAGCGCTGATTGAGTGCATGGACCGCGACGAGCGCGTCGCCATGGTGCAGGCGCGGTCCGTGTGCGGGGACGACGCGGAGGTCGTGCACTACGACGGCGGTGACTTGCACTTCCTGGGGACGCTGATCCTGCGCAACTGGTACCGACCTCTGTCAGAAGCAGAGCCGCCGGCTGGCCCGGTCGGCGCAGCGATCGCCCTCTGCTTCCTCGTGAAGAAGTCCGCATACGAGCAGGCAGGCGGCTTCGACGAGAACCTCTTCATCCTCTACGAGGACAACGAGTTCTCCTACAAGCTGCGGATGCGGGGCCATCAGATCTGCCTGTGCCCGGCGGCGGTGTGCACCCACTTGGCGGGGACCGTCGGCCTCAGCGTCCGCGGCGAGGCGCACTACCCGGGCAAGCGCACCTACTTGCACAGCAAGAACCGCTGGTACGTGCTGTTCACGTGCATGCACTGGCGCACGCTGATACTGACGATCCCGGCGCAGCTGATCTACGGCGTCGTCTATGCGGCCTTTGGAGCGGGACGGGGGCACCTCGGGTCGTGGATCCGCGGCAAGTGGGAGCTGCTTTGCCTGCTGCCCAAGGCCTTCGCGGCGCGCGGGCCGGCGCAGCGAGGCCGCACGGTCCCCGATCGCGACCTGCTCGTGGCGTGGCCAATGACGCTGAACCCGGGCCTCGCGGACACCGGCGTCGGCGCCGTCGTCCGGCGTACGATGGACCGGTTCTTCGCGCTCTACTGGCGGATGATCCGAGGGCTTTGTGGTTGATCAGCGCCCGGACCTGCGCGCGCTAGTGCTGAACTACCGCGGCGCGGCGATGACCCTGCAAGTGGTGCGTGATCTGCTCGCGATGGAAGACGTCGCCATGTCGATCGTCGTGATCGACAACGGCTCCGGTGAAGCGGAGCAGGCTGCGTTGGGGCAGGCGCTCAGCGACCTGCGCTCGGATCGTCACGACGTTGAGCTGCTCGTCTCGGAGCAAAACCTCGGCTACGCGGGGGCGATGAGCTTGGGCCTCCGCCGCGCCGCCGAAGCCGGCTTCGAACACCTGCTGGTCTGCAACAACGACCTCAGAATGCCGGTCGGGTCGGTTGGGCCGCTCCTCGCGGTTCTCCGCAACGACCCGCGCATCGCCGCTGTCGGGCCTACGATCCTCGGATCCAACGGCGTCGTCTGGGCGGAGGGAGGGGAGCTCGGCTTCACCGCGAACGCTTTGCGTCTGCGGCGACACGGGCGCGCGCCGACGGACGTGAGCGCGGGGCCCGAGGAGGTCGACTTCCTCACCGGGGCTTGCTTGCTGCTGCGCGTCGAGCCCGCCTTGGCGGCAGGCGGGTTCCCCGAGGACTACTTCATGTATTGGGAAGACGTCGCGCTGAGCTACGCGCTGCGTCGCGCTGGACACGGCGTCGTATGGGTGCCGTGGGTTCGCGTCGAGCATCGCAGCGGGCAATCGTCTGGCGGCGGTCGCTCTCCCATGCGCAAGTATTTTATGGCGTGCAACGCGGTGCGCTTCCTGCGGGCGCACGGCACGGCGCGATCATGGTTGGGCTGGCTCGTCTTCGACGTGCTGCTCTGGCCCCTTACGATCGTCGGCGGTCCGGGCGCGGCGTTCGCGAAGTTGCGTGGGACGCTCGATGGGCTGCGTGGTCACGCGGCGTCGGCCGCTGACGTCGCGCGCTACCTTGGGTAGGCGTCACCTTGGTGAAGGCGGGCGCGTTCGCGAGCGCTCAGGCTCGTGCGGCCAAACGTCGCAGTTAGACCGCGGTTTAAACTCGCCTGCGATGGCCCGGTCAAAGGCAGAGCCGCCGTCTTCCAACGTCGCGATGACCGTTAGAGAGCCGCCCTCCAGCGTTTCGCGTGCGGCCGCGAATAGCCGCATCGGCGCCAGCACGGCGTGGGCGTCGAGCCCCGGCTGGATCCAGGCGCCGGACGGCGGTTGGCTTCGGGCGTAGGCGCGAGTCATGGACGTTAGCGAATCCAGCAACAGCACGGCGTCTTGTCCATGCTCGACCTGCCGCATGGCGGCGTGCAGCGCCAGGTCCGCGAGGTTGGCCTGCAGCTTGGGGGGCGCGGCGAACTCGGCGCCTACGACCGTCAGGTTGGGCGCGCGGCCGCATCGCTTCGCCGCCGCGAGCTCCTCGGGTGGCTGGTCCAAGAGACACAGCGTCACCTCGGCAGAAGGGTTCGCGACCGCGAGGGCGCGGCCGAGTCGGCGCAACCAGCCGGTCGCCGGGTGGTCCGTTGAGGTGTGTACGAGCACCCGGTGCCCGAATCGCCAGGGCGCGCTCGCTGCGACTTCGGCGAAGCCGCCCTCGTCGCCAAAAGCGATGAGCCTGTCGCTGTCCAGGGTCGTGCTCGAACCGAACGGGACGACCTCGGCGAGCTCTGGCAGGGATCGCCCGCCAACGGCCGTGACCTTGATCAGCGCGAAGCATTGTTCCTCGCCGCGCGGCGCGCGCACGGGGCCGCGCACGCGGTGCCCGCGGAGCAGCCGCAGGGCGCGAATTTGGCTGGGGCTCACGTAGGCGTCGACGGCCGTCTCGGCGTAGCCGGCGGCCGCCAACCGCACGAAACCGAAGCCTTCGGGGAGGATCGACAGCGCACCCTCGGTCTCCACCTGCTCCCCTGCCTCAGTCATCGCGGTGACGACCTCGGCTACGATCTCGTCCTGCGCGAGGTGGGGTGGCAGCTCAAGCCCCAGCCTCCCCGCGGCGTCGAGCAGTTCGGCGCGCGGTCGGATGTGGAGGTCGGGGATCGTGGTCATTGCCCGGTCTCCATGCCAGCGAGCAGCGCGGCGACTTTGCGGCGTGTCTCTGCGAGCGTGCCGCTGTTGTCGAGCACCGCGTCGGCGCGCTGGCGCTTCTCGGCGATCGCCAGCTGGCTGCGTTCGCGTCGCCCGAGCTCGTCTTCTGCCCAGCCGCGCGCGCGGGCACGCGAGGCCCTGGTTGCGTCGGGAGCGTCGACGAACACGATGTGGTCGCACCGCTCCCAGAGCCCGGCCTCGAACAGCAGCGGGACGTCCAGCAGGCACGAGCGGCCCTGCGCGACGGCTCCCTCAAGCGACGCGAGGATTTTCGTGCGGACTCGAGGGTGGATGATGGCCTCGAGCTGGCGCTTCGCCGCGGGATCCGAGAACACCAGATTTGCGACCGCTTGGCGATCGATCGAGCCGTTGACGATGTACGTTTCCCCAAGCGCAGAACGGACTTCGGCGAGGACCTCGGGGTCCTCGGAGGCTGCCTTGGCGTGCTCGTCGGCGTCGATGTGCAGCAGGCCGTGGGCGCGGAAAAAGGCCGCGACGGTGCTCTTGCCCGACGCAACGCCGCCTACGAGCCCCAACACGACGGGCTCGGAGGGGCGAAACGAGCGCGGCTTCGCTCCTGGCTGGTTTTCGGACCGCGGCATCTACAACATCGTCGCGGAGACTCTTGGCTTAGACAAGTCGTTGTCAGACGGCGCCTTGACCGCAGGCGCTCTCTACCTAAGATCCCGGACCCGTGCGGTGCCGTGCCCTCGGCGCGAGCGCGGGTTCGATCCACAGTCCGAGTTCTCAGCCCTCACTTCTTCGGCGTCCCACCAGACGCCCGCAAAACGCCTTCGCCCGTCCCCCGAGGCGAGGCAACGCTCTCAACGTTCAGACCCCTTGGAGTTGGTTCCCATGCTCAATCGCCAAAGCGGTGCCGCGCACGTACCGATCATGTTCTTCCTCTTGCTGCTCCTGATGTTCTTCGGGGCGCTGGGATTCGGCTACGTCCAACAGACCAACAACGCGGAGCTGAGGCAGAGCGCTGTCGACGCCAAGGCGGCCTTGAAGGAGATTCAGGACAAGGACGTGCTCACCCGCGACTACGTTGAGGCGCTGGGCAGCGTCATCAAGCTGCCCGGGACCTATGAGGGCATCGCCCGTAGGAAGGATATGTATGGCACCGCGAAGCTCGACTACGCGGGCATGATGAACCCGGCCGAAATCTCGAGCTTCATGAAGGACGCCGCGAGCAAGGCGGGGGTCTCTGAGGCGGAAGGCCTGCCGAACCTGCTCGGGGCGATGATCGCGAAGATCAACTCCGTCAGCCAGCGCGCTACGGACAGCGAACTGGGGCGTGACAAGGCTCTCGCGGACAAGAACGCCAGCGACGCGCGCTACGGCACTCTCGAGAGCCAAGCATCTGATGCGGCTTCGGAGAACGCGACCAATCTTGAGCAGGCTCGCTCTGACTTCCAGTCGGCGACCGACGCCCGCGACAGCCAGATCACGTCGTTGACGCAGAACCTGCGAAACAAGGACGAAGAGATGACGTCGATGAAGGAGGACTTCGCCGCGCAGAAGAAGGCCTTGCTGGGACGGATCGCCCGTCTGCAGACCCAAAACTCGGCGCTGGTCGAGCGCGAAGCGCTCCGGCAGCCGCCCAACGTCGCCGACGGCAAGGTCTTGGTCGCCAAGAACGGGATCCCGAAGGCCTTCATCAACCTCGGCCGCAAGGACCTGCTACAGCCAGGCACGGTATTCCGAGTCAAGGGGCCCAACGACGACAGCGTCAAGGGTTACTGCAGGGTCACGCGCATCGAAGACGAGCGCGCCGAGGTGCGCCTGTTTGACTTCGTCGACCCGGTCGGCAACTACGCCAGCGAAGGCGACCTGATCTACAACGACCTCTACACGCCTCGCGTGACGCGCACGATGTTCCTGATGGGCCGCTTCACGGCGCCCTACGGCAAGGAGCAGCTCACCAACCTGTTGACCCGCCTCGGTAACCGCGTGGTGTCCAAGATGGCTCCCGGGGTTGACACCGTGATCCTCGGCAACAACCCGGTCAATGAAGCCGGTGACGGATTCGACGCGATCCAGGAGAGCGACGAGTTCAAGCTCGCCAATGAGCTGCGGGTGGAGTTCACCTACCTCTCGAAAATCGCCGACCTAGTGAAGCTCTAAGACCTTCACCGCGAGGGCCGGTGAGGCCTCGGACCGGAACAGGCGGCCCACAGGGCCGCCTGTTTTCGATTTTGGGGGACCTCTTCGACGGCCTAAGCTTGCGTGAGATCATGCCGCTCGACCAGCCCGAGGCGCGAGACGCCATCGACCAGCCCGAAGCGCTGCCCAGGATGACCTTCGGGGACCATCTGGACGAGTTGCGAAAGCGCGTTATCAAGGCGCTGGTTGCTGTCGTCGTCGCGATCGTCGTCGTCCTGCCGTTTAAGGGGGTCGTGCAGGAGATCATCGTCGGGCCGTATCGCCAGCAGTGGCAGATCGGCTTTGAGCACTGGGTCGAGGGTCTGCAGGCGAAGGAGGCCGCCGGGTCTATCAGCGAAGAGTCCGCGCAGTTCTTGGCCTATTGCCTGGAGCATAAGGCGCAGATCTTTGACGGGTCGGTCGAGTATCCCTACCTGCTCCAGAGCAGGACCGGGTATCCGGTCCCGTACGGCCTCTACGCGACCGGCGGGCTTGAGGACATCCTGTCGTTCATGTGGGCCTCGCTGATCTTCGCGGTGGTCTTGGCGAGCCCCGTCGTGATCTGGCAGATCTGGGCCTTCATCGCTGCAGGCCTCTACCAGAACGAGCGCCGGGTGTTCTACCGCTACTTCCCGTTCATGTTGCTGTTGACGTGCGCTGGCGTTTGGTTCGGCTACGCGGTGGCGCTGCCGTACAGCCTCGGGTTCCTGATCAGCATGATGGACCCGTCCATGGTCAACGCGATCTTCAGCGTCGGTCAGTTCTTCAACTTGCTGTTCATGACGACCGCCGCGATGGGCGTCGTCTTCCAGGTGCCGATCGTGATGCTGGCGCTGCAGCGCGTCGGGATCGTGCGGCACGCGACCTTCGTCAAGCACTGGCGGATGACGATCTTGGTCATCTTTATCCTTTCCGCGCTGTTCAGCCCGCCGGAGCCGGTCTCGATGATCTTGATGTCGTTGCCGATGATCCTCCTCTACGGCGTCGGCCTCTTGCTCACGGCCTCGGGTCGCAAGAACGAACCGGCCGAACCGGAGGCTGCGACGTGATCGCGGAGATCGTCGCGATCGGTGACGAGTTGCTGCACGGTGGGGCGTTGGACACCAACAGCAAATACATAGCGCGAGAGCTTGAGCAGCTCGGCGTCGTCGTCCGACGCTTCAGCGTGGTCGGCGACGACCCGGCGCAGCTGCGGGGAGCCCTCGACGAGGCCTGCGGTCGCGCGGACGTCGTGCTCGCGACCGGCGGCCTGGGCCCGACGCTCGATGACCGGACTCGTGACGTCGTCGCAGAGCTGCTGGGCCAACCGCTGCGCTTCGACGAGGCGTCTTGGCAGCAAATCCTGGCTTGGTTCGCGCGCTTTGATCGCCCCTGCCCGGACAGCAATCGCCGGCAGGCCGAGTTGCCCAGCACGGCCGAGGCGCTGACCAACGCGGTCGGCACCGCGCCTGGGTTCGTCGCGAAGATTCGGCGGGCATCGCTGTTTGCTATGCCTGGGGTCCCGCGTGAGATGAAGGTGATGTTGCGTGACGAGGTGTTCCCGCGCTTGCGGTCCCTGGGGGAGCTCACGCCGACGGCGCACCACCTGCTGCGCGTCCTGGGTCCGTCTGAGGCCATGCTCGGCGAGCGCTTGGCGGAGTTTATGCAGCCGGCGAGCAACCCGCAGGTCGGCATCACGGCGTCGGGTGGCATGCTGACCGTGCGCATCGTCGGCGTCGCCGCAACTTCACACGAGGCGTCAGCACTCTGTGAGCAGACGGCCGCCGTGCTGCGTCCCCGACTGGGTGATTGGCTATTTGCCGAGGGCGAGCGCGAGTTGCCCGAGATCGTGCTCAGTCGGCTGCGTGAGACGGGCCGCACCGTCGCGTTCGCAGAGTCTTGCACCGGCGGGCTGTGTGCAGCCCGCTTGACGGATTGTGCGGGGTCGTCAGCAGCGCTGCAGGGCGGGGTCGTCGCTTACAGCAACGACGCGAAGAGGCAGCTGCTGGGCGTCCCCGGCGAGCTCCTCGAACTGCACGGCGCCGTCAGCGAGCCCGTGGCTGCGGCTATGGCTGCCGGCGCGCGCAAAGCCTTCGACGCGAGCTGCGCTGTTTCGACGACGGGGATCGCGGGGCCAGCGGGCGGGAGTTCTGAGAAACCTGTGGGCACGGTTTGCATCGGCTACGCCGATGCCAGCGGAGCCAGCGCGTGGACGGTGCAGATCCCGAACCTCGGGCGCTCTTTCGTCCGCAATCGTGCCGTGT
>NYVR01000069.1 GCA_002684655.1 Planctomycetota bacterium | reverse complement strand
TGACCGGCCGCTCCAGGTCATCGAGGGGCCGCTGATGGACGGCATGAAGGTCGTCGGCGACCTGTTCGGCGCGGGCAAGATGTTCCTGCCGCAGGTCGTCAAGAGCGCGCGCGCCATGAAAAAGGCGGTCGCTGTGCTGACGCCCTACATGGAGGCCGAAAAAGAGGCGGCGCGCAAGGCCGCAGCCGAGGCCGGCGGCGCAGCGGAGGTGACCGCGAGCAGCAGCGCGCAGGGCAAGGTCGTGTTGGCGACGGTCAAAGGCGACGTACACGACATCGGCAAGAACATCGTCGGCGTCGTCCTAGGGTGCAACAACTACGAAGTGGTCGACCTCGGGGTCATGGTGGCGGCGGACAAGATCCTCGACGTCGCCGAGCGAGAGAACGCCGACATGATCGGGCTGTCGGGGCTGATCACCCCATCGCTGGACGAGATGGTCTACGTCGCAAAGGAGATGAAGCGACGAGGCATGACGCAGCCCCTGCTGATCGGCGGCGCCACCACCAGCCAGCAGCACACGGCGGTGAAGATCGCCCCTGTGTTCGACGAACCGGTCGCGCACATCAAAGACGCCTCGAGGGTCGTCAACGCGGTCTCCGATCTGTTAGACGAAGACCGCAAGAAGACGTTCGACGCCGACAACCGCACGCTGCAGGACGGCCTCCGCGAGCTCCACCGACAGAAAATCGAGCACCCGCTGCTGCCTTACACCAAGGCCGTCGAGAAGCGCTTCGCCGTCGACTGGAGCGCCGACCAGATCTCAAATCCGTGCTTCACTGGCAGGCGCGTGCTGGAAGACGTCCAGGTAGACGACCTGATCCCCTTCATCGACTGGACGTTCTTCTTCTCCGCGTGGGAGCTGAAGGGCAAGTACCCCAAGATCTTCGAGCACGACGTCTACGGTGACGCCGCGCGCGAGCTGCACGACAACGCCACCGCGCTGCTGCGCCGGATGCAGGACGAAGGACGTCTGACCGCGCGCGCGGTCTACGGATTCTGGCCCGCCAACAGCGACGGCGACGACATCGTCGTCTGGAAGGACGCCGCGCGCGACCAGGAGATGCACCGGTTCCCGATGCTCCGGCAACAGCGCACGTCAGACCCGAGCAAGCCGACCCGCTCGCTCGCCGACTTCGTCGCGCCCACGGGCAGCGGGTTCGAGGACCACGTCGGGGCCTTCGCGGTGAGCGTCTTCGGCGCCGCCGAGTTCGCGGCCGAGTTCGAGGCCGCGAACGACGACTACAACGCGATCATGGTGAAGGCGCTGGCCGACCGCTGCGCCGAGGCGTTCGCGGAGAAGCTGCACCAGCAGGCGCGCGCCGACTGGGGGTTCGCCGACGCCGACGACGACGCGCGCGACCGCGACTACCTCGAGCGAGAGCGCTACCGGTCGATCCGTCCGGCGTTCGGCTACCCAGCATGCCCGGACCACTCCGAGAAGGAGACCCTGTTTGAGCTGCTCGGGGCGCGCGAGCTCGGCATCGACTTGACAGAGCACTTCGCGATGACGCCCGCCGCCAGCGTCAGCGGCATCTACCTCGGACACGAGGCGACCCGTTACTTCAGCGTCGGCCGCATCGACCGGGATCAGGTCGAGGACTACGCGCGCCGCAAGGGCGTAGCGACCAAGGTCGCGGAGCGGTGGCTGACCCCAAACCTGGCCTACGACCCCGCCGACTGAAGCGGCGTCTAGCAGGCGCGTAGCGAGTTTCTGGAATTTACTGCCCCCGAAAGGGCCGCCGAGGGTAGTTCCCTCATGTGAGCCCGTTCGAGACAGCCGAACACCGCGAGGGAGCCGCGGACGAACAGATCAGGATTCGGCGCTACCTGCGCTTCCTGGGCTGCGCGGAGGACCTCGTCGACGACCTGACGCAAGAGGCCTTGCTCGCGGGGCTCCGCCGCCCCGAACCCGGGCCGGCGCCGCTGCCGTGGCTGCTCGCTGCCGCGCGTAACCAGCTTCGCAAGGCGCTGCGTGACCGCGGCCGCAGGAAAGAAATACTCGACGTCGAACGGCTCGACGAGCTGTGGAGTCGACACGTCGTAGACAACGGCGACGAGATGCGCGACGCGCTCCGGGCATGCCTAGCGACGCTCCCCGCGCGCTCACGTGAGGTGCTCGACCTCAGATACGGCGAGGGGCTCAACCGCGCAGCGATCGGCGCGCGCGTGGACCTGCAACCCGAAGGCGTCAAGAGCCTGCTCGCGCGCCTTCGGGCAGCGCTGACCGTATGTATCGAGAGGAGGATAAAGAACGATGGACAAGCAACAACGTGAAGCCAACCAGCGCCTCTTGGAGGCGCTGTTGACCGAAGAGCTCGGGCAGGCGAAGACCACCGGACGACACCGCGCCGACGCCTCTGGCTCGCCGTCGTTACGATCTTCGCGCAGCTGGACCCGATGGCTGCAAGCGGCCGCCGTGCTGCTCGGCGCCGGCGTAGTCGTGCTGACATCCTCGCTCGACCGGCAGCGCGCAGAGACCGCGCAGGATCCTGTCGAATGGGTCGAACCCGAAGACGTCGCCGAATACCTGCAGCTGCTCGCCGAGGCGACCTCTGCGCGCCTCGTCTACACCGAGGTTATCGGCGCCGGTAAGGATCAATTGCCAGACGGCACCACCATCGACCGACTCGACCGGATCCGCTGGCTTGAGACCGCGAGCATCGCGGGCCCGGTGTTCGAGCAGTGGCGGGCCGCGCTGCAGAGATGCAGCGGCGACATCGAAAAAGGCAGCGGCGTGGCGACGGCCTACGATCTAGAGCTAGCGCTGCCGGGCGGGCGCGTCGTCCGGTCGTTCACCAACGTCGACGGCCCACGATCCCAGATCTGGATCACCCCGTCGCACGCCGTCTCGCCGGACGCCGGCCTGCAGGCGCTGCTCGACGCCGCGCGCGCCGACATCGTCGAGCAGCGCCGCGTCTCGACGGGTCAAGTCAACGACGCCGATCAGCTGCTCGCGCTCCCTGACGCCTCGCGGCGGCTCGACGTGTCCGCTGAGCTCGCCGCGGGACGCGACCTCGCCGCGCTCTTGCCGGGGCTGCAAGAACTCACGCTGCGGGGCAACCCGAACGTCGAGACGTGGCGAGCGGTCGCAGCGTTGCAGCAGCTGCAGCGACTCGAGGTCGTCGGCGCAGAGCTCCACGCGGACGCGATCGCTTCCATCTGCGCGCTACGCGAACTGCGGGCGCTCACGCTGCGCGAGTGCGCGGATGAACAGACCCCCGGGCGGACCCAAAGCAATCCGCTGCGCGACCTCGGCGCGCTGTTGAGCCTGGAGACGCTGCACCTGGTCGACGCGACGACCGACGCGATCTCTTGGGATCTAACGCAGCTCGCGTCGCTGCCGTCGCTGCAGGAGTTCGGGCTGCGCAGCACGCGCCCGCTGTCAGCGGCGCAGCTCGACGCGGTCGGCCACACCAAGATCGAGCGGCTGCTGCTAGCGGAGCCCGAGATCGCCGGCGACCTCAGCGAGCTGCAGCACCTGCCGTCACTGCGCGACCTCGTGCTGGTCGCCGACCTCGACGACCAGCAGCTCTTGCCGCTGGCGAAAATCACGTCGCTGCGACGGCTGACGATTCGCAACGCTTCAGCGGAGGGAACCTTCGTAGCGCGAGTGCTCGACGCCAACCCAGGATGCGACATCGACTGGACCAAGGACGCGCGGTGGATCCGCGCCGACTACGCGTTCCGCTACGTCGAGCGGGCGTGGCGCGCGCAGCGCTGAGCCGCGCGTGCCACGCCCGCCAGAATCGCTCGATACGCCCCGCACCGTCGACGTCACGCGGCACTGAGACCGTCGACGTCATCGACGAGCGCGACCTACCGGCGCGCCTCACAGGTCGCGAGGACAAGCGTCAAAAGACGTCGCACCGCGCGATGCATACGGTCAGACCGTCAATGAATCGCCACGGCCTGGCTGACAAGTGCTCCGCAGGATTTATGCTGTCTCTGTGAGCCCCGCGCGCACTGACAAGCCGTCTCCCGCCTTCATCCAGACCGCCGCGCCGGACGAGTTGGACCCTGCACCGGGCCTGATTAACGGGATTGATTCTCCGCACGCTTCGATTCCGCCTTGGTTTCTCTATGACCAAATCGGCTCGCGCCTGTTCGACGTCATCACGGTGCTGCCGAACTACTACCCCACGCGCACCGAAGCCGAGATCGTCGCGACGAACCTGCGGGCGATGTGCGGCGCGCGTGACGTAACGGGCGCCGCGCTGATCGACCTCGGCGCCGCTAGCTGCGCGAAGGCGCCGCCGCTGTTCGACGCTGTGCGCCCTGCGCAATACGTGCCAGTCGACATCTCCGTCGAGTTTCTCCGCGACGCGGTCACGAAGCTCCAGACCGAACACCCTGAGATCGAGATGATCGGCGTCGGCACGGACTTCTCAAAGGAGCTCGTGCTCCCCGCCGAGGTCACAGCGACGCCCCGGCTATTCTTCTACCCGGGCTCTTCGATCGGCAACTACGACCCGCCCGAAGCTCGAGGCTTCCTAAAGCGCGTGCGCAGACAGATGGACGATGACGCGACGCTGTGGATCGGCGTCGATTTGGTGAAAGACACAGAGACGCTTGAGCGCGCATACGATGACGACTTGGGCGTCACCGCGGCCTTCAACCGGAACATCCTTCGCAACGTCAACAGAGTCGCGGGGACGGACTTCCGCCCCGCGGAGTGGCGACACGTCGCGCTTTACAACGAAGACAGGCACCGCATCGAGATGCACCTGGAAGCTACGCGCG
Organism: Planctomycetota bacterium; assembly: GCA_002684655.1. Taxonomy (GTDB): domain Bacteria; phylum Planctomycetota; class UBA1135; order UBA1135; family UBA2386. Next base: position 11,534 of record NYVR01000069.1, on the reverse strand, counting down.
ACCTCGTCGTGACCTGGGCAGCCGGACAGCGGCCGTTCGCCGCAGGCGAGCGGATCCACACCGAAAGCTCCTACAAGTTCACGCTGGAGTCTTTCGAGGCGGTGCTGCATGACGCTGGCCTCGATACCATCGACGCGTGGACAGACCCGCAGCGATGGTTCGCCATGTTCGTCGTCGCGCCTTCGACCTGACCTACCGTGCCGGCTTCTGCGTTCGCTTGCGACGACGCGCACGGCCCATCGCATGGGCCGGGGAGGCTTTGCTCGTGGACGCCCTACGCGGCGGCCGATTTATACCATAACGTAAGTCGCTGCAGCCCCGTAGCCTCGCAGCGACGTCCTCGCCGTCCATGACTGATCCGTCCCGCAACATCGTGCGCCATGAAGGCGCTATCTCCCGCAGAGACCGCGAGCGCCTCTTGGGACAGCGAGGTTGCGTCGTGTGGTTCACCGGCCTCTCTGGCTCCGGCAAGTCGACCGTCTCTCGCGTCGTAGAAGAGCAGCTGACCGCAGCTGGCCGGCTCGTCTATGTCCTCGACGGAGACAACGTCCGGCACGGACTGTGCGCGGACCTCGGCTTCTCAGACGCCGACCGCACCGAGAACATTCGCCGCATCGGTCACGTCGCTGGCCTGATGGCAGACACAGGCGCGATCGTGCTCACAGCCTTCATCTCGCCTTTCCGCGCCGACCGACAGCAGGTCCGCGACGTCGTGGGCGACGACGACTTCTTGGAGGTGTACGTCGACGCGCCGCTCGCGGTCTGCGAGTCACGCGACCCCAAAGGCCTCTACAAGAAAGCCCGCGCCGGCGAGATCCCGGAGTTCACCGGCGTCTCCTCGCCCTACGAGCCGCCGGAGTCACCAACCGTCCACCTCAAGACAGGAGACCTCTCGCTCGACGAGTGCGCCGCAGAAGTGCGGGCGACGCTCGAGCGCGGGGGATTTTTCAGCCCACCTACCTCTGCGTCATGACCAACTACGCGCTCAGTCACCTGCAGCAACTAGAGCAGGAGAGCATCCACATCATCCGCGAGGTCGCTTCAGAGTTTGACCGCCCGGTCATGCTGTATTCGATCGGCAAGGACTCAGGCGTGATGCTGCGGCTCGCTCAAAAAGCGTTCGCCCCGGCCAAGATCCCCTTCAAAGTGCTCCACGTAAACACGACGTGGAAGTTCCGCGAGATGATCACGTTCCGCGACCAGCTGGTGAAAGACCTCGACCTCGACTTCGTCGAGTGGATCAACCAGGAAGGCGTCGACCAAGGGGTCGGACCTTTCAGTCACGGCACGCAACGCCACACCCACGTGATGAAGACTGAGGCCCTTAAGCAGGCGTTGAACGCCGGCGAATACGACGCAGCCTTCGGCGGCGCGCGTCGCGATGAAGAGAAGAGCCGCGCCAAGGAGCGAGTCTTCAGCTTCCGCGACAAGTTCCACCAGTGGGACCCTAAGAACCAGCGGCCTGAGCTGTGGGACCTGTTCAACTGCGAGGTCAAGAAGGGTGAGTCCATCCGCGTGTTCCCTCTGAGCAACTGGACCGAACTCGACGTCTGGTTGTACGTCTACAAAGAGAACTTGCCGATGGTGCCGCTCTACTTCGCCAAGGAGCGACCGGTCGTGCGCCGCAATGGCACCTGGATCATGGTCGACGACGAGCGCATGCCGCTCGAGGACGGCGAGACCCCAGAGATGAAGATGGTCCGGTTCCGAACGCTGGGCTGCTACCCGCTGACAGGCGCCATCGAGTCTGAAGCCGACACGCTGCCCAAAATCATCGAGGAGATGCTGCGCAGCCGTGACTCGGAGCGACAAGGCCGCGTGATCGACTTTGATGAGGGCGGCTCCATGGAAGACAAGAAGCGAGAGGGCTACTTCTAGTGAGCTACTCAAACCAACTGGACGAACTCGGGATCGAGCGTTACCTCGAGAAGTACGGCGAGCGTGAGATGCTCAAGCTGCTGACCTGCGGCAGCGTCGACGACGGCAAATCGACCCTGATCGGGCGTCTGCTTTACGACTCTGAGCAAGTACATGACGACGTGCTGGCAGCGACGACCAAGGCGTCCACGAAGTTCGGCACGACGGGCGAAGAGATCGACCTCGCGCTGCTCGTGGACGGGCTTCAGGCCGAGCGCGAACAAGGCATCACGATCGACGTCGCGTACCGCTACTTCGCGACGGATCGACGCAAGTTCGTCATCGCTGACTGCCCTGGGCACGTTCAATACACCCGCAACATGGCCACGGGCGCGTCCCACTGCGACCTTGCCATCATCCTGATCGACGCTCGTTACGGCGTGCTCGAACAGACACACAGACACTCGTTCATCTGCGCGCTTCTCGGCATCCAGCACTTCGTGATCGCGGTCAACAAGATGGACCTCGTCGATTACTCACAGGATCGCTTCGACGAGATCCGCGACGCATACAGCGAATTCGCGGCGCGCCTAAACGTAAAAGACATCCACTTCATCCCGATGTCGGCGCTGCGCGGCGAGAACGTCGTCCACCGCGGTGAGAGCATGCCGTGGTTCCAGGGCTCACCCCTGCTCGACCACCTAGAGAACGTGCACGTCGCGTCCGACCGAAACCTCGTCGACCTGCGCTTCCCGGTGCAAAACGTGCTCCGGCCCAACCTGGACTTCCGGGGCTACGCCGGCACGCTCGCGTCAGGCGTTGTCCGCGTCGGCGACGAGGTCACGGCGCTCCCGTCGGGGAAGACGTCCAAGGTCAAGACCATCGAGACGTTTGACGGCAAGCTCGACGTCGCGTTCGCGCCCATGGCGGTCGTGTTGACGCTTGAAGACGAGATCGACATCAGCCGTGGCGACATGATCGCGACGCCAAACAACGCACCGTCGCTCGCCAATAACGTCGAGGCGATGGTCGTCTGGTTCGACGAGAAGCCGCTGACCTCTGGGCAAAGCTTCCTGATCAAGCAGGCCTCTGCGCAAACGTCCACGACCGTCGCCGACCTCCGATACCGGACCAACGTCGGCACGCTGCGTCGCGAGTCCGCGCCGCAGCTGAGCATGAACGAGGTCGGGCGCATCCAGCTTGAGTGCGCGCGCCCGCTCGCGGCAGACGCCTACCAGAAGAACCGCGGCACCGGCGCCTTCATCCTGATCGACCGGATGACCAACGCGACGGTCGGCGCCGGCATGATCGTCGAGCGCAAGATCGCCAAGGACGCGCTAGCGCGCCGCAGCGAGAGCCATGACGCCCGCAGCAACGTCCGCTTGCATGACAAGCGGAAGGTCAGCGTCGACCAACGAAGACAGCGACTCGGCCAGCTTCCATTTACGCTCTGGATCACGGGCCTGCCCCGCTCAGGCAAGTCTTCGCTGGCCTACGAGCTCGAACACCGCCTGTTCGGTCAAGACAAGTTCGTCCAGGTGCTCGACGGCGAGATCCTGCGGATGGGCCTCAACCGAGACCTCGGCTTTAGCGGCGCTGACCGATGGGAGAACCAGCGCCGCGCAGCCGAGCTCGCTGCGCTGAACCAGTCCATGGGCGTCAGCACGATCGTCGCGCTGGTCTCCCCGCTGGGCTTCGAACGATCCCAAGCGCGAGAGATCGTCGGCGACGGCTTCATCGAGATCTTCTGCGACGCCCCGCTTGAGGTCTGCGAGCAGCGCGACGACGACGGACTGTACGAACGCGCGCGCGCCGGTGAGATCGCCAACGTCACCGGGATCGACGCGCCGTACGAAGCACCTGAAGCGGCCGACGTGCAGCTGGACACCCAACACCAAACGTTGGAACAGAACGTGCAGAAGGTGATCGACCACCTAAAGCAGCGAGGACTACTCGACGAATAATCTGGATGTCGAATGTCATTGAAGCCAGAGGCCTGAGCAAGACCTACCGGCTCTACCGCAACCCCTACGGAAGGCTCCTTGAGAAGCTGCCGTGGAACAAAGGTAAGAGCTACTACAAGCCCGTCCCGGCGCTGCAGGACGTGAGCTTCGATGTCGCGCGCGGCGAGTGCGTCGGCCTCGTCGGCACGAACGGGGCCGGCAAGTCGACGCTCTTGAAGGTGCTCACGGGCACCACCTTCCCCACCGCTGGTCGCTACACCGTCCGAGGCCGAGTGACCAGCCTGCTAGAGCTGGGCGCCGGCTTCCAGCAGAGCTTCACAGGCCGCACCAACATCTACATGAACGCGGCGATGATGGGCTTCTCGCGTAAAGAGGCGAAGAAGAAGGTCGACGAGATCATCGAGTTCAGCGAGCTCGGCGACTTCATCGACGCGCCTATCCGCACCTACTCTTCGGGGATGAGCGCGCGCTTGGGCTTCAGCGTCGCGGTCTCGGCAGACCCAGACATGCTGATCCTCGATGAGATCCTCGCCGTCGGCGACATGAACTTTCGCAAGAAGTGCGTCGACAAGATCCTCGACTACAAGAAGCGCGGCAAGTCGCTGTTTTTCTGCTCACACTCGCTCTACGACGTCCGCCAGATCTGCGACCGCGCGGTCTGGCTGCGTAAAGGGCGCGTGCAGATGGTCTCTGACTCGGTGAGCGTCACCAATGAGTATGCGACGCACGAGAACAAGATCGCCGAAGGCAGCGACGAGACGCCCTTTAAGGACGTCGTCGACGCAGAGGGCGACAGCAACCCACGCATCCTCGGCGCGCAGCTGCTCGACGGCGAGACGCGTCAGCCGCGCACCACGTTCGCGCCAGGGGACAGCGCGATCCTGCGCGTCCACGTCCGCAACGCAAAGCGCGAACAGCTGACGCTCGCAGTCGGCGCGATGCGCACAGACGGCACGCTGTGTTTCGCACACACGACGCAGTTCTCCGACATCGTCTTCGACTTTGAAGAAGGCCACGTAAGCCTGAAGCTCGACAACCTCAGGCTGCTATCAGGCGAGTTCACGCTGCCGATCTGGCTGTTCGACGCGCAGGGTGTGCACCGGTTCCACGAGCGCCCGGCGAACGAGACGCTGATCGTCCAGAATCGCACGAAAGATCTGGGCCTGTTCCTCCAAGAGCACAGCTGGGAGCTGGAGCCGAAGAGCGGAGATCGCCAGTGACGACCGTACGTAGCTTCGACTCCGACGCGCGCGATGCCGGCCTCATCGTCCGACTCCGCGCGCTCGCAGAATTCCCGCAGCTGATCTGGCAGAACCGCAACATGGTCGCCAACTTCTTCCAGCGCGAGCTGATGGGCCGTTTTCACGGCTCGCTCCTCGGCGCTTGGTGGATGCTGGTTCAGCCGCTGTTCATGTTCGCGGTCTACTACGTCATCTTCGGCAAGCTGTATGGCCGCGGCGACGGTGACCCAGTCGAGTTCGCGCTCTACATGTTCTCGGGAGTCGTCTGCTTCCACGCCCTCAACGAGGCGCTGTCAAACTGCTGCACGATCGTCGTGAGCAACGGGAACCTCGTGAAGAAGGTCGCCTTCCCTTCAGAGGTTTTGCCGATCCCGTCGGCGCTCGTCTCGATCGTGCTTTTCGCCGTGGGCGCGGTGGTGGTCGTAGCGGTCGGCGTGACAACCGGAAAGTTCACGCCGGGGATCGAGCTGCTCTGCCTACCAATTGTGATCCTGCTTCAGCTGGCGCTGACGCTAGGGATTGGGCTGCTGTTGGCTAACGCCAACGTATTCATCCGCGACGTTCAGCAGGTCTGGCGCATCTTCTCGATGGCGTGGTTCTTCCTGTCGCCGGTGTTCTGGCACCCGCGCATGATGGCGGAGTTGATCGGCGACCCCGCGCTGACGCAGCTAGCGTTCTACGCGAACCCGGCCTACTCACTGCTCATGGCGCACCGCATCGCCCTCGGCGGCGAGATCCCAGCGCTCGGGATCACGGACATCTGGTGGCACATCAGCGTCTTGGCCACGTGGGCGTTCACGACGCTAGTGCTCGGCCACCTGACCTTCACGGCGAACAAGCACAAGCACGCAGACCTCGTCTGACGCGTTCGCCGCCTCCTCCACGCGGCTACGCACCGACTAACCGTAACGTCTCGAGCACGCGCTCCTTGAGGTGCGGACGGCACACCACCAGCTCGTCGTTGCGGGCGTTTTCTTGGTTGTAGCGGTGCAGCGCGCCGTCGAAGCGGCAGACCTCATATCCAGCAGCCCGCGCGATCGCCTCGGGCGCGCACGTGTCCCACTCTTTGAGCCCGACCTTGTGCACGTAGATGTCGGCTTTGCCGAACAACAACATCGAGACCTTAAAGCCGACGCTCCCGCAGGGAACCAGCTCCGCATCACCCAGCTGCGCAGCGAAGCGCTGCATCCACTCCGGCGTATGGCTTCGGCTCGCCACCAACCGCAGCGGCTTCGCCTCGCTCGCTTGGTCGATGTCGACGAGCTGGCTGGGCCACTCACCAGTGTCGCCGTGGACAGTCGCGTCGCCGCAACCATCGACGACGCTCGCCGTCAGCACGCGATTGATGGAAGGCAGCGCTACCACGCCGAGCACCGGCGACTGATCGACAGCGAGTCCGACGTGCACCGCCCAGTCGTGGCGACCGGAAGAGTACTCCTTGGTGCCATCGAGGGGGTCGACGATCCAAGCCACGCTGTTACCAGTACGCCCTAGGTCATCTTTGGTCTCCTCGGACAAGATCGCGTCATCCGGATACCGACCGAAGATCGCGCCCTGCAGGTAGCCGTCGGCTGCTTGGTCACCGATGTTGCCCAAGATTTTCGGATCCTCCCACCTGCCGCTCTCACGAAGCGCCAGGAGGCGCGCGCCGGCGGCGCGGGCGATAGACGAAGCGAACGCGAGTCTTTGCGAGAGATCGTCAGGGGTAGGCATTTACGGCTCCGGTCAAGGTCAGTTCGCCAGCACATCGACGCGCTCGACTGTCACGTCAGCGCGCATGAGGGACGATAGCAAACCAGCGCGTTCTCCGTCAGCGAAGCTTGCGCGCCGGCGATCGTCTCTGCGCCCGGGTCGCTCATCCGACGACGCGGTGCAGGTGTCGTCGACCGCTCCCCGTGGTCAAGCGCGGCGGCGTCGCTGGCAGCGGCACAGGGACGTCTCGGTCGGCGTCTTCGGACGGTCGAGAGATATCGCCGTCTGCTTCAAAGACGAGCGCGCAGATCGCTGCGGCGGCGTTGTCCCATGAGAAGGCTGCGCGCACCGAGGCGGCCTCTCGCGCTGCCACAGCCCGGGCGAGGTCAAGCTGGGTGAGGACTTGAACCAGTTGGTCGGCGGCGCTGTCGGTGTCGGGCTCCAGGACGCGAGGCTCCCCCGTGAAGGCCCCTGGCAGCGCGACGCGGCGCTGCGCCGAAACGATCGGGAAGGCAGCAGCGCCCGACATCAGCCGCTCCGTCGCGCCACCTGCAGTCGCGACGACCGGTAGACCGCATGCGCGCGCCTCAAGCACGGGCATGCAAAATCCCTCGCCTCGGTACGGTTGCATCAGGACATCACACGCCGAGTAGACGCCAGCGAGTTCGCGCCGCGAGAGGTGCCGGTCGATGCGGAGCACAGGCGGAGCGCCGACAGCCGCTTCGTAACGATCCAGGACGCCTCCGAGGTGCCCCCCGCCATAGTCACGCTCCGCGTCCATTTCCTTGATCACGACGACGAAATCGTGGCCGCGCGCGCGCGCGGCCATGGTCGCCTTGACGAAGACATCGACGCCTTTGCGCAAGACGCCGCCGCCGCAGAACAGCACCGCCGGCTTCGCCGCCTTAAACGCCGTCACATCCGCGTCAGGGACTGCCCCGCGCCACAGCGCGTCGTCGACGCCGTGCGGGACCGTCGAGATCGTGCGCGGCGAGCGACCGGCGCCCACCAGAGCCTGCTGCACGAGTTCGCTGTGAACGATCACGTGATCGGCCTCCTCGGTCACGTGCGGCGCGAGCTCCCGAGGGAGCGCGCCGTAGTCCCAGTCGATTCGCACGACCCAGCGCCGGCAGTCGGGCCGGTCTGCGCGCATCGGCCACCCCGACGACACCCACAAGTCAGCGTGGCCAGGGTTTCGCGACACCCGCGACGCAAGTTCGGGCGCGCGCGTGCGCAGCCACTCCAGGCCGTGGCGCAGCGGCCCGCGCGGCGTAAGCAGCAGCTCGACGTCGCCTCTGGCGAGCAACGCGCGCGCAGTCGAGATCGTCGCCTCGGCCGTGGCCGACGTCTCAAAGACCGGCGCCTCGAGGACGACCTTTGGCCGGCCCTCGCTGAGAGCCGAGACGGGCGGCGGTGGCGGCGCGGGTCGCCGATCGAGCAACGCCGTCGTGACGTGGCGCCGCGCGCGAACGCCGGTCGGCGACGGCCGGGCTTCACCGATCGCGCCCAACCAGGCGACGTAGAGGCCCTCTTCGTCAGGGACGAAGCAGCGCTCGTTGCGGCCACCGCACACGAAAGCGACCTCGTCACCGGCGAGCACCCTGGCGGTGTCACGAAACCGGGACGTGACCACGGCGCGTCCTGAGGCCAACGCGAGCACCAAGGCTTCGGGGTCTAGGCAGCGGCGGTAGGGCTGAACGACTGCGACAGCGTCCACAAGATGCTCGGGTGAGAACGGCGCGACGACGACGTCAATCAGTGCTGCCGCTTCTCCGGCGCGAGCCAAAAGGTCTTCGACATCAGCCCGGTTGGGGTCCGGCAACACCAGCCGCAAGCGTGTGCCTTGATCGATAAATCTAGCGGCGAACATGTCGACCACGAGGTCGGTTCCGCACGCGAAGGTGTCCGTCGCCACGTGCACGAAGCAGCCGCGCTCTACACCGGGCAGATCGAGCCAAGGGCGCAGCTGGCGCTCCGAGCATCCGTGCGGTTGCCGCTCCAGCCCTGCCCATCGCAGCTCGGCGCGCACGCGGTTAACGAGGTCCGCGAGCGTGTCGGCGTCCGCGGCGGAGACCACGGCGCACGCCTGCGGCCACTCGAGCGAGGCGTCGCGCAGCGCGTCCGCGCGCTCCGCGGCGCGAGCGAAGACCACCAGCGGCGCGGTCGCCGCCGCGTCGGTCCGCGCCGCCTGCAGGATCCGGTCGACCTCAACTTCCTCCAAAGAGGTCGCGACGTCCCAGGCGCGGCGCCCGTCCGTCACCGCGACCGCTCGGCGACCTCTCGACGCCCCACCGGGCGGCGCGATCGGCAGCGACAGCGACACATGTAGCCCGTATTCCTGCAGATAGCGCAACGCGCCTCGCAGCGTGTGCGCGTCGCGCCCCTCGCCGAAGGGGTCACCGTAGATCCGCACGTGGTTCATCGTCCGTTGCTATCGGCAGTTCCGCCCCGTCGCTGAAACGAACAACTGCTTTGTGGCAAGGCAGCCCGGCTCCGGTCAAGATCGCGCGATGGCCCCGGCGCAGTTCCCCCACCCCGATCGTCGCGCCGCCACCCTGCTGCAGGTGCTGCGACCTGACCCCGAGCCGCTGAGTGAGGCGCCTGCGCCGCCTGGTCCTGGCAGCGCGGACTGCAGGATCGACCTCAAACAACGGATCTACCGCGCACGGCTGGCGATGGCCGAAAGCGCCGCAGCGAAGGAACACCTCGCGCCGCTCGCCGAGGACGATCACCCCGACCTGTGGGCGGGCACGGTCCCGGACGGCGTCGCGATGGGCTTCGCCGCCAGACTGGAAGAGGCCTGCTCACTCGCAAAGGAGGCCGTGGTGAATACGCCTCCAGACCGCGACGTCGAGACCCTGCAAGGCGACGAGCTGCGCAGGAAGAGAGACCTATTGGTAGCCAGCGGCGAAGCCCGAATCCGCTTCTCTCGAAAGGGAGGGGTGCTGCTCGTGGGACGTTCCAGCAGCGTGCACAGCGAAGACTGCCTGTGGTTTGAGGCGAGGAGAGATTACGGCTCACTCGATGGCTTCGTCGGCGCGGACGACGAACGACCGCGCCTGTTCTCTGCCCGGTTCCTGAAGCCGATACGCTTTGCGCGCTCTTCGCACACCGCCGAGCTGACGCTCGCAGGCGCGCTCGGGCGCGGTGCGACCGGCTGGGAGTGCCGGGTCACGTTCCGCGGCGACGAACGCGAAGCAGCCCTGCGCATGCAAATCGAGTTGCCGCGAACGGCCGATGGGTGGCGGCTCCGCACCCGCGTGCGCGGCGTTCCGCCGACGTTCTGCGCGCACGAGTGCGAGCCAGTGCGCGAGCTCGTCGACGGACCCCGAGGCGGCTTCTTCGCAGACACCTTGATCCGGTCGTGCGCGCTCCTGCGCGTCGGCGATCGAAGGGTCGCGACCCCGGCAGCGGCGGCGACGCCCTTGCCCCACCAGTTCCGGTTCGGCCCAGCCGAAGGCTGATTCGACGCCCGCGCCCGCGTGAGCCTCGACCCGTTGAGGGGTCCCGGCTATTTTGCGGGGCCGCCCCTACGCGGCCCCTCCCGACGTGTACGAGTCTCTCTGGATTGTGGTCGGAGCCATCCTCGCGCTGGCTGCGACCAAGCTTTGGCGCGCAAACAACGCACAGTCCGCGCTCAGCGCAGCGGCGCGCCCGCGCGAAGACGCGGCCGCGACGACCGCCGTCGAAACCGTCGTCTCCGCGGAGTCGCACGAGCTGGCCCTCTCCATGGCCGAAGAGCTAGCGAGCCTGCTTAGCGCGCTCGAGGCGAGGGCGCACCACCTGATCGAGGCAGCGCCATCACGCAACAAGCTGCCGGCGGCCGCCGAAGCGCTGCTGAGCTCGGTCCACCGGCTGCGCAACCTGCACAACAAGCTCGTAACCTTCGGACGCGCCCGCCCCGTTGAGCGCGGCACCACCGACGTCGTCGAGCTGATCGGCGGCCTCGGCGACGACCTCCAGCAGATGCAGCTGGGACTGGAGCTGAGGTGGGAACCACCGGCAGTGCTGCCCCGCGTCGCAGCGAACCCGGACGCGGTTCGCGACGCGATGCTCTTCGTGTGTGCGGCCTTGCTCCGCGCCGAGCGCGGCGCCACCCGCCTGACCTTTTCGACCGAGCGCTGCTTCGCCAGCGAACGCCCGACCATCCAGATCGAACTCAACCTAGAGTGGACGACGGTGCCTGACCGCTCGATGACGACCGAACCGGTTGACAGGGCCTTCGCGCTGGAATGGGAGGCAGCCAAGCACTTGGTGTCCAGCCACAGCGGCGACCTGACCATGTCGCACCTGCCAGGGACCGCCGTGAGGGCCGTCGTCAGGTTTCCGATCGCCTGCGAGGCCACGCCGACCGGACCCGACGAGGCCTCTCCGATTCAGACAGGTGATGCGCTGGATGCCCCGCCGCCGACGGAGTTGGACAGCGACCACGGCTACGGCGGGGCGCTCGTGCTCGAAGCAGATCCAGCGCTGCGCGCGGTGCTCTCCCGCGAACTCAAGGCCAGCGGACGGGCAGTCTTCGCCTGCGCCGACGGGGAATCGGCGCATACATTCCTGCAGGCGACGCCCGACCGCTTCGAGCTCTTGATCATCGACGACGCGCAGGAGCTCGAGGAGCACACGGCGCTCGCGCGCACCATCCGCTCCCAGGCGCCGGCGCTCAAGATCTGCCTGCTGACCCCTGCTCCGGCGACGGCGCCGGCCGACTGGGAGGTGCTGCACACGCTCCGGAAACCTTTCGGCGTGCACGAATTACGTCGCACGCTCGCCTCGATCCTGA
>NYVR01000068.1 GCA_002684655.1 Planctomycetota bacterium | reverse complement strand
CCGGCCGCGTCTGCGACGTCCTCAACAGGCGCTGCCACAACGAGGCGATAGCGCACCATCCGACGCGCATAGAGGCGCTCAAGGAAAGCCCCTCCCAGAAACGCGGCCAGGACGCGCCGAACAACGGGCACCGGCGTCACCTTCCGGAGCAAGGACAAAGCTCGTCGCGACCGGTCGACGCTCACGATATCCCGGGTGACGACCTGCTCGCTGAGGTCGTACGATCTGATCACAGCGAGGCCCGCGGAGCTTAGGGCGTCGTCCGCTTCTGCGATGCTCCGGAGCGCCGGCGAAGACCAAGCGCGACCGAGAGCGCGCACGTCCGGGTCCTCCGCAGCGGGCTCGGCGAGCAGATCTTCGAGCCAAAGAAAGCGGCCACTCCGGCCTTCGCGGCACGCAGCGGCGACGCTGCTCAGAGCAGACCTTAGGTCACCGGTGTGACCCATCGACTCCACCGCGATCACTACGTCAGCAGGCGGCAGCGGCTGCCCGATCTTCGCGACTTCAAAATGACAGCGAGCGCCGACGCCCCGCGCAGCGGCGACTCGCCGCGCGCAGGCGACCATGTAGGCGCTCGGCGTGAAGCCCGAGCACCGTGACGCGCCGGCGTCAACAGCGCGCAGCGCCGTGGCCCCGAAGCCGCAGCCGACGTCGACGACGCGCGCGCCTTCTACGCCTCCAATGAAGGCGCGCAGCCAGCTGTCTAACCCAGGACCGCCATCAGCAGGCCCCTCGCCATCGACAGAGGGTGCGAGGCGCTTGCGCATCTCGAGCCCTTCGAGCGAATCATCGGCGACGCGGCGGCGCGCCCGCCACCACTGGAAACGAGCGAGGCTCTCGTAGAGCGCGTGGACCTGAACATCAGTCATCCGCGTCACCTCGCTCTAAGACGAACACAAGCTCGTTGCACCAACGCAGCGGTAACCACCCGGAGGTGACGGCTTCGAACCTCCCAGGCTGAGGACGCTGTCCGGGAAGCAGCTGAAGCCAACGTTGGCGCGGCCACTGATCTGGGAGCACGCGCACAACGCGTAGACCGCAGCGGCTAAACAACGCGTGCCAAGCGTCGAGCGTCTGCGCGTCCTGGTGCCCGGCGACCTCACGGCGACCGAGGCCTTCGCGCCAAACCCGCCAAACCAGCGTGCTCGCGTTACGGACTAGAAAGCAGAAGCGCGCAGACGGCGTCGACACCCTCACCATCTCGCGCAGCGCGCGCTCCCGGTCCAAGAAGCGCTCGAGTGACCCGATGCACGTCACGCCGTCGAACGTCCCGTCCGCGAACGGGAGCGACTCGGCGTTGCCCACGCGGGCGTCGAGCTCGGGGTGCGAGCGCTTCGCCAGGGCGATGGCTGCCTCAGAGAGGTCGACCCCGCTCGTCGTGATATCGCGCGCAAGCGCCGCGCGCATTACGAGGCCGGGCCCGCACGCGACGTCTAGGTGGCGCTGACGTGCGCGTAAACCTAGCAACTGAATAAAGATCGGGTATGCGCGGGCCGGACGAAGGTAGCGAAATCCTTTGTCTCGATACGTCGCGTCGAACCACGCCGCGACGTCGGCTTGATCTACCCTGGGCGCCGTCACAGCTGCTAACGCAACCCCAGGAGCGGCAAATAACGCGGGACCGCTCGCTCGTATTCCCGCCAGGACGAGCCGAACCGCGCGCGCAAATCGGACTCTTCGTATTTAACGCGGACGTGCATGTTCGCGAAGTACACGGGCGCGCCCAGCCAGAGCCACGGTCCACCGACGACGAAACAAAGCCCCGCATACATCAAGAACATCCCGACGAGTCCAGGGTTCCTCGAAAAGCCAAAGAGGCCACCAGGCAGCGCGCCCTGCCGCTTAGCGCGACGCAGCTGCAAGACGGACGCGAAAGTAATCATGCGTCCCAAGACAACCGCGGCTAGCCCGGGCCAAACAACCACTTCCGCCGACCATGGCGCCAGGAACGGCCTGCAAGCAGGCATCAACACGACCGCGACCGGTAGCGCGAAGAACGCGATGCACATGGCTGTTGGCACCAGATAGCGAAAGATGCGAAGTGGTAGCGCAGCGGCGCGTGCAGCGGCGAGCTCTGGGGCGCTGCCAGTATCGCCGCGGCACAAGAGCTGAAGGACGCTTGCCTCGCTCGCGACCGGGAAGAAGCCGATCTCTACGATCAGCGTGCCGTAGGCCGCCAACAAGATCACGGCTTCGACGCTCACGCCTGCCCCTCATCGAGACGACGCGCGAACAGGTGACGCCAATCGCTCGCGAACGACCACGCCAACAGCGCCACAGCGGCTGCGGTAAACGCGTTCGCTATGTGGCGCGATGTCGACGGCATGAGGCTCAAGAGGAGGGCAACCACGACCACGGCACACACGATGCGTCCGCGGCGGTTGTCGCCATCAACTGGTTTCGGATCATCGGCCGGCACGGACTTACACCACGCGACGATGACGAACACGTAGCGCATCGCCGGCAGCAACAGAGCGTGCTCACCGCCACCGCGCGCCACGATCAACCACGACATCGCGAGGACTGCGAATTGGTCGCACTCCATGTCTAGCGACGCGCCCTGCGGAGACCCGCCGAAGCGACGGGCGATCGCGCCGTCAAGCAGGTCAGCTGCGAGCGCCAGGGCCAACAGAGACCACGTCCACCAAGGCCGTCCGTCCAACCACCACGGGGCGCAAACCACCGCGACGACGAGGGCAGCCCGAAGCAGCGTCACGACGTCTGCCAGAGAGCGCGGGGCGCCTAAAACCGCAGCGATGGACGCGACGCTCACCCCGATAGCAGCCCCTAGATACCCGCGCGCGCGCGCCACGTCGGCGTTCAGCGCGCAGACGATCAGCGCAGTCGCCCATAGCAACGCCTGTATGCGCGACCAAAATGTAAGCCTCGCAGGGACCACCACCCGCAAGCATACCCCGTCTGCCCAGCGCTGCTCGAAGTCTAGGATCCTGGTGATCACAGTTCCTGAAGTCCTCCAGGTATGGACCGGCGACCCGCGTGCCCCGCGGAGCTAGCATGGAGAGCGCCGCGGTCTTCTCATCGAAGATCGCTTTAACGGATGCACTGCAACCTCTCCGACAGCTTGCCTTGGTCTGCGTTCTTACAGGCCCGTGAACTCCTCGATGCCGGCGCGACGGCGCTCGAGTTCGCGTGTGAGGACACGTGGACCTGCCGAGCTGCCAGCCCCGTGTCTGGCGGCGCTAAGGCGCTCTTAGCCGAAGTTGAACCTGGCACAGTCAGCGGCGCTGTCGAGGGCGCGACGGCCGTGTATCGGACTGGCACAGATGGTCTACCAGACCTCCGCGTCCCCACAACTTCTAGGCTCGACGCTTCATTCGCTACCGCTGTCCGCGTCTACCTGCCGGTGTTGATCGGCGCTGCGTTGGCGAAGCGCGCCGGGCAGAGCTTCGTCGCCGGTCACGTGACACAAACCCTCGACGGCCGCATCGCCTGCGAGAACGGCCAGTCCCAGTGGATCGGCAACGCCGCAGACCGCAATCATTCGCACCGCATGCGGGCGCTGCTCGAAGGGGTGATGGTGGGCGCGAACACCGCGCTACACGACGACCCCATGCTCACTGTCCGACACGTGGACGGCGCAGACCCGCGCCGCATCGTCGTGAGCGGGCGTGGTCGCGTGTTCACCGATGAACGCGCGCTCACGATGATGTCGGGCCCAGGTTGCGAGATCTTTGTTGGCGCGACGCACGAGGAGCAGCCGACCGACGAATCCGTCCGCGTGAACCGCGTCGAGAACATCGACGGGCAGCTGCCGCCGGCGTCCATCCTCGCAGCGCTGCGGGCGAGCGGCATTCACTCGATCTACCTGGAGGGCGGCGCGGGGATACTCTCGTCCTTCCTGCAAGCGCAGGCGATCGACCTGCTGCAAATACACATCGCCTCGATGATCCTAGGCGCCGGGTTACCGAGCCTGCGCCTGCCCGCTGTCGACCACGTCGACGACGGCATGCACATGCACATGGACCATGCCATCCTTGACGGCCACGTACTGCTGACGTGCCGCCAGCAGTCATGACGCTGGGATACTGGATAGAGGTCGCAGGTCGTGGCGCCCTGCGAGAGGTCGTCGTCTCCGAGCCAGGAGACGGCGAGGTGACGCTGGAGGCGCTCTGCACAGGCGTGAGCCCGGGGACAGAGCGCCTCGTTGGGCTGGGGCGAGTCCCCGCCGCGCTCCACCGTGAGATGGCGTGCCGTGGCATGCAGGGCAGCTTCGAGCTGCCGCTCCTATACGGATACAGCTTCGTCGGCGCGGTTACATCGGGGAGCGCGCGTGGCCGACGCGCCTTCGTCATGCGGCCGCATCAGCAACACGCCGTCGTCCAGGCAAACGAACTCGTATACCTTCCGGACGAAGTACCAAATCAACGCGCGACGCTTTTCCCAAACCTAGAGACCGCGCGGAACGCCGTCTGGGACGCAGAGGTCCACGCCGACGATCGCGTCGCCGTTGTCGGCGCGGGTCCGGTCGGGCTGCTTTGCGCGTTTGTACTCAGCTGCGACCACGGCGCGCCCGCTGCGTTGGTCGTCGACCGCGACCCCGAGCGGCGAAGGGTGGCTGCTGCGCTGCCGTGGGTCGACGCCGTCGCGGCGCCTGAACACGTCGAGTTCGGAGCCTTCACCCACGCGCTGCACACCAGCGCTTCTAGTGAAGGACTGCAGCTCGCGGTCGACGCCGTCGGCTTCGAAGGGCAAGTCGTAGAGCTGTCATGGTATGGAGACGCTGAGGTGTCCTTAAAATTAGGCGGGACCTTTCACTCGCAGCGGAAATCCTTACGCGCGTCGCAAGTGAGCACCGTCGCGCGAAACTATCGCGCCGAAGGCTTCCTCGCCCGCCGCGCTGCCGTCCTCGATCTCCTCAAGGCCACAGAGCTCGACGCCTTACTCAGAGAGCCCACGCCCTTCCAGCGCGCTCCAGAGACCTTCGCTTCGCTGTACGAATCCACGCTTGACACCCTCTGTCCATGCTTCAGCTACGCATAAACTGCATACATGCCACACTCCAACGCGTTCCGAGTCGCCGTTAAAGACCACGTGATGATCGCTCATAGCCTGACGGGCGCCGTGTTCGGGCCGGCGCAGCGTCTACATGGCGCGACCTACGAGGTCATCACGGAGTACGTCGCCGACGACGTCGACGCCGACGGCATCGTGGTCGACATCGGCGCCGCGACCGACACGCTGAAGGCCGTGCTCGACCCGCTGCGCTTCACCAATCTTGACGACCTCCCGCAGTTTCAGGGCGAGAACACGACGACCGAGTTCCTCGCGCGATGGATACACGAACAGGTCTGCGCTGCGTTCAAAGGTTCGTTCGTCGGCGGCCTCAGGGTGACGCTCGAAGAAAGTCGCGTGGCATGGGCGAGCTACGAGGGCCCGATCGGGTGATCACCCTGCTGGAGCCACCGCGGCCGGCAGGACTGACCTCGGGCGGGTTCCGCTATCAGGAGCGCCTCGTCGCGGCGATCGGCGCCGCGGCTCGGCGCATCACCGTTAACCAGGAACATCTACACGAGCACGTGCGCCATCTACGCGCGACGCAGCCTAGCGGCGCTGTCGTGGTAGACGGCTGGTTCGCGGACCTCTGCGATCGCCCGCTACCTGCAGGCGTCACGGCGCTCATGCACATGCAGCCTCATGATCGGACGTGGGCGGCCGACGTCGAGCGAGCGATCGCGACAGGCGCCAGCACCGCTGATGCGCTGCGAAAGCATGTCGCCACCGTCAAGCTCGTGCGGCCAGGGATCGACGAATGCTTCGCCCCGCGGCCGCGCCGAGGAGACAACTCTCTCGGCATCATCTGCAGCGGGACGATCTCGGAACAAAAAGGACAACGGCGTCTCGTGGAGGCGCTCCGCGACGCGCCCGGTCCTTGGCGACTGACCGTTGTTGGCAGCACTTCGACCGATCCTGAAGCGGTCGCGCGGCTCCGCGCCACCGCCTCCACATGCCCGGTGACGATTCTCGACACCGTCTCGCCAGACGTGCTCGCCGACCTCTACGCTCAACACGATCTCTTCGTGAGCTTGAGCAGCAGCGAGTCTTACGGGATGGCGGCGGCCGAAGCGGTCGCTGCAGGCTTGCCGATGTTCGGGCTCGCCACAGGCGAGCTGCACAGCTTTGGCAGAAACGACGCGCGCTGGCTTTTACCAGTCGACGCGACAGACAACGCGATCGCCACCGCGCTCCACGGGTTGATGTCGAGGCCGGACTCGCTGCGAGACAGCCGCGGCGTTGCGGTGACGGCGCCCCGGAGCTGGGCAGAAGTCGCCGCCGAATTCGTTGCCGCGTGCCGGTAGCGAGCGACGCACGGTCAATCGCGATCAACCTGAGAGGTCTCGGCCGATCTATCTACCGTCGAAAGATCCGCCGCTATGTCTCTCGCGCGCGCGAGTCATGCACGCGGGCCGAACAGCGCCGTGCCGACCCGCACCATCGTGGATCCTGCGGCGATCGCGTCGTCGAGATCGCCCGACATCCCCATGCTCAACGTCGCGAGCTCAAGACCTGATCGCCGTCGCAAGTCCTCCTGAAGCGCTGCGACGCGATCGAAGACAGGACGCGACGCGCCCTCGAGGGGCCCCATCGCCATCAACCCGCGAACCGAGAGCGACGGGCAATCGGCAAGCAGATGCTCGAGGAGCGACGGCGCATCTTCGACGGCGCAGCCGTGCTTTTGGGATTCACCGGTGGCGTTGACCTGCAGCAGGACCCCGAGCGGTTCTGGACGCCCTTCGAACTCACGCTGCAGCGCGCTCGCGAGCTTCTTACGATCACAGCTGTGGATCAGCGAGAGCCCCGGGACCCTCGCGAGATCGCGGACCTTGTTGGTCTGCAGCGAACCGATGAGGTGCCACTGCAACCCTGCTCCGGCGCCGAGCTCTGCGGCCTTGCTCGCCAACTCTTGCACGCGGTTTTCGCCGAACACAAGATGGCCCGTCGCCGAAGCGGCCGTTACTGCGGCGGCCGGATGACGCTTGCTGACGGCGACGAGCTCTACGGCCTCAACGCTGCGACCCGCAGCGGCGCAGGCCGTCGCGATCCGCGCGCGCACCTTATCGAAGTTGTCGACGATCGAGGTCATTCGTCCCAGTGACGGGTCAGCGGACCTGGGAACAGCACCTTGCCGCGCCGGATCAACGCTTCTTTACCCTCGACCTCAAAGGCCCCAGCCAGCAAGGCGTCCCAGGCCTCGTAGTGGTCGCTGAATCGCACCCACGTCTCGAGCGCCTCGCCGACGCGCGTATCGCCGCTGTGACGATCACCGAGGTGTCGCGCCAGCGCTCGCATAAACGCCGCCACTTCGTCCTTGAACGTCTCCTTCGTCACTTCTTCTGCCCGGAACCCAAAGTCCTCGATCAGCTGCTCACGGAACTCGTCCGCGACCTGACGCATCGAGGCGCCGAGCAACACGTCCTTGGCGGCACGCTGGATATCTTTCTGGGCGACCATTCGGACGACTAGTGGCGGAAGTGGCGCTGCCCGGTCATCCACATGGCCATCCCGCGCTCCTCGGCGACTGCGACGATCTCTGCGTCCCGCTTGCTGCCGCCAGGCTGCGCGACCGCGGTCGCGCCGGCGTCAGCACACACCAGCAGACCGTCTGCGAACGGGAAGAACGCGTCGCTCGCGACGACGCAGCCCTTCGTCCTGTCACCGGCCTTGTCGACAGCGATCTTGGCTGAGTCGACTCGACTCATCTGACCGGCGCCGATTCCAACGGTGAAGCAAGCGCCGTCCTCACTTGAGCGCGCGAGCACGATCGCGTTGGACTTGACGTGCTTGCACACCGTCCACGCGAACGCCAAGGCCACCGCCTCGCCCTCACTGGGCGCGCGGGTCGTCGCGATCTCTCGGGCGGGCGGCGCCGGCGGAACATCTGCGGTCTGGAGCAGGAATCCGCCGCTGACCTGGCGCTCAACGAGGCCCGCCTCGTGGCCGATCAAGGGCGCGCCGCCGAGGTCGAGCACGCGCACGCTCGCCCCCCACTTCGCCTTCTGCAGCTCGGCGACGGCGTCAGCCTCGACCGCGGGCGCCACGACGACCTCCAAGAAGGTCCCGCTCTCGACGACCGCGCGCGCCGTGGTCGCGTCGAACGTCCGGTTCGTAGCGAGGATCCCGCCGAACGCCGAGACCGGATCGCCCGACAGCGCCAACTCGAAGGCGCGCGGCAGCTCGTCCGCGACGGCCGTACCGCACGGGTTGTTGTGCTTTACCAGCACACAGCTGGTGTGATCAAACTCGAACGCCAGCTTCATCGCCGCGTCAGCGTCGAGGATGTTGTTGTAGCTGAGGGCTTTGCCGTTGAGCTGCGCAGCGCCGGCGAGGCTCGGCGCCGAGCCACCATATGAGTAAAAGGCGGCCTGTTGGTGCGGGTTCTCGCCGTAGCGCAGATCGGCCAGCTTGTTGCCAGCTGACGCGAAGCTCTCCGCGAAGCGAGGTTCTCCATCCATGTCCGCGCGCTCGTCTTCGAACCACTGAGCGATCGCGGCGTCATACGCCGCCGTGTGGGCGTATGCCTTAGCGGCGAGCTTACGCAGGAAAGCCTGCGGCAACGTCCCGTCATGCTCTTGCAAAAGCCGTAACACCTCGGGGTAGTCACCCGGATCTACTACGACCGCCACGCTCTGGTGATTCTTGGCCGCGCTACGGATCATCGCTGGACCGCCGATGTCGATGTTCTCGACGATCTCTTGGCGGCCGATGCCAGGCTTCTGAACCGTCTCGCGGAAGCGATAAAGGTTGACGCAGAGCAGATCGATGGCGTCGATGCCGTGCTCGCCCATCGCGGCGACGTGCGCGTCGTCTTCGCGCCGCGCCAGCAGGCCGCCGTGCACCTTCGGGTGCAGCGTCTTAACCCGGCCATCCATCATCTCGGGGAACCCCGTGTAGTCCGCGACCTCTTGGACTTCGACGCCGCCGGCTGCGATCTCGCGCCGCGTGCCGCCGGTCGAGAGCAGCGAAAAGCCGGCGTTCACCAGCCCCTCCGCGAACTCGGAAATACCTTGCTTGTCGGTAACCGACAGGAGCGCACGCCTCATGCCTTCGCCTCGTCCTTCCTCTTCTTTAAATAACCCTCGATGAAAGCGTCGAGGTTGCCATCGAGTACACCCGACACATCCGAGGTCTCTATCTCGGTGCGCAGGTCTTTACACATCTGGTAGGGCTGCAGCACGTAGCTGCGGATTTGGTTGCCCCAACTGATTGACCCGCGGTCGCCGTAGAATGTCGCCAGCTCTTCTTCTCGCTTGGCTTGTTCAAGCTGGAACAGCTTGGAGCGCAGCGTCTTCATCGCCGAGTCACGGTTCTTGTGCTGGCTTCGCTCCGCCTGGCAAGAGACCACGATCCCCGACGGCAGGTGAGTGATGCGAATCGCCGACTCTGTCTTGTTGACGTGCTGCCCGCCCGCGCCCGACGCGCGGAAGGTGTCGACCTTGAGGTCGTCCTTGCGGATGTCAACGTCGATGTCGTCCTCGAGCTCTGGCACAACCTCGACCGACGCGAACGAGGTCTGGCGTCGCGCCTGACCGTCGAAGGGCGAGATCCTGACCAGGCGGTGCACGCCTTGTTCGGCCTTCATACGGCCGTAAGCATATGGACCCTTGACCAGGATGGTGACGTTCTTGATGCCCGCCTCTTCCGCTTTCTGGAAGTCCATCTCTTCGACGTCGTAGTCGTGACGAGCCGCCCATTTGGCATACATGCGCAGCAGCATCTCGGCAAAGTCAGAGGCGTCTACGCCCCCGGCACCAGACTGCAGCGTGACGATCGCGTTCGAAGCGTCGTGCTCTCCGCCGAGCATCAGCTGGAACTCAAGCGCGTCCAAGCCGTCGCTCAGCTGGGTGCGCGCGGCCATGAGGTCGTCTTCCACGCTCGCGGGGTCCTCGGCGCCCAGCTCAATGAGCACGTTGCCGTCCTCGATGACCGTCGACAGGCGGTCGATCGGCTCGACCACGTTGACGCACAACTTCTTCTCCAGAACAACCTTCTGAGCGAGCTCTGGTTTGTCCCAGAAGCCCGGCTGCATCATCCGGTGCTCGATGTCAGCTAGCTCTCTGTGGCGGCGAAGGTAGTCAAAGAGACACCTTGAGCGATTGGAGCCGCTCGTCGGCCGCCTTCAGAACATCTTGGTGCTCTTGCAGACCCATGGGGCGAAGCATGTTGGCCCCTGGCTACCGCCGTTTCCAGCATCGCCTCACGGCGAGCGCAAAAAGTAGAAGCCGCGACGGGCGCTGCAGGCAAAGGATCAAAGTCGGCGAATCATGGCCCGTCGCGGCTTCTGTGTGCGGTTGTCGCGTCTCGCTGACCAAGGCTTCATCGGCACCGCAGCGCCACGAGTGATCGCTATTTTGGTCGGCGAGGGCCGCCGGCGCGATCTCCCTCGCCAGGGTCGCGCTCACAAGGCGGCTTCCCGGCCGTCACCCGGACGCGCTTTTTACGCGACTTCCCCGACCGAGACGCGCGCGGCCGCGGCGCTCGGACGCCTGCGGTCAGCCGGCCATCGAGCCGGACTGCTGCTCGGCGCGCTTGCGCGCCAGGTCCTCCGAAGACCGGTAAGCCTTGAGCTTGTTGTAGAGCGTCTTGGTGTCGATGCCGAGCACGCGCGCCGCGCGCGTCTTGTTGCCACCCGTCGACGACAAAACGCGCATGATGTGGCGCTTCTCGATCTCGGCGAGCGGCAATCGCAGCACCTCTTCGGTGGAGTTCTCCGAGACGAGCTGCCGGAGATCGCTAGCGGAGTCACAAAGGACCAAGCTGTAGTCGGACCCTTCAATGTTGCCGCGCAGCTGGTCCAAGGAGGAGCAGGTCGAGACCATGCATCCCCACGCCGAGGTCGCCTCGGTGAGATCCTGTGCGGTCGGGTCTTTTGCAGAATAGACGAGCAGTGTCTTGATGGCGTTCATGGATTTCGTGGCCTCTTCACGCCGCAGTTCAGCTGGGCGCTGACGTAGTTACGGCGGGCTGATCGGCTCTTTTGGGTTAGGAGACAGATCTTTCCGGACGACGCGCCTGCCCGAAAACAACTCCCACCCGAGAGCGCATCCATTGCCGGGCGCATTGCCCGATCCACCTAGCGCATCCCTGCCGCGATGTTACGCGGGAACCGATCGTCTTTTTGCCGTTGGCAGCGCTATCAGCGAGGATCTAAGCCTCGCATCATAATATGCCCTGCTGCAGTACGCAGAAGGACCCGGGTCTTTGAGCCACCCCGCCTCCCGACCATCACCGAGCTGTATGCCGTCGGCTTCGTCACCTCGAATCCAAAGTCGTTCCCGATGCGGCCGATCTCCGCGCGCGCGTCCACGTCGCACTGCGTAGCCGGTGGGATGTAGCACTGGATCGTGCCCTTACCCGTGCTCAGCGTCAGCCGCTCACCCGGCTCGATGACGAACGCTTGCATATCGCCGCCCTGGCTTCGAATGTCGAGGTCGCCGTGGTGGTCGTAGGCGATCACGTTACCGGATCCGGTCGTCGCCTTGACGCCGCCGTAGCAGTCCTCAAAGCGAAGGTCGCCGCGCCGCGTGCTTACCTTGCTCAACGCGCGCCGGCCGATCATGGTGACGTGACCGTTATCGCGGATGACGATCTCGATCGGTAGGTCAGCGGAGAGGCGTAGGTTGCCCTCGTAGGCGATCATCCCGCGGACACCGTCGGGCGTCTTAGGGCCAGCGACGACCAAGACCGTGGGGTCGTCGGGGTCCGTCTCGGCGACCAAGCCGTGCTCGATCGCCTGAAGCTGCTGCAGCTGATGTTCGTCCTCGGCGTCCATCCTGACGCCGCCTTGGAACGTGAGCTGCGGCCCCGCCGCTCCTTCGCTCGGTAACCCGACGTCAAGCGTCGCGTTCTCAAGGTCAACCCGGATGCGCTCGACCCCCTCTGGAATGGACAGGGACCCGGCGATCTCGTCGGTTGCACGGTAGGTGCAGGCCGTGAAGGCCATGGCGACGCCCGCTGCGAGGACGACGGACGGGCGAGCGGCGCGGGTGGGGCGGTCCATAGGCTCCATAAATAAGCCGAAATTGGCCCGAAGCAGGGATTTTCGCGACCTGAGGAGTTTCTCGGCGCGCCCGTCGTCGTCCTGCGGCCCTTCTCAGCCGATAAAGTAAGGGATCTCCCGCGTGAGAGCGGACCTGCCATGGCTCAGAGCAACACCGACGCCCAACCTGACCCCGTCACCATGGTGGCGTATCACCGGGCCCTGGCTGAGCATGCGGACAGCCTCAAGGCCTACGCAGGGCGCCTGCTCGGAGACGCGGTCGCCGCCGAGGATGTCGCCCAAGACGCATTCCTGGCGCTCTACCGACACCTCAACCAAGTGCCCGCCGCCGCGTATCGGCCCTGGCTTTTTCGGGTGGCGCGCAACCTCTGCCTAGATCAGCTCCGCCGCCGGAAATTCAAGATGAGCCTGTTCCGCGACCTGGAGCGCGACGACGAGAACCCGTTCACGCCGGCCGACGCCAGCAGCTGTCAACCAGACTCGCTCGCAGAGGCCCGCGAGGCTCAAAACGCGATCGAGGCTGCGATCCGCGAGCTGCCAACAAAGTTCCGCGAGGCGTTCCTGCTCTGCGAAGTAGAGGGCATGAGCTACGAAGACGCCGCCGCCGTGATGGGCTGCCCGGTCAAGACCGTGTCGACGAGGCTGTTCCGCGCGCGCCAACGGTTTGCGTCGCTGGTTAGCCGGCTCATCAAGGTCTGATGAATCCTTACAACTGAT
>NYVR01000067.1 GCA_002684655.1 Planctomycetota bacterium | reverse complement strand
GGCCCAAGGGCGAGCCACAACGAGGCCATCGTGCGCTCCTGGAGGAGCGGCCTTTGTCGGCTCATGAAATCGAGCAACCGCTCGTCACTCGCCACGCCGCCTGCGAGCAGCGCAGCGATCAACAGCGAGAGGCGTTTGCCCACGTTCGAACGCTCGCGTCCTGCTTGATCCCACAGCAGCGGCGCTACCGGCCTCCCGAGGTCTTGCGCCAAAGCCCAACCCGCTTCTAGGTCACGGCGCGACTCGCTCAGGAGCAGGTCGCGGAAGCGCGCGACGTAACGACGGTCTGCGACATCAATCCACGGCGTCGCCCCACCCTTGGATTGCGTCGCAGCAGACTGCGCGAACGACACGCAACAGCCAATCAGCAGGATCGCCCATCGACAGCGAGACAGCTGCGGGCGGCGCAGGCGACCGACGACGATTCGCAACGATGAAATCAACATGATGACGGATGTGAAGCGGCCGCTCATCCAAGGGCGCGGCCCCCCAGGTGCGTCTGTGGGAGACGCAGATTTCGTCGCATCGCCCGCACATCTTCATGCGGACGAGGCCGCGACGCGACCTTGCCCGAGCCCGCCACGCTGACACCTTGCGGCGCCTGCTTCACGAAGATGGAGGGTGTGCCCAGGCGAAGCAACCCCTGGGTCGTGCAGCGGCTCGCCAACAGCCTCGCCCGCGCTCTCTTGTGGAGGTTGGCCCTGCACCGCGTTGGCCTTTGCGTGCGAGACCTGCTGGGAGGCGATGTGTGAAGCCGCGCGAATGGCCCCGCCGAGGGCGCGCGCAGAGCGCGACGGGCGCCATGGTGATGATCGCCCCCCCCCCTGGTCGCCCCGGCGGAGCCAGGCAAGGACTCGATGACGAATACGCCGGCCCCACTCAAAGGCAAGATCGCGGTTTGTTGTGACGAGATTCCGCCGTCGGAATCCAGACACGCCAGAAATAACGGGCGACGCGTCCAGGTAGATCCCCCTTGTCAGCGCCCATTGGCGGCCAGGAAATCTGCATCGAAATCCTGCGCAACACCCAGGCCCGATTCTGCCGATGCACTCCTTGTGCTGCGTTTTACCCGTACCGCCCCTGAGCGAATCTGCCGCGTCATCGGAGATGCGCTCGTGGGTTTGCGGTGCAACAAACACGTCGTCGAGCGTTCAGCACCTCCGAAACCTCTGGCGCCCACCTGCGTAGTACGGGTGCGCACCGAGTATTTCGGCGCCGCTACAAGACGACCCGGCACGCCCCTTGCGGAAGGGGCCGTCGGCCACGACGCCAACTTGAACACGATCTAAGCCATGCGCCTTCGTTATGTGATCCCTCTCACGCTGCTCGCGCTCCTGCTGAACGCCTGTGGCAACGGCGGCGGCGGACCCGCGCCAGATCGTCAAGGTCCACAGGCACCGATCAACGAGCCGGACACCGGGATTTTCAATCCGCCGATCGAAGACGTCGATGACGACGTCAACGATCCGGAGATGGCCGAGGGCGGCCAAGCGGGCGGTGGTGCTGCTAGCCGCGGTCCCCGGGAGAAGATTGCGCGGGAGCGCCGCGGCGTGCCGCGGCGCCCGGGTCAAACCCCGCACAACGCGTCTAGCGCTGCCGAAGAATATGGTCGCAAGAAGCACGCTGCGCCGCAGGGCGGCACGCCATCGGATGTGACCGGCGGTTCCTCGGTCGCCCCTGAAGGGGCTCAGCCCGTCCCCGAACCTGGGACCCTGATCCTCTTTGGCACCGGTGTAGCGGGCTTGGGTGCGTCGATGCTGCGCCGACGCCGCCGCGGGAAAGACCGCAGCTCCGCGACCTGAGCTACAGGCCGCGGCGCGCGCCCCTCGCGTCGAGCGCCGTGCTGCCGCAAGATGGCGGCGATGGATTCGCCGTCCACGATCACGCTCTCATCTCGCGTCCCCGCCGAGGCCAAAGGCCAGGCGTTGATCGATTTCTTGTCGCGACGCTTTCGGTATCACGACCGCGCTACGTGGGGACGTGTCCTGGAGGCCGGGAGCGTTTACCTGGACGACGTCCGGGCGAGCGGCCGAGAGACCTTGAGGCCCGGTATGACGCTGCGCTACGAAAAGGAACACATCGAGCCAGCCGTCGACGCCAACTTCAGCGTACTTCATGTCGACGAGGACATCCTCGTCGTCGATAAGCCGGCGCACCTCCCGATGCACGCGGACGGCCCCTTCATCCGTAACACCCTCATCCACCTCTTGCGCACGGCGTACGGCGACGCCATCCAGCTCGTTCATCGTCTCGACCGTGAGACCAGCGGCGTCGTGGTCGCGGCCCGATCCAAGGCCGCGCAAGCTGCGATCCAGCGGCAGTTTGGCGTCGACATCGAGAAGACGTATCTCGCGGTCGTCGATGGATTGCTTCCGGGCGCGTTGATCTGCCAGCAAGCGATCGGCCATCACCGTGATAGCTCGGTCCGGCTACGTCGCAGCGCCGCAGGTGATGCGCGCGATCCCCAGCAGGCGCGCACAGAGGTTGAGGTCGTGGAGCATGGGCCGCGTCGCACCCTCGTCAGGTGTCGTCCGGCGACCGGCAGGACCCATCAGATCCGCGTCCACCTTGAGCATCACGGTCACCCCGTCGTGGGAGACAAGCTGTATGGATGTTCGGACGATTCCTACTTGTCGTTCGTGCGCAAGATGAAGAAAGGCGGCTCGGTCTTCGACGCTGAGGAGAGCGCGCCTAATCGCCAGCTCTTGCACGCGCACACCATGAGCCTCCGTCACCCGCGGGACGATCGCCGCATGACGTTCGAGTCGCCATTGCCGCCGGAGTTTCGGCGCTGGCTGTTGTGCTGACCGCCTGGCCGGGCACGATGCTGAGCATGTCCCATTGGCGCGTGTCCTTCGCAGGAGCCGTGGCTGCGATATTGAGCGCGTGCCACGGCGTCGAGGCGGCGCCTTCAGATCCTGTCATCGACGTCGTTCAGGCCGGTCTAGACCCCGTCGTCGCCGCCTGCCGCGACCTCCACGACGCGCCTGCGCACCTTTGGGGAGAGCGCTTAGCAGACGTCATGTCGTTTGGTGCGCGGTCTGAGGCTCCCCTGCTGGAGCAGCTTTCGGAGCGCCCTGCTGCAGCTGGCGCGCAAGCCAGCCTCGCCGCGCTCGCTCGCGTCGGCGGGGCCGCAGCCGTCGCGCATTGTCGACGCGTTGTCACCGAGCGAGGCACATTGGCCGTTGAGGCCGCGCTCGCGCTCGGCGTCCTGCCGGGGCGCGCCGACGACGCTTCGCTGCTCGGATGCCTCGACGACCCGTTCACCGATGTGACCTTGCGCGCGGCGGCGGCCTGCAGCCTCGCGCGCCAGGGGGAGCGTGAACGGGCGCCCAGATGGATTGGGGCGATCGTTCGCGCTGGCACGCCGGCAGGTCACGCGGATGAGCAGGCGCTTGGGATACCGATCAAAGAGCGGTGGGCGCGGGAGCGCTACTTCGTCCAGCGGACCCTGCTCGCGCTCGGCCACGATGACCTGCTTCAAGGGTTCGACACCGACTCCTCGTGGCGCGCCTTAGAATCGATCGCAGACCGAATCGAGGTGCGCTTGCGGGCGCCCTGAGCGCCGTCGCCGCGGCTATGGGAAAGACTGCGCGACGGTCTGGATGTGGACGTCGCTCACAGACCCGTTCCGCGTGACGACGCGGCCCTTCACGGGCATCCCGTTTCGCTGCGCTTCGACCTGCACCTCAACCTCGTCGGACAACTCGACGCCGTCCAGGTCTCCGAGCAGTCGTATGTTTCGGTAGCCAAGCTCAAGCAGCCGCGACTCGATAACGGCGACGATCCTCGTGGCTGGCGCTGCGATGATGCCCTCTTCGCCGCTGGCAGTCCTGATAGGGGGCGACGCAGGGATGGTCACAAACGACTCCGCCGATCGTCGGGTGACCTCTTGCAGGTCTTGCAGGTCCAAGTGCAGTTGCTCTAGCTTCCCGGCGAGGCGTTCGAGGGCGTCATTGCTCCCCCCGCGGCTCAACAGTTCGACGCGCGCGTCTAGCGACACCAGGGCTTCTTCGATGCTGCGGAGCTGGCCGAGCTCACGGAGGTGCACTTCAAACCGCACCATGCGAAGGTGCAAGAGCACATAGCCCACGAGCAGGGCGGCGAAGAACAGCGTGAACTGCAGCGGGCTCATCGCTGGCAACGGTAGCAGGAACCCCCTCAGATCGCGACGAATGCCGTCCCCGCCGGCTCACGAGGCGGGCGTAGAAGCCTTGCTTGGGTCGCGCCCAAAGACCAGCAAGAAGCCCGCCAGCGCCGCAGGACCGAGCAACATGGACAGCCACCACCAGGACGTCCCTAGGACCACCATCGGCAGATACCCGCAGAGCGTGGCGGCCCCCATCGCCAGAAGTGCATAGGGGATCTGTGTCTGCACGTGGTGTAGGTGGTCACAACGGGTTCCTAGCGACGACAAGACCGTCGTGTCGCTGATCGGTGAGCAGTGGTCGCCAAAGATGGACCCCTCTAGCACCGAGCCAATGGTCAAGATCATGAGAGCAGGCCCACCGAAATCCGATTCGGCCCCGATGGTGTGTGAGAGCACGACGACGTTCGGGAGCAGGATGGCCATCGTCCCGTAGGACGTTCCCGTCGCGAACGCGATCAGGCCCGCAAGCAGGAACATAAGGATCGGCAGCAGCGCAGCGCTCATCAGGTCCCGGAACGCAGCTGTCAGGTAGAACGCGGTCCCCAGGTCTTTGCACGTCTCGCCGATACACCAGGCCAACATCAGGATGACGATTGCGATGCTGAGTGATTTCGCCGCGCGCGCGGCGCTTGAGGCGACGTCGGCTACGCTCAGGATGCCCTGACCGACCGCGAGGACCGCCGCGGTGATGAACGCCCACAGGGCCGACCACATCAACGCCTTCTCGGTGGAGGACTGTCCGAGGATCCAGCGCGAGCGCGCCAGCAGTCCGTCGAGCTCCGCTGGGACCGCGTAGTTCCCGAAGCTGTCGTATGCGCCGTAGTAATAGATCAAGTAGAGGGTGACAGCGATCAGGACGCCGACGGGAAGGAAGCCGTTGACTGCCCGGCGCGGCGCGCCTTCCGGCGGCTGCATCTCGGCCACTTCACGGCCGACCATTGGCTTGGCGTCGTCCGCGATCGGCTTGCCCTCATGGCGCGCGCGGATCTCTGCGCGCAGCATCGGACCGAAGTCTCGGCGCAAGAGCACCGACATACCGATCAGCATCAGGGCGAAGAGGCAATAAAAGCGGAACGGGATCGTTTGCACGAATACGGCGAACGCGTCGCTCGCGAGATATGGATCACCCATCTCGTTGGTCACAAGCGTCAGCGGCGCTCGATACTGGGTGATCTCGTATGCGATCCAGGTTGAGAAGATCGATAGCCCGGCGATCGGTGCCGCCGTGGAGTCGACGATGTAGGCGATCTTTTCCCGGCTGACCCCGTTTTTGTCGCCGAGCGGCTGCATCGTGGTGCCCGCGATGATGCAGTTGCTGTAGTCGTCAAAGAAGATCAGCAGCCCGGTGAACCACGTGCAGACTTGCGTGCTCACAGGGCCCGTCGCGAACCTGCTGATCCACTGCACCATGCCTTGGATCCCGCCGCTCTTGGACATAACGCCGATCGCCATGAACAAGAAGATGACGAACACGATGATGCGGGCTTGGAAACCCGAGGGCGACGTCCAGACAGGCTCCGCGGCACCGAGCCCCAGCCATGTGTGCGGGCTCCCTAGGATGTCCGACCACAACGTGTCGGCGAGCAGGTGCCAGACCCCAGTCAGCGGGGACAGAAACGCACCTACGACGCTGACATCAGCGCCGACGGCGCCGCTTCCCGTGGCGAGGAACCACGCGGCGCCGACCAACGATCCCAGAAACAAAGACAACACGATGCGCTGCGTGGCGATCGCGAGGATGATCGCTAGGAACGCTGGGATCAGGCTGCCGCGGTCTGGATAAGCCCATTGTTTGGAGGTCGGGGACGCGAGCCCTCCGAGGTCGGCTTGCACCCCGTTGTCTCCGGCGCGTATCAGCAGGGTGAGCGGCGGACGGTTTGCGTCCAAGAATGGCTCCTCGGATCCCCCGCCTTTCGCGATGCGTCGCGCGGCCGCCCACTCCTTGGCCGCTCGGCCAACGTCCCGGGCTTGCTCCGCGCTGACGTCTGGGTCGGGGGGGCTGACGCGGTATTCGACGGCGAGGGCGGGGATGCCGCCTTGGACTATCGCGTCGCGCAACGGCCCGTTTTCATCCAGCAGCCACTCACGCACCTTGAGGGTGCCTAAAGAGGCGCGCCCCATCGACGTGTCAGGGGACGGGATCAGGAAGAAGACCGCCGCAAACGCAGCAGCGATGATCAAGCGGATGCGGAGGTTCATGGCGAGGCGTGCATATGTGAGCAGAGAGTTCGGTGCCTGGCCACCTAGTTGGCGTCGAACCAATCCAAGGTTCAGCGCCCACCCAGGAGCGTGAGCATGCGCGCGCCGCGCTCGCCGAGCGCTGCGCCGCTTGACATAGCGCGGACCATCCAGAGGCGCGCGAGCAGCGCTGCGTCAGCACGCGCAGCCCAAACCGCCATCTCCACAGCCTCAGAGGCTGTTGCATCTACGGGCTCCAACGACGCTGTTGACAGCGTCGGGAACTGCTGTCGGCCGCCAAGCTGGAGCCGCACGGTGGTTAGGTCGTCACGCGCGCCAGCTACGACACCCTCTCTCCATCCATCCACCCACGAGATCCGGACCCACCGTCGCCGCGGCAACGGCGACGCAGGCGGTAAGTCCTCTCGCGAGACGAGCGCGGTCCAGTCCTCGCCGAGTTCGTCATACGCAGACAAGGCATGCCGCGGCCTCCACGCACCGTCGCGAACCATGTGCGAGCACACTCGACACGCAGCCAGCACCTCGCCGCTGCGAACCAACTGCAGGGCGGTCTCCTCTGAGCTCGTCGCCGCCGCGCGGACCCGTTCGGACCACTCACGCACGCGCCGGGACCCGTCCGGAGACCCGCTGACCCGCGGCTTCAGCCGCGCCAACACGCCCGCGGCGGCGCCGAGATCTTGTCGGCGCACATGACCCTGAACGATCGACAGCAGACTCTCTAGCTGATCTTGCTCAATCATCGCCGGCTGCCGTGGGCGGTCGTCGACGTCCACGCTCGCAGCCGGCGCTGTCGGTTGCCGAACCCCCGCCGCCGACTGCGCCTGGACTCCTGACTGAGCCTGGATTCCTGACTGCGTTGTGTCACCTCTGTTTGCGGGCGAGCCTCGCTGGTCGGTGGACAAGTGAGATGGTTGGCTGGCAGGTGCCTCGGTGATCGGGCTGGGGACGCGTGATCCCCCTTCGCCCCCGCGGTTCGTCGTCTCCCCCGCTCCGAACCAGCCAGCGCCGTAGCCGGCCAACCATAGCGCGCCTGCGGCGATGGTCGCCGCGAGCGCGCGCCTTCCTCGCCGAATCCGTCGACGTCGAGGAGGGGTCGCAGGGGCGCGCTGCTTGGTGTCTTCGCTCAACGGAGCACCTCCGTGGCTTTGCGGTGCATGCGCAGCACGCTCTCTTCCCTAGTGTAGTCGAGGAGCGCCGCAGAAGGCGCCCACTCGAGCTGATTTGACTCATCGGAAATGGCGAGCTTTTGGCCGGCTTTGGCGCGCAGCAAGAACCTCACGTCCCAGTGCTGATGAGCAGGTGCTGCGCCACGGGCAGGAATCTCGTGCACATCAAGATCCAGCGGCGTGAGCGGGCCAGCGCGCCACCGGATAAAGCAGAACTGGCTCATTCCAGACTCTTCCTGGGCCTCCCGGAGGCACGCGCCTTCAACGCCGACGTCGTCGTCGACGTGGCCGCCGAGCTGCAGCCACTTGTTGAGCTTCTTGTGGTGCGTCAGCAGCACGGCCTGACCAGCCGCGTCAACGATCCAGGCCGAGGCCGTGATGTGGCCAGCTACGCAGCCTCGAGACAAGCAGTCCGGGTGCGTTTGGATGAAGCAGCGGAAACGCTGCACGAGCTCCTCCTCGGCAGGCCACGCAGCTGCATATCGGTCCAGGTATGCGAGCAGAGCGGCTCGGTGCATGCTGATAGGTGCGGGATGTCGGTCGCCGGCGGCGCGGTCGGCGACGCCATCGTAGCGCAAGGCTCGGTAAATCGAGGACCGGCTTCCGTCGCTTCGCACCCAAGATGCTAGGACCAGAAAAAAACGGGTTCACCACCTTCGTGGCGAACCCGATGTTGGTATCCCGTAGGGGATTTGAACCCCTGTTACTAGAATGAAAATCTAGGGTCCTAGGCCAGGCTAGACGAACGGGACCGACTATTGAGGCGCGGAAGTTAGCCAAGCCGAACAGCGAATGCAAGGCCGCAAATACCGGCCGAGCAACGCATTTCCCGAGGCGCTCAGCCCAGGTTCTTCCACTCTTTGACGCTGGGGAGGTCTTGCAGGGACGCCAACCCGAAGCGCTCGAGGAAATGCGGCGTCGTTCCGTATTGCAGCGGCCGGCCAGGCACGTCAGCTCGGCCCGCCACCTTGATCAGCTTGTGCTGCAGCAACGTCCGTAGCATCGGGCCTGCTTTGACGCCTCGGATCGCCTCGATCTCGCTGCGCATCACGGGCTGTCGATACGCGATGACGGCCAGGGTCTCGAGGGCGGCTGGCGACAGCTTTTCGAGCTTCTTCACGCCTCGGAGCCGCTGCAGATATGGGAACGCAGTCGCGGTCGACATCCACCTGACGGTGTCGCCAACGCGTGCGAGTTCGACCGGTAGGCCCAGCGTCTGCATCTGGTCTCGGAGTACGTCCAGAGCCGCTTCGACAGCCTTTTGAGAGGTGTTACAAGCCTGCGCGAGCCTGAAGATCGACAGACCCTCTCTGGAACTCAGCATCATCACAAAGAGGATTTGGCTCAGCTCCTGTGGGTCCGAGACCTCCGGCACCACTGGTAAACCGTCTTCGCCCAGCTCGAGGTCGACTAGCTCGTCGAGCTGCTGCTCGACGGAGGCAGCACCTGCCTCGGCGTCAATCGCGGCTCGCGCCTCCTC
>NYVR01000066.1 GCA_002684655.1 Planctomycetota bacterium | reverse complement strand
GAGTACACGTGGGCGCATGAGCCGCAGTGTGACTGCGCCGCAGGGGAAAGTACGAGGGGCGACGCGCGCGCAAGGCGTTCGGCGGCGGGATGCGGCAGGCGGGCGTGCTGGCCGCCGCTGGGCGGATGGCCGTTCAGCGCGGCCCGGCTTGGTTGGCCGAGGACCACCGCCGAGCGAGGCTGCTGGCGGAGGGGCTCGCAGAGCTCCCCTGGGCGACGGTCGACGTCGGCGACACCGACAGCAACATCGTCATGTGTCATGTCCGCCGGGAGCTCGCTGCTGGCGTGTTGGAACATCTCAAGGCGCATGGGGTGCTGGCCGCGATGGCTGGCCCCGAGCGCGTTCGTTTCGTCCTGCACCGCGACGTCGATGACGAGATGGTGCAGCGCTGCCTCGACGCGTGTCGTGGCGTCCCTCAACCGTCAACCGAGAGCATCCAGTGAGCATCTTTAAGGCCTACGACATTCGTGGCACCTACCCCGACCAGATCGACGCGGGCAACGCGTTCCAGATCGGCGCCGCCATGGTTCGGTTCCTCGACGCCAAGCGCCTCGTGGTCGGCCGCGACATGCGCACGATGGCTCCGGAGATCCAGGGCGCGATGATCGACGGGATGCTGTCGCAGGGCTGCGACGTCGTCGACGTCGGCCTCGCGTCGACCCCGATGGTCTACTACGCGATCGGCAAGATCGATTGCGACGGCGGCGTCGCGGTCACCGCGTCGCACAACCCCAAGCAGTACATTGGCTTCAAGATGTGTCGAGCAGGCGCTCGCCCGCTGTCAGGCGACTCCGGCATCAAGGACATCGAGAAGCTCGTCGAGGCTGGCGACCTCCAACCGGTCGCCGCCAAGGGTAAGCGCGACCAAGTCGACTTGATGGACGCGTGGTGTGAACACATCGCAGGCTTCGCCAAGGACATCAAGCCGATCAAAGTCTGCGTAGATTACGCCAACGGGATGGGGGCTAACGAGTCGCCGAAGATCTTTGAGCGCATCCCTGGTCTCGAGATCATCCCGATGTTCCAGGAGCTCGACGGCACCTTCCCCAACCACGAGGCCAACCCGCTCAAGGAGTCCAACTTGGACGTGCTGCGCGACGCGGTCAAGGAGCACGGCGCGGCGCTCGGGCTCTCGTTCGACGGCGACGCAGACCGCTGCGCGTTCGTGGACGAGGACGGGCGCACGGTGTTGGCCGACCTGATCACGGTGATCCTCGCGCGCGGCTTCCTGGAGCGTCACCCGGGCAAGGGCATCATCTACGATCTGCGATCGAGCAAGGTGTTGCCCGAGGAGGTCGCGAGGCTCGGCGGTCGTCCGGTGCGCGAGCGCGTCGGGCACTCGTTCATGAAGGAGACCATGCGCAAGGAGGACTGCATCGGGGGCGGCGAGCTGTCAGGGCACTTCTACTTCGCCGAGAACTTCTACACCGACTGTGGCGTGCTGGCTGCCATCGAAGTGTTGAACCAGCTCAGCAAAGAGGGGCGGAGCCTCAAGCAGGCCGCCGACGAGCTGCGTAAGTATCACGGCACCGGAGAGGTCAACTTCAAGGTCGAAGATAAAGCCGCGAAGATGAAGGAGGTCGAGCAGCGCTTCTCCGATGGCGAGATCGACTTCCTCGACGGCATCACAGTCACCTATGACGACTGGTGGACCAACGTGCGGCCCAGCAACACGGAGCCGTTTCTTCGCATGTGCCTCGAGGCAGACACGCGCGAGCTGATGGAGGAGAAGCGCGCGGCGCTGATCGAGGTGCTCGGCGAGCCCGTCGATCACTAGTCAGGTCGGGGTCGGCGACGCAGCCCTGAGACATGCGCTCTTCCCTGCTGCGTCGTCACGCGCACGTCCCGCGTCGGCGCGTCTGACCCCGTCGTCGAGATCGCGAACGGCGCGGCCTTGAAGGCGCCGCCCGAGACCGTGACAGAGTCTTTCAGGACCGAGTCCGGTCGGGGCGGACGATGTGGTCTTTTAGGGCGCGCCTCGCGTCGTGCATGCGGAGGGAAATGGAGGCCTCGTCGTCAATACTCGCGCGCCGGGGCAGCAGTGGACTCACGCCGCTCAACGGGCGCAGGCGCCGGTTGCATCGGCGCTACAGCGACGTCGGGCCAGAGAGCGTGTTCGCTTCGGCCGGCGCGCCTGGACTCCTTGCGATCGCCGTGCGCGATCGCGCGGCGGCTCGGGCGCGCAAGATCGTCAGGGGGGACGAGATCTCCCTCGTCACGCCGTAGGATAGAAGCAGCTATGAGTGCCACAGATGCCCGAGCTCGGAAGTCGCTTCGCATCGTCGGGGTTCCTATGGATCTTGGTGCCGGGCGGCGTGGGGTCGACATGGGGCCTTCGGCGATTCGGATCGCAGGTGTAGGCGACGCGCTGCGCGCGCTCGGTCATGACGTCGCGGATGATGGCGACGTCGGCGTTCCGGCGCCAGAGACTCGCGGGCCTGGCGACCCAAAGGTCCGTTACCTTGATCCGATCTATCACGTCTGCAACCGCCTACGTCTGCGGGTTTGTCGCGCCCTCGACCAAGGTGACGTGCCGGTTGTGCTCGGCGGCGACCACAGCATCGCCATCGGCACGGTCTCGGGGGTCAGTGAGCACTACCACCTTAAAGGGCAAAAGATCGGCTTGCTCTGGGTCGATGCTCACGGCGACATGAACACGCCTGACAGCAGCCCGTCGGGCAACATCCACGGTATGCCGCTCGCGACCCTGCTCGGCATGGGGCACCCCAAGCTCGTCGAGATGGGCGAGTTCTCGCCGAAGGTCCGTCGCGAGAACGTTTGCCTGATCGGCATCCGCGACATCGACGACACGGAGCGGGCGATCATCCGTGAGTCCGGCGTCCACGCCTACACCATGCGCGACGTCGACGAGCGCGGGATGCGGGCCATCATGGAAGAAGCGACCGGCTTCGCGACGGACGGCACGGCCGGGTTTCACATGTCCTTCGACCTCGACAGCATGGATCCCGGCGACGTCCCTGGGACAGGGACGCCGGTGAAGGGTGGCTTAAGCTGGCGAGAAGCCAACCTGCTGATGGAGATGGCCAGCGATACGGGGTTGATGCGCAGCTTGGAGGTTACAGAACTGAATCCGATCCTCGACGTCCGTAACCAATCCGGGGACGTAGCGGTCGACGTGATCTGCAGCGCCTTCGGGAAGCGCATCCTCTAGGTAGGCGGGGCTCGCCTCACTCACGACGCTTGGTCGCTGGGCGCGCGCTCGTCGCGCGCCCAGCCAGTTCGGCTACCAGTCGATGCCGAACGTGACGGAGGCAAAGAAGCCCTGATCGAGCGCGCCGCTCGTGCGGTCGAAGTTCTCTGAGCCTGTGCTGAGGTCGTAGTGGCCGGCGAGGATCGCGCCGATGCGCGCGCGGAAGGAGAAGGCGTCCGTGAAGCGCTGGGTGAGGCCTAGGTAGGTCGAGACCTCTTGCACGTTGAGGTCGTCACGTTGCGAGACGCCGCCCGCTGAGTTGCCGACGCTGTATTGGGCGCCTCGCACCTGCGCTCCCCACGCGAACGAAGTGCTCGCCGACGGCCACCACGAGAGCTCGAGATATTCCGGCAGCATCACGTCGAGGCGCACGCTGTCGTTGATCTCATAGCTGAAGCCGAGCCACGGAAGCCACGGCGCGTCTTGGTAGACCTGGTTGTAGCGAATGCCGAACTTGAAGAAGAAGCTCTCGGTCGCCTGAACCGTCATCAGCGCTGAGGAGGGGACGTCGAAGTCCTTCTTCTTGAGCCTTCGTTCTAGGTCGGAATACACGCCTGGGCTCGTCTCGAGCTCGAGCAGGACGTCGTTGCTCAGGAACATGCCGACACCGAGCCGAACGCCGGCGGCCGTCAAGGTTTCGTCTCCCCAGCTCCCCGTAGCGTTCAGGTTGCCGTTGGGGAAGTTGTTGTTCTGCGATCCGAAGAGGTCCGACGCGTGGTAGCGGCGGCCATAGTGGTAGAGACCGAAGGTGACGAACGCGTCGGGATACACGACGACGGGGAACTCGGCGTCGATGTCGTAGCCCAGCATGTTGAAGTCGCCGGGCTCCCCTTTGATCGACTGGTTGGGCAACCAGCGGGCGCCGATCTCGATGGCCGGGTCGTATCGTTCCCGGCGATCCATGAACTCTCCGTGCGCCTCGCGGAACAGCGACGTGACGGAGTAGTCTTGGCCGTCCTGGGACAGCTGATCGAAGCGCGACGGGAGCGCGATGCGGTCGCGAACCGACGCCGGTGCGAGCGACCACGCCGAGCCTGAGCTCGCGCCGTGCTGCTCATTCGTCTGCTGCTGTTGGATTTCGTTGGGGGAGCTGGATGTCTGTGCGAACGCCGAAGCGCAGCCCAGGAACACAGCGAGAAAGACCCGTGAAAGTTGAATACGCATACGCCCTGTCTGACCGTTGTTTGACCGAGACTCGATCGTGACGACGCCCCCAGTGGATTCAAGTGGCAAGCGTCCGCTTCTTTGGACGGGTCGGCGCCACTGTCGGCTTTTCTGTGGAGTCTTGCCAACAGCGCGCCAATCTCCCCGCAGCGCGGGCCGTCAGCGCTGGAAGATGGGCAGATACTGCCGGGGCATCTGAAGCAGAACGCAGGCGACTGCGGTGCCCAGCTCGTCGCCCGGGCCGACGCGGTTCCGCCAGCGGCCGTCGGGCTGCTGGGCAGCCAGCAGGTCCTTGGCGAGGCGCGCGAAGAACGCGCGCAGGCGGGCTCCGCCGAACTGGTAAAAGGCCTGCCCTGCGTAGTAATTCCCGTACCAGTAGTAGAAGTGGTCGCGGTAGTAGCCTGAGGCGACGTCGTCGTAGGCGCGCTCAAGGAAGCTGAGTACAGGGTCGCTCAAGTCGTCGTCGTAGATGCCGGCGCTGGCGAGGGCCGTCATCGCAGCTGCGTTGATGGCGTACTCGTGCGACTTCTCGTAACGCCCCCTGCCGTAGATTTTGTAGTAATAGAGCCCGCTGTCATAACCGCGCGTGACCCGGCTCTTGTCCACGTAGGCCATCGCCCGATCGATGGTCCTCGCGGGCACCCTGATCCCGATGTTGCGGGCTGCGCGTAGCGCCTGCAGCTGGCAGACGGTGACCGATAGATCCGGCTCGCGGTCAAAGGCGTTGTATCGCCACCCGCCGTAGCCGTTCTGGCAGTCGACGATCAGGTTGACTGCGCCTTCGAGCGTGGTCTTGGCGCGCTCGTTGGCCGCCATGCCGTATACCTCGGCGAGGAACAGCGTGCCGAACGCGTGGCTATACATCCTCGTGCCGGCGGCGCTGAGAAGGCCGCTCTGTTGAGCGCTCCCAATCACGAAGTCTTCCGCGCGTTTCACGACGGACTTGTAGACGCCGCGGTCCGGGAGGTGCCCGCCGGCGAGGAACGCCATGCCGCAGATCGCGGTAACACCGAGGTGTCCCTGACCCTTTTCGCGCTGCGTGTCTGGATGGAGCCCCGCTGGGAGCACCTGGTAGTTGTCCATCTGTTTGTGGCCGACGTAGCCGACCCACGCGCCGGACGACAGCTGCCGATCGCGCAGCCACGCTAGCCCGCGGTCGGCGGCCGCAGCGCAGCGAGACGCGAGCGCTGGATCGAACCAGCCCTCCGCCACCTCGGTTGCGTGCGACGACGGCGCCGCTCCGGGCGTCGCCCCGTCGGTCTCGTGGACCTGCGGGGGCGGCGGCTGCATCAGGGCCACGGTTGCCAGAAAGCTCAACATCGACGAGTGAGACGCGCGGCGCGCGCCCTGCCCATTGTGACGGCGTCGGTGCCGGACGCCAGCGCCGGTCGGAGGGAAGCGAAGAGCGCCGTCACGCCCTACGCGAGCAGCTCGCGGACGACGCGGCCGTAGACGTCGGTCAGGCGCAGGTCGCGTCCGCCGAAGCGGTAGGTGAACCGCTCATGATCGATCCCCAACTGCCAGAGGATGGTGGCGTGTAGGTCATGGACCGACATAGGGTCTTCGACCGCTTTGTAGCCGTATTCGTCCGTCGCGCCGTGGCTGACGCCCGGGCGGAAGCCGCCGCCGGCCATCCACATCGTAAAGCCGAACGGGTTGTGGTCGCGCCCGTTGTTTCCTTGCGCGAACGGCGTCCGGCCGAACTCTCCGCCAAACAGGACGATGGTCTCGTCCAGCAGCCCGCGGGCCTCTAGGTCGTAGAGCAGCGCGGCGATCGGCTGGTCGACCATCTTGCAGTTCTTCGGCAGCTTCTCTTTGAGGCCGCCGTGCTGGTCCCAGCGATCGCTGCCCGTGTCCGCGCAGGTGAGCTCGACGAAGCGCACCCCGCGTTCCACGAGGCGTCTTGCCAGCAGGCACTGCCTGCCATAGATCCGCGTCTTGTCGTAGTCGGAGTTGAGCCCATACATCTCGCGCGTCGCCGCCGACTCCCCCTCGATCTCAAGCAGCTCCGGGACCGCCGTCTGCATCCGGAACGCCAACTCCTGGTTCTGGATCGCAGCGTCTAACGCGGGGTCACTGCCTTCGCGGAGGATCGAGAGCTCGTCCAGCGAGCGCGCGAGCTGCAGCTTGCGGCGTTGCCTCTGATCGCTCTCGCGGGGGTTGATGTTGGCGACGGGTGCTCCCCGCATTGCGAACAGCGACCCTTGGCTGTGGGCTGGCAGGAAGCCCGAGTGGAAGTTGTCGACGCCGCCTGGGGGCACAAGGCCGCCGTTCAGCACGCAAAACGCTGGCAGGTCCTCGGCTTCGGTGCCGAGGCCGTAACCTACCCAAGCGCCCATGCTCGGCCGCCCCTGCAGGCCGTGGCCGGTGTGCAGGAAGTAGTTCGCGTTGGTGTGCTCGCTAAAGTCCGCGTGCATTGACCGCACGAAGGTCATCTTGTCGGCGCAGCGCGCCATGTGGGGCAGCAGGTCACTGATCCACTGACCGCTCTCGCCGTGCTGCCGAAACTTGGCGCACGGTCCGAGCGTATTCCCGCGGCTGTTGAACTGCGTGGGCTCCATGGTCATGCCGAACTTCTGACCGTCCTCTGCGACGAGGCGTGGCTTGTAGTCGAACAAATCGTGGCAGCTCGGGGCGCCGTCCATGTAGAGGAAGATCACCGAGCGCGCGCGCGGCGCGTGGTGCCGCACTAGGGCGCCACCGTTTTGTTGGCGTCCTGCGAGGTCGGCGAACGGCAGCAGCGCGAAGCCGTTCGCGGCTTGGCGCAGGAGCTCGCGACGGCTCAGGCGTCCGGCTTCGTCTGTCGGTCGCATGCTCATCGTCGAAAGCGAAACTCGGTAGTGTTGAGCAGCGCGTGCATCGCGTCGAACCACGTCGCGCGTTCGTCCTCGGCGTCTTCTACGAACGGCAGCAAGCGGTGGATTTCGCTGACTCGCGGCATGCGGCCGAACGCCAGCAGGTAGGCGAACTGCAGGCGCTGCGCGTCGTTGCGGCTATACGCGACGACGCGTTCAGCGAAGCGCTCGCAGAGCTCGTGCACCAACGGCGCGTTGGCGAGCGCGAGCGCCTGCGCCGGTACGTTGGAGCGGTTGCGGCGGCCGACGGTGGCGAACGGGGTGGGCTGGTCGAACGCCAGCATCATCTCGTTCATGAAGTTCCGTCGCACGGCGAGGTAGACGCTACGCCGGCCGTGGCCGTCCAGCGGGTCATGACGCCCGGGCTTGCCGCGCGCCTTGGTGATCTGCGATCGCGGTTGTTCGATGGAGCGTCCGTAGAGCGCTGGGTTCAACGCGCCGCTGACGCTCAGCAAGGTGTCCCGCACCGTCTCGGCTTCGAGCGGCCGTACGTTTTGTCGGTGCAGCAGCGTGTTCTCGGCGTCCAAGCGCTCGGCGTGTGCTCGTCGACGGCTGCTCTGGCGATACGTCGTCGACGTGGCGATCTGTCGGATCACGTGCTTCACCGACCAGCCGTTGTCGATCAGGTCTCGCGCGAGCCAGTCGAGGAGCGCGGGGTGCGTCGGGTGGTCGCCGAGCGCGCCGAAGTTGTCGACGCTCTTCACAATGCCCCTGCCGAACAGGTGGTGCCAGATCCGGTTGACCATGACGCGCGCAGGTAGCGGGTTGTCTGGCGACACGACGGTCTCAGCCAGCTCGAGCCTCCCTGATGAGTTCATCGGCGCGGCGGACATCTTCGCCGGGACGGCTGACAGAAAGCTGCGCGGCGCGTCGTCGCCCAGGGTCTCGTGGTCGCCGCGGATGTAGACGTGGCCGTCGATGCCGCTGCCGTCGGCCATTGCCGGGATCGTCGGCGAGACCGGCAGCGCTTCGCAGGCGGTGTGCAAGGCGGTGAGGCTGTCTAGCGTGGCTTCGCTTAGGGACGTCCGCTCGGCTTCGATGGACGGGGGCGGCTCGGTCGTCGCAGGCGGCGCCGCGTGCGGCGAGCTCAGGACGGTCTGCACCGCGAGCCACGCGTCGTCCGGA
Organism: Planctomycetota bacterium; assembly: GCA_002684655.1. Classification (GTDB taxonomy): domain Bacteria; phylum Planctomycetota; class UBA1135; order UBA1135; family UBA2386. The sequence continues at coordinate 7,901 of NYVR01000066.1, read as the reverse complement.
TATACGCCGCGGTTGTGCTTTGGGTCGCCGAGGTCGGGGGCGCGCTGGTCGATTGCCTGCAGGAACGCGGTCGCGCCGCCCCACATCTCGACGTCGAAGGTGACCCAGTGAGCGTCCGGGTTGGTGAGGTGTCTGTGCAGCTTGCCGTAGATCGGATTGCGGACCACGTGGAAGCCGTCCACGATCAACTTGAGGCGCGCGTCTTGGCCGGCGGTGCGCACGTGCACGTAGCGGTGGCGCAGCTCGAACGAGCGGGTAGCGATTGTGCCTTCGCGGCGCGGCCCCGCTGCGCAGCTGAGCCAAAAGGGGCCGGGGAGGCGCGTCAGCCTGGGCTTCTCGGCGGCAGGGTTCGAGCAGAAGGCGCCGCGCCACGGCTCGTCCCCGAACGCATCTCCCGTCCGGTACCAGCCTTCGTCGGGATCGCGCGCGTCGGCCACCACCACCTCGTCTGGCCGCGGCGCGAAGCCGGCCTCTGCTGCCGCATGGCCAGCATCGTTCCAAGTTCCATCGAGGTTGCGCTGGTAGCGCAGCGCCGTTTGATACGGCGCGGCAGTCGTCGCCACAGGGTTCAACGGCGCCTGCACGTAGCGGCTGCTCTGGACGAAGCCGAACAGGCCGTAATAGTCCCTGGTAGGGATCGCGTCGAACTTGTGGTCGTGGCAGCGCGCGCAAGCCACCGTCATGCCTAAGAACGCCTTCCCGAACACGTCGATCTGGTTGTCGATTCGGTCCGCCTGGTGCTGCATGGCGTCTACCGGCGAGTGGGTCTGCTCCGGGAACCACCAAGACGCCGTCGCCTGCACGCTCTCGTTGCTGCCGTCTTCGGCGCGGCGTGGCTCGGGGAGTAGGTCGCCAGCGATGTGCTCACGGACGAACTGGTCGTACGGCACGTCGGCGTTGAGGGCGCGGATGACGTAGTCGCGGTAGCGCCACGCGTTGGGCAGCTCGTAGTCGAACTCGTGGCCAAGCGTCTCGCAGTAGCGCATCAGGTCGAGCCAGTGTCGCCCCCAGCGCTCGCCGAAGTGACGGCTCGCGAGCAGGTCGTCGATCTCACGCCGCCACGCGGCAGCGGATGGTTCGGCGACAAAGCGCTGCACGGCCGCTGGGGTGGGCGGCAAGCCGACCATGTCTAACCAGAGGCGTCGCAGCTGGACTTCGGCGGCTGCGGGCGGGGCCGGCGCGAGGCCTTTGCGCAGCAGGCGATGCGCCACGAACGCGTCGACGGGGTGGCCCTCTTGAGGCGGCTTCACCTCGGCGAGCGGCTGCCAAGCCCAGTGTTGGGCGCGAGTCTCCATGCTCTGCGAATCGGGCGCAGGTGGCGCCGGGCTCTGCGCTGCTGCGGGCGACAGCATCGACAGACCAAGCATCGCGGAGACGACGGGACGCAACATGGCTTGGTATTTTGTAGAAGTTCGCCCCGGAGGCGGCAACCCGGTAGCGTGCGTCCTCAGCCATGCCCAAGTCCTCACACAGCAAACGATCTCGCAGCGCCGTCTCCAAGACCGAGAAACGCCTCGACGTCCTGCCTCGTCCGGCGTCCCTCGAGGGCAAGACGGCCATCGTGACCGGCAGCAGCAAGGGGCTCGGCAGGGCGATGGCGCTCGCGCTCGGAGAGGCGGGCGCCCGCGTGGTGGTGAACTACTACAACGGCAAAACGCGCGCCGAGGAGACGTGCGCCGAGCTGCGTCAGCGGGGCGTTCAGGCGGTCGTATGTCGGGCCGACGTCACGCGCGAGCGGCAGGTAGAGAAGCTAGTCGCCGACACGGAGAAGAAGCTGGGCAAGCCCGACATCGTCGTGCTCAACGCGACCCCTGACCAGCCGCTGTTGCCCATCGAGAAGTATGACTGGGCGTTCTACCAGTCGATGCTCGACTTCTTCGTGAAGTCTCCCTACCTGATGGCGCGGGCCGTGTTGCCTAGTATGAAGCGTCGGAAGTGGGGCAGGATCATCAACATCGGCAGCGAGGTGTTCCGTCGGGGCATCCCGAACTTCTCGGCTTACGTCGCGGCGAAGGGTGCGCAGGCCGGGTGGACGCGTAGCATGGCCAGCGAGCTCGCTCCCTGGAACATCACCGTCAACATGGTCTCGCCGGGATGGATCCCGGTCGAGCGCCACGACAAGGACCCGAAGTCGATGAAAGACGCCTACGAGGCGCTGATCCCCATGGGCCGCTGGGGCGTGCCCGCGGAGGTCGGCGGCATCGTCTCATTCCTCGCGAGCGAGCAAGCGTCGTTCATCACTGGCCAAGACGTCGCCGTCAACGGCGGCATGACCGTTTGCTGATCCCGCTCGATGGAGTCGTTATGAAGTTGCGTGCATCGTTTGTCTGTCTGTTGGCGCTGCTGGCCGCCGCGATGGGTTCCTGCGGCGAGGGCGGGGGCGGTTCCGCGCGGCCGCGGGTCGCGTTCGTGACGAACTGCGCCGTCGACTTCTGGGCTGTGGCGCAAGCCGGCGTCGAAGCCGCCGCCGCCGAATACGGCGTGGACGCGATGATTCGGATGCCGCCGACTGGGACCGCAGAAGAGCAGAAGCGCCAGCTAGAGGACGTGGTCGCGGCTGGCGTGCAGGGCGTGGCCGTCACGCCGAAGGACCCCGATAACATGACGGGGCTGCTGAACCGCATCGCCGATCGATGCGTGCTCATCACCCACGACTCCGACGCGCCCAAGTCCGATCGCCTCTGTTACATCGGCGTCGACAACTACGACGCCGGGCGCATGTGCGGCAAGCTGGTCAAGGAGGCGATGCCTGACGGCGGTCCGATCGTGATCCTGGTCGGGACCCTCGACCAGGACAACGCCCGCGGGCGAAGGCAGGGCGTCATCGATGAGCTGCTAGATCGCTCGCACGACCCTGCGCGTTTCGACCCGCAAGAGGCCGCGCTCAAGAACGACAAGTGGGAGATCCGCGCGACCTTTACGACCCAAATGGACGCCCAGAAGGCCAAAGCCAGCGCTCAGGACAGCCTCGCGCGGTGGTCGGACATCAAGGGTATGGTGGGCCTCTTCGCGTATGAGCCGCCGGTCATCCTGGACGCCGTGCGGGCGGCGGGTCGCCTAAATGACGTCGCGATCGTCGGCTTCGACGAGGATGCCGCGACCCTGCAGGGCGTGATCGACGGGGAGATCTTCGGCACCGTGGTCCAGAACCCCTACGAGTATGGGTACCAGTCGGTGAAGTTGTTGGCGGCGCTGCTGGCAGCGGATGGTGAGGCTGGGCGCGCGGCGCTGGTCCCCGAAGGCGGGAACATCGTGGTGCCCGCGCGGCAGATCCGTAAGGACGACGCTCGCGCCTTCTGGGATGACCTCAACGCAAAGCTCGGCAAGTAAGGGCGTGCCCGACGCGGCCCTCCTCGAAGCCCGGGGCGTCAGCAAGACCTTCCCCGGCGTGCGCGCGCTCGACGCCGTCGACTTCGCTGTATGCGCTGGCGAAGTGGTCGCCCTAGTCGGCGAGAACGGCGCCGGCAAGAGCACGCTGATGAAGGTCCTGGCGGGCCTCCACCAACCGGACGAGGGCGGGCTCGCGATGAACGGCGGCCCCGTCGCGTTGGGCGGCCCTATCGACGCCATGCAGCGCGGCATTGCGCTGATCCACCAGGAGCTAAGCCTGTGCGAGAACCTGACGGTCAGCGGTGCGATGTTCCTCGGCGCCGAGCTTCGCCGCGGCCCGTTCTTGCGTGAACAGGAGATGGCCGCGGCGACGGCCGGCTGGCTCGCTCGCTTAGGGCTAGACGCCGACCCGCGCGCGCTCGTGTCCTCGCTACGCATGGGGCAGCGACAGCTCCTAGAGATCGCCAGGGCGCTCCGCGCCGACGCCAAGGTTTTGATCATGGACGAGCCGACCTCCAGCCTGACCGACGCGGAAGCGCGGCGGCTGTTCGAGGTGGTCAAAGAGCTGCGTCGCGACGGCGTCGGGATTGTCTACATCACGCACCGCCTCGCTGAGATCGAAACAATCGCTGACCGGGTCGTAGGGCTCCGCGACGGACGCAACAGCGGGGCGTTGGAGGCCGGTGAGATCACGCAAGACCGGATGGTCGCATTGATGGTCGGCCGAGATCTCGCAGGCCCTTCACGTACGCCGCATCCGCCGGGTGAGGTGGTCTTGGAGGTCTGCGGGCTGAAAACGCACGCGTGGCCGGACGCCGCCGTTGACTTGCAGCTGCGACGTGGCGAAGTCGTCGGCGTCGCGGGGCTGCTGGGGGCCGGGCGGACCGAGGTGCTGCGAGCGCTGTTCGGCGTCGACAAGCGTGCGGCTGGCGAGGTCGTCCTCGAGGGTCAGACGCTGCGCTCCGGGGACGTGCGGGGGGCCATCGCCAGCGGCCTCGGAATGCTGCCCGAGGACCGGAAGTCCGAGGGGCTGGTGTCCGCTATGTCCGTGCGTGAAAACGTGTCGCTGCCGACCCTCAGAGCTCGCGGCGCGTGGCTCGACCGCGGCTACGATCGGGCGACGAGCGCGACGGCGATCGAGGACTTGTTGATCGCTTGCAGCAGCGGCGAACAGCAAGTCTCGTCGCTGTCGGGGGGCAACCAGCAGAAGGTGGTGTTGGGGAAATGGCTCGCCGCCTCGCCCTCGGTGCTGTTGCTGGACGAGCCGACGCGCGGTGTCGACGTCGGCGCTCGCGCGGAGATCTATCGCCGGCTTGACGGCCTCGCGCGGGCGGGGCTCGCGATCCTGTTCGTGAGCTCCGAGCTCGATGAGGTGCTTCAGCTGGCCGACCGCGTGTTGGTCCTGCGTGAGGGAGCCGTCGTCGGCGACCTTACAGGCGCTGATCGGACCGAAGCGCAAATCATGATGTTGGCCACCGGCGCTTTGGCGCCGCAGGAGTCGCGATGAATAAGTTGATCGGCATTGCCTTGCTGCTCGTGTTGGTCGCCGCGGTGACCGCCGCGCTGAGCTACGACGACGCCTCGCAGACTTTCACGTTCTTGTCTTCTTACAACCTGGAGAATCTGCTCCGTCGGATCGGGTTGTTCGGGGTGCTGTCGGTCGCGGCGGCGTTCGTGATCGTTACCGGGGGCATCGACCTGTCGATCGGCGCCGTGGTATGCGTGGCGGGGTGCCTGCTCCCGTGGCTCCTCGTGGACGTCGGTTTGCCTGCGCCGATTGCGATGTCGGCGGTGTTGCTCGTCTGCGCGTTGATCGGTCTATGGCATGGGTTGCTGGTGGTCGGGCTGCGCCTGCAGCCCTTCGTGGTGACCTTGTGCGGCCTGTTGCTCTATCGCGGGCTGATGAGGAAATTTACCGGCGACCGGACGATGGGGCTCGGGGAGGCTGGCGAAGGCCTCCGGTGGTTGGCGACCGGCAAGATCCCGCTGACGGCTGACTTCGGCTTGCCGGTGCCGATGTGTGTCCTGTTGCTGGTTGGCGTCGCGACGGGGATCCTGTGGCAGCGAACGGTGGCGGGGCGACACTTGTTCGCCTTGGGCCGCAACGAAGAGGCCGCGCGCTTCGCTGGCGTGCGCACGGGGCTCTTGACGATGATGTCGTACGTGGCCTGCTCCGCGCTGGCCGGGCTAGGCGGTTGCTTGTTCGTCTTGGACGTCAACTCGGCCCAGGCATCGAGCTTCGGCAACTTTTACGAGCTGTATGCGATCGCAGGAGCCGTGCTCGGCGGCGTCGCGCTTCGTGGCGGCGAAGGGATGGTGCTGGGGGTGGTGTTGGGTGCGGCCTTGATGCAGCTGCTCTCGAACACCATCAACCTACTTGGGGACAGCAACCAGCTGGAGTTCGCGGTCGTGGGCGCCGTGATCCTCTTCGGCGCAGGCTTCGACGAGGTCGTCCGGCGCTTCTTCTCAGCGAAGGGCCCTGCGGGCTCGGGGCGCTGAGCCGCGGGCAGCCGCTGTCGAGCGTCAGCGATCGGTGGGCGCGCTCTGTAGCTCGCGCCATCGCAGCTGGATCGCGGCTGGGAAAGCTTCGCATTCGGCTCGGAACACGCGGGCCCCGAGGCTCGCTGGGTCGTCGTCGGCGAGCACGGGGACGCGCGCTTGGATGAGGACGCGACCGTTGTCGTAGATGTTGTCGCAGATGTGGACCGTGCATCCTGACTCGGCGCGCCCAGCGTCGAGGACGGCGCGGTGTACGTGGTCGCCGAACATTCCCTTGCCGCCGAACTCGGGCAGCAACGAAGGGTGGATGTTGAGCACCCGCCCTTCAAACTCCGGCGCGATCGGAAGCAGCTTTAAGTAGCCAGCCAGGATCACGAGGTCGCAGTCCATCTCTCCGATCCAGTCCCAGACGGTCGACGGGGTCGTTAGGTGGCGCGCGTCGATGTCGTGCTCCCGGGCCCGCTGCAGTCCCAAGGCGTCGGCTCGGTCGCTGGCGACGCCGGCGACCGTGGCCCCTAGGCGCCCGTCCGCGATCCTGTCGATCAGGTTCTGCAGCGAGCGCCCGCCGCCGCTGAGCAGCACCGCGAGTCGCGGCCGTGGGTTTCCGTGAGCGCTCATGTCGGTCGTCGAACCTGTCGCCTCGGTGGGCTCAGGTGTGGCTCCTGGCGGCCGCCATCAAGCCCACCAGCAGGGTCGCGATGCGCGGCGCCGCTAGGTCTGCGGCGTCGATCATCGCCTCGATCGATACCTTGCTGGACTGCCCGTCGCTTACCTGCTGGGTGACACCGACCAGCGCCAGCACTTCGAAGCCGGCGTGCACGCCGGCGATCGCCTCGTGCACAAGCGACGTGCCGACGAGGTCGGCGCCTGCGTTGCGCAAGAAGCGATACTCGGCCCGGGTCGGCATGCTCGGTCCCGGGATCGCGCCGAAGACGCCCCGCGGGCACGGCACCCCGGCGTTGATGGCGACCTCACGGGCGAGCTTCACCCACTTCTCTGCGTAGGGCTCGCTCATGTCTGGGAATCGCGAGCCGAGCTGGTCGTCGTTGGGTCCGGTCAGCGGCGTGAGGTTGCTGAAGTTGAGGTGGTCTTCGATTACGGCGATGGCGCCGGGCTCGATCTGGCGTCGCAGGCTGGCGGCGGCCCCCGTGATAATCAGCAGGCTCGCGCCTAAGGCTTTGAGGACCCTTACTGGGTGCGCGAGCTCTGCGAAAGAGAGGCCGTCGAAGGCCTGTAGCGGCAGGTCGGCGACCGCGACGGGCACTCCCTCCAGGATCCCGACATGGATCGGCGAAGGCAACGGCATGCCCGGGACGTCGTCGCCGCCGATAGCGACCTTGTCCTTGAGTTGGTTGGTGATCGAGGCGTGGCCAGAGCCGAGCAACATCGCGACACGCGGGCGGAGCCCGGTGCGCGCCTCCAGCAGGTCGATGAGTTCGCGCTCGAGTTGGCGCTGCGTCAGGGGCGAGGACATACGGTCATGCTAGACGTGCGTCGCTACGCGGCAACTAGCGAACCGCTTCGTGCGGGGCCGCGGGATGATCCTGTGAGCGCGGGCCGCCTTCTGTCGGTCGCGGCATGCCTGCGAGGTCCAAGACGCGCTCGACGAGCCGGACTCGCTCCTGCATCGACAGCGTCGCGACGGGGATGTAGGGGATGTCGAACTGCTCAAGCAGCAGCTTGACCATGCCGTCAATCCGGACAACCTCCTCCCATTCGACGCCGGCGCGAACGCCGTCCTCGACCAGCATTTCGCGGTGCGGTCGAAGGAAGAACACGACGCCCTGTCGCACCCACTCCATGTAGTCCCGCAGGCGCGGGTCCGAGAAGATCTGTGAGAGGATCGACGAGTGGTGCGCCGCGTAGGCGAGGTTGCAGAAGGCGCGGTCGCTCACGAACGGACCCTGAACGCCTTGCTCGGCCTCGATCTGGCGCGTGAACACGGACGCCTGGTAACGGTCGACGAGGTCGACGTCGGTGCGGAGCGTCTCGAGTTTGGCCTCCATCTCAGCGAGGACGCCGCGCGCCACCTCCGCGATCATCGTGACGTGGTAGCGGTCGCGGATCCATCG
>NYVR01000065.1 GCA_002684655.1 Planctomycetota bacterium | reverse complement strand
CGTCGACGACCTCGCCGCGGAGACGGGCTGCGACGCCAGCGAACTCGAGAGCCTGATGCGCGCCGCGGCGGGCCTGGGTTGCCTCGCCGAGCCAGCGCCTGGCTGTTTCACGCTGACGCCACGCGGTGAGCAGCTCTGCAGCGATCGATTGGGGGCGTTTGCCGCGTTCCTCGGCTCGCGCTCCCAGTGGGATCCGTGGTCGCGGCTCCGTGAGTCGATGCGCGACGACGCGCCCGCGACGCCAATAGAGCGGTCGACCGGCCGGTCGCTCTACGAGTTCCTCGCCGAAGACGCGGCGGCGTCGGCTGAGTATGACGCGGCGATCGACGCCTTCACGCGCCATGAAGCGGCGCGCCTGCGCGGGCGTCTCGATCTGCAGGGCGCGCGCTCGATCGTAGACGTCGGCGGCGGTCGGGGAACCTTGCTACGGGCGCTGCTCGCGGAGGCCGAGGCGGCGCGCGGCGTATTGTTTGACCTGCCGCACGTCGTCGACGCAACGCGGGCATCGCTGCCTGCTTCGATCGACGCTGTCGCGGGCGACTTTTTGGCCTCGGTGCCTCGCGGCGGCGATGTCTATGTGTTGAAGCACGTGCTGCACAACTGGCCCGACGCCGACGCGCAGCGCATCTTGGAGAACTGCCGTGACGCGCGCGCCGCGGGCGGCCGCGTCGTGGTCATCGACGCCGTGCTCTCCCCCGATAACAGAGCAGACCTCGCGCGCATGCTCGACCTAGAGATGCGCGTGCTTTGCGGCGGTCGTGAGCGCCGCAAGCCCGAGCTCCGTCGGCTGATCCGCGCTGCGGGGATGACGGTTGAGTCCGCGGCGGAGTTGTCAGCTTCGAGCTGGCTGTTCGTCTGCCGCTAGCGCCTATTCCGGCGGCTTCTCGCCGTGCACCAGGGTCATCGTGCACGTCGCGACGGGGTCGCCCGAGGTCGTGGTGATGGCGCCGTCGTAGTGGCTGATGGCGTCCGTGCCGCGGACTTGGTCTGCGGTTACGCGGTAGGTCTCACCGAGCAGCAGCTGCGGCGCGGTGATTTTCATCTGGCGACATGCGATGACCATGCCGACGCGGACGTTGCCGCCGCCGACGTAGGCCTCCATGCCCAGGCACGCCGCGACGCACTGCGCCATGTATTCCATCGCCATGACGGTCTCGATCGCGCCGTCGCGCAGCAGCGGGTTGTCTGCGCGGACCGTCAGCGCGCCTTCCGCGTGCTCCTTGCGCCACGACGTCAGCCGCTCCAACGCGAGCACCGGTCGTTGGTGCGGGACCAGCTCGGTCAAGGCCGGGAACGTCTCCATTATGAGCGCAGTTTTGCGAGGTAGCCGCGGCCCTTGCCGCGGTCGAGTCGGAGCGCGCCTGTGGCGCCGCGCTGCGCTGCGTCGATGAGGTCGATCATCCCGATCTGGGGGTTGTGTCCGAAGGCGTCGTCGACGCCCGCCGTGTCCAGGTCGCCGTCGCCGATCCCTTCGACCGTCAGGTCCGCGAGGGCTCCTCCGGTCCGCGAACGGGTCAGGACGACGGCGCCCGCGAGCATGTCCCAGTTGGGCGCGTGTTCGAGCAGGCTCCGCGGAGAATCCTCGTCGGCGCAGACGCAGCAGACCGCCTCGTGACCCGTCGCGAGCAGGCCGATCCCTTCAAGCAGCGTCGCGGCGGGGGTGTCGTAGTCGGCCGCGATCGAGGTGGTGTAGCCTTTGTTCTTCATCGAGATCGACAGCAGACCGCTTGCGGCGTTGTGCACGCTGACGGTGAAGACCGCAGGCGACATCGGCTCGTCAGAGCGCCACATCTGGTCGAGCAGCCCGATCATCGCTGAGGCTTCGCCGATCGACGAGCCGACGATCACCGGCGTCGTGCGAGGCTCCACGCTCGCGTGCGCCATCGCCTCGCAGACCGCGTCGCCGATGGCGCGGCCCATCTGGCTGGCGCGTCTTCGGTTGACGCGATCAAACGCCTCGCCCTTGGGCTTCAGCGGCTCCTCGCTGGCCTCGGGGGCGCGCGCAGCCCAAGCGGCGGCGCTCGGGTAGCGCTGCATCCACAGGCCGACGCCTGCGACGTGGACGGTTGGGGCGCTCATGCTCGTGCCACCAGCAGCGAGACGTTGTTGCCGCCGAACGCGAACGAGTTGCTCAGCACGCGCTCGAACGTGCCGCTCGTCTTCTGGGTTGGGATCTTCACTTCGATCTTGGGGTCGATGTCGCCGTCGCCGATGGCCGGCGGGATCCAGCCTTCCTCGATCGCGCATGCAGCGAACGCCATCTCGATGGCGGCAGCTGCTCCGAGGGTGTGGCCGGTGTAGGCCTTAGTCGAGACTGTGGGGACCTCGGTGCCGAGCACGCACTGGATCGCGTTCGCCTCGGCGGTGTCGTTGAGGCGCGTGCCCGTGCCGTGGGCGTTGACGTGATGGACGTCCTCGGGCGCCCGCCCGGCGCGCTCTAGCGCTTCACGCATCGCGGCCTGGGCGCCGCTGCCTTCTGGGTGCGGCGCCGAGATGTGATACGCGTCCGACGTCTCCCCGATGCCTTCGATCGCGACGCGCGCGTCGCCTGCGCGCTCGACCAGCGCGAAGGCCCCGCCCTCGCCGATGCTGATGCCGTTGCGATCCTCGCGGAACGGCCTGCAGGGCGCGCTGTCGAGCGCCTGCAGCGCGTGGAAGCCTGTCAGCGTCATCGTGCAGAGCGTGTCGAGTCCGCCGACGATGGCCGCGTCGATCGCGCCGGCCGCGATCAGCCGCTGCGCCGTGGCGAAGGTCTTGCCCGAAGACGTGCACGCCGTCGAGGCCATCCATGAGGGCCCGTCAACTCCTGCCAGTTGGCGCACGATCGAGAGCACGGCGCCGAAGGTGTGCTGTCGTTGGAAGTCGTAGTCGCGCGGGAAGCTGCCTTGGTCGACGAACTGCTTGTAGGCGACCTCGGTGGTCTCAGCGCCCGCCGTCGACGTGCCGAGCAGCACCGCGATGCGGTCGGGTCGCCACGTCTCGCGCGCGCGACGCAGCGGCTCGTCGAGCTCTTGGAGTAGGGCGTACGCCATGCGCGCGAGGCGCGTCGACCACGGCTGCAGCTCGGCGGGAAGCTCGGGGAGCGCTTGGCGAACTGCGCCTGCGGCGGTCTCGAAGTCCAGTTCGATGGGGTGTGCGCCCAGGCCCGAGCGTCCCGCTGCGAGCGCGTCGAGGTGCTGCTGGCGGCCGGTGCCGAGCGCGCTGAGCATGCTGTAGCCGGTCACGAGGAGCGGGGCCATCGGCTCACGAGGCGACGGGTCGGGTGGTGCAGTTTCGGTCACGGTGGGATCAGTTGGCGGTCGGCGCGCTCCGTCGGCGGCGCGCCGAGAGCAGCATGTCCTGGAAGGGGTTGTCGTGGCGCCAGACGTCGCCGGCGAGCACGCTCATCACGCCGCGCCGGAGGTCTTCGCCGATCCCGCTCCCCAGGAAGTAGCTCTCGGCGAAGCGGCTGTTGTAGAAGCGTTCGACCAAGCCGGCGAACGTGCGGTAGGCGCGGTCCATCGATCGGTGGTAGTCGGCGAGCAGCGCGGGATCATCTTCGCGGCGCTCGCGCAGCGCGGGCGCCAGCACGTCGACGAGGTCGGCGGCGCCGCGCATCGCGAGCGTGACGCCCGAGCTAAAGACCGGGTCGAGGAAGCATGCAGCGTCGCCCGCGGCCGCGAAGCGCGCGCCGGAAGGCAGCTTATTGGCGTAGCTGTAGTTGCCGACGACGTGCGTTTCGCCGCGGGTGGCGCCATCGGTCAGGCGCGTGCACAGCGGCCCCGAGAGCAGGCCGTCGTCCAGGTCCGTCTTCGCGACCTTGCCCTTGGTCACGATCCCGACGCTGAGCCGGCGGTCGGGCAGGGGAATGATCCACCCCCAGCCGTCGGGTCGGAGCATGATGCGGATGTCGAAGTCCGGTCCGAGTTGGTCGACGTGGGCGTCGCGATAGTGCGTATAGACTGCGCAGTGACCGAAGTCCGTGTAGGGCTCGACCGCGGCGTTCCGCCGCGCGAGGAGCCGGGACTGGCCTGAGGTGTCGATGAGGTAGCGGCCGCGAAAGCGCGCGCGTTGCGTCTGCACGTAGGCGCCGTCTGCGTCGACGCCGAGATCGGTCACGGCTTCTCCGTGCTGGACCCGGGCGCCGAGCGAGACGGCGCGGTCACGCAGCTGCATGTCGAAGCGGGCGCGGTCCACGTGCCAGGCGTGCTCGGCCGCGCCAGGCAGCGCGTCTCGGAACGCGAACGCTTGTTGCCGATCGCTGTGCTCACAGACGAAGCGCGCGCCTCGCTTGTAGACGTAGGTCTCTTCGGCGGGCTCGACGCCCAGACGCTCAAGCACCGGCATCAACCCGGGCAGCAGCGACTCGCCGATCTTCTCGCGAGGGAACTCATGCTTCTCCAGCACGAGCACGTCGAAGCCCTCCATCGCCAGCAGTCCGGCCGCCGTGGCGCCGCCGGGGCCGGCGCCGACGATGATCACGTCGGCGTCCCGCGCTTCGGGCGCGGCCGGATCGGCAGAGCGGGGGGGTGGCATGGCCACCCCAAGCTACAAGCGCCGCATCGTCGCGCAAGCCGTCTGCCGGAGCTACTTGCCGTCGCCGCCCTGCGCCTTGATCTGCGGCAGGATGCGATCGATCTGCTGGATCAGCGGTGAGTCCGGTACGACCGCCTTCGCGGCTTCTAGCAGCGCGGCAGCTGCCTTGGCGTCGCGCGTCACGTCCATCGTCACCATGCCCTTAAAGAACATGGCGAGCTGCTTGTGAATCGGGCTCTTCGGCTCCGCGATGACTCCGTCGAGCTTGGCCAGGGCCTCAGGTCCCTTTTGGGCCTGCATGTCTTCGGCGATCAGCTCGTTCAGCTCCTTGCCAGCTTCCTCAAGCTGCTGACGCATCTCGCGCTGCTTGACTCGGGACGCGTATTTGTCCTTGAGGCCCGCCTTGCCGTCCGCGTCGAGCGCGACGACCTCCTTCATCAGTTCGAAGTGGTAGCTCTCGACGACCGCCGGGTCGAGCTCCTTGAGGCAGTCGTCGATGGCGACCGCTCGTTCGGCTCCCTGCTTGCTCATGGCCACGGCGAGCCCTGCTTGGAAGCCTGCGCCCTTGCCCTTCATCTCCGCGAGCATCTTGTTGTATGGCTCGGGACCACCCTTCTCGTAGCCCGTCTGCCCGTAGACGAGGCCTTCGTGCGTCATCAGCAGGATCGTCGGGAAGCCTTGGATGGAGTAGGTGCTCTGCAGCTCGGCGTTCTGCTTGAGGATCTCCTCGGTGAGGATCGACTCGTCGCGCGGGTAGTCGAGCTTGACGAGGACGAAGTGCTTGGGCGCTTCGGCCTGGAACGACGGCTTGCTGAACACTTCGTTGTCCAGCTTGATGCACCAGCCGCACCAGTCCGACCCCGTGAAGTCGACCAGCAGGTCTTTCTTTTCGGCTTTGGCCTGGGCCTTGGCGGCCGCGAAGTCCTGGATCCAGATGTCCTTGCCTTGTTTGGGCGCGGGGTCTTGGTCTTGCGCGTAGGCGAGGCCGACGAGGACGGAGATGACGATTGCGGTGCGCTTCATAGAGTTTGATTTCGATGCGATGCTACGACGCAACGCCTCGCAGCGCCGAGGATTCCACAGTTTCCCACGCGTTATGCCTCGCCGATCCTGGCGCCGCTTGGCCGCAGCTGCGCCCTCGCGGGGTCGCGCGGGCGAGACCGTCGCAGCGGGGTGTGGGACCGGCGTAAGCTGAGGTCAGGCAAGCCGCTGCGACCTCGGATACGCGCGTTTTGCACAGGGATATTGGCGGCGGCAGCCGCGGTGGCTACCATTTCCGTGAGACGTGCGCCGTAGGGCCCGTTGCCGAACCGAACCCCGGAGCCGGTCAGACCGGGGCGGATAAGGCAGGCTCTGCATGCCGTCGTGATCATGGAAAATCCCGAACTTGTCGTCGTCGGACTCACCTGCAACGTGGTTGGGGTGTTCTTTTTGGCGAACTCGATCCGCTTCCGCGAGCCGCGGAAGGCCCTGCGTGACTCCCTCGGCGTCGCGGGCCGCAGCTTGCTCAAAGTGCGCGACACCGCGCTCAACAACATGCAGGTCATCATTGGCTTCTTGTTCTTGACGACGGGTTTTCTGCTGCAGGTAGTCGCGCACTGGGACATGAAGGTCACGACCTTGCTCTCGTGCATCGGCATCATCGCGTTCGCCGGCGCCGTCTACGCGATCGGCGCCTACAGCAGCCGGCGGGCGTTCCGCAGGTTGCTGCGAGAGTTCTTCCAGAGCCAGCCCTGGTCGTTCCAAGACGACATGGAACTGACGAAGGAGATCGGCGAGATCTTGGGCGTGCCACACACGAAGGACATGACGGTCGAGGTCTACGTGCACCGCGTGCGACAGGCGCTCGGCGTCAAGCACGACCCGAAGTCCGTCGGCGCCGAGCGCACAAGGCGGATCGCGCTCCCGGGTCGCTAGGCGCAAAGTCGCGGGCCACGTGCCACCATGGTCGTGGTTGTTGTCGCGGCAGCGGGCGCCCGCCGGTTCTTTCGGGAGCTGTGCGGCGCAAGTTTGGATCTCGCGCTGCCTAGCGCGTGCCCCGCGTGCCAGGCCGACAGCGTCGGGCTGTGCGCGCCGTGCCGAGGCCAGCTGGCGCGGCGCCCCGAGCGGGGCTGCCAGCGCTGCGGTGAGCCGCTCACGCCGTCCGGTCGCTGCCTCGCGCCACACGCCGTCCTCCGGAACGTGCGGCAGCTCGTCGCGCCGCTGCGGTTCGCGGGCGCTGGCGGCATGCTCGTCAGGAGCTTCAAGCTTGGCGGTGACGCGCTCGCTGGGCGGCTGTTAGCGCGCGAGATGGCGGACGCGTGGCGCCGCGACGGCGCGGCGCCGCGGCCGACGGTCGTGCCCGTCCCGCTGCACCGAAGGCGGCTGCGCCAGCGCGGGTTCGACCAGGCGCGGTGGCTGGCGACGAGGTTGGGCAGGTCGCTGCGGCTGAGGACCGCGCCAGCTGTGCTCGCTCGCGTGCGCGCGACGCGGCCTCAGGGTGAGGCGACGGTCCTCTCCCGAACAGCGAATGTGCGGGGCGCCTTCGAGGTCAAGCGGCCACGCAGCGTTGGTGGTCGAGACGTCTTGCTCGTCGATGATGTCTTCACGTCGGGGGCGACGGCCAGGGCGTGCGCTGCGTTGCTGCGCGCTGCGGGGGCGAGGTCGGTGTCGCTACTCGTGGCGTGCCGGAGCTGATCGGAGGCGTTCCAGAGCGCAGCCCAGCATGAAGGCGAGGAGCGCGCCTGCGAGGGAGCAGAGGTAAGGGTGTGGGCAGGCCGCCGGCGCGATGTGTCGGCCGAAGAGCCACACCCCGAGCCCCGTGAGCAGCGTCATGTTCGCTGCGAGGCTGCCGCCATGGCGCGTGTATAGGCCCGCGACGGCGAGCACGAAGGCGCCTGCGCTGCCGAACCCGGAGGCCTCCTCGACGAGCTCGCTGACGTTGGAGTCGGAGGTGGCGAGACCGTATGCCAAGGCGCCGCCCGCGATCGCGGCGCCGCGGGCGAGCCGCAGGCGCCCGCTCGCTGTCTCGCGCTGCGGCGCTCGCGGCGACAGGTTGCGCGTGACCAGCGCAGAGATCACCAGCAGGCAGCTGTCGACCGTCGACAGGATGGCCGCGATCAGCGCGCCTCCAAACAACAGGTTCAGGCCGGCGGGCAGCAATTGCTGGCTGAGCGTGGGCAGGATCAGCTCCGGGTCGCTGAGCCCGGCGACGAACCGCGGTCCAACGGCGCCGATCGTCAACGGGACGGCCCCGACGCAGATGTAGAGCAGCCCCCCGGAGATAGCCGCGCGGCGCGCGACGGCGGCGCTGCGGCCGGCCAGCGTGCGAGAGAGGATCTCTTGCGCTACGACGGATCCACAGATCGGAATAGCCCAGGACTCGAGCTCCGCCCACCAAGAAGCGGCAGCTGGCGCGGCCGTAGCGGCAGACGGCAGCGGAAGCATGTCGGCGCCGGCGCCCTCAGGCATGTTGCTCCACACCGCAAACGCCAGCGCCGCGATCCCCAGCAGCAAGACCGTGCACTGGATGACATCCGTGTAGACGTCGGCGAGCAGCCCGCCGCAGGCCGTGTAGACGACCGCAATCACCGCGGCGATCGCTATGGACGCCTCGATGCCGAGGGCGCCATCGGAGTTGACGGCGACGACCTGGCCGAACGCTCGGATCTGGGCGCCAGCCCACAAAAGCGAGCTCGGCAGCAGCAGGACGGCCGCGAGCCGCTCGCTCGAGGCGCCGAAGCGCTGCGAGAAGAAGTCTGCCATCGTGGTGATGCGCAGGCGCCACAGCCGCGCTGCGAAGAACAGACCGGTGAGCACTAAGCACGCGCCGTAGGCAAAAGGCTCGGGCGCGTTCCAGCTCAAGCCGCCCTCATACGCCCTGCCAGCGGCCCCGCAGCAGCTTTCGGCGCCAAACCACGTCGCAAAGATGCTGATCGCCGCGAGGCCTGCTCCCAGCTGTCGCCCGGCCACCAAGAAGTCGTCTTCGCTCCGGATACGGCGCACCAACGCGACCGCGACCGCGAGCTGTAGGCCGACGAAGGCGAAGAGGAGGAGCAGCACGAGGTCTTGGTAACGGGTGAGCCGGCGCGCGCAAGCCTCATAAGCAGCGATGCCTAGGGAGATCCGCTGGGGCGCGGTCGCGGTCCAGGATGGGGGGGAGTTTGCGCGCGCCAAAAAAACAACCGGTGGGCTTGACCGGCGGCGGGCCGTCGCTACCGTGTCGCGCCCCCCTGAGCGAGGCAATCTCGTTTTTGGGGCGCGATCTTTGGCATTCTGGGTGGCCTCGAAAGTAAGCGTGTG
>NYVR01000064.1 GCA_002684655.1 Planctomycetota bacterium | reverse complement strand
GAAACGGAGCGTTCAAACTCCATCGCCATCCCCATGCCGCCGCTCATACAGAGCGTCGCGAGCCCGCGCTCGCCGCCGCGGCGCGCGAGTTCGTGGAGCAGGGTCACCACGATCCGTGCACCCGTCGCGCCGATCGGGTGGCCGAGCGCGATCGCGCCGCCGTTGACGTTTAGGCGGTCGCGGTCGATGGGCAGCTCGCGCAGGCACGCCAACATCTGGGCTGCGAACGCCTCGTTAAGCTCGACGAGGTCGTAGTCGCCAAGCGAGCGGCCGACGCGTGCGCACAGCTTCTTGACGGCCGGCACCGGCCCGATACCCATGATCCGCGGGGCGACTCCCGCCGTCGCCGAGGCGCCTAGCCACGCCAGCGGCGTGAGCCCACGACGCTCGACCTCGGACTGCGGCATTAGCACGACGGCCGCGCCGCCGTCCGTGATGCCAGAGCTGTTGCCGGCGTGAACCGTGCCGCCTTCGCGCCGGAACACGGGCTTGAGCTTCTGCAGATCTGCCAACGTCACGCCTGCGCGGATGTGCTCGTCCGCCGCGACCTCGACTTCCTGCCGACGCTGCGTGACCGTCAACCTCACGATTTCCGGGTCGAAGCGCCCGGACTCCTGAGCAGCCTCGCCGCGACGGTGAGATTCCAGCGCATACTCGTCCTGCTCCTCTCGCGTGATGCCGTACTCATCGACGAGGTATTCAGCAGTCATCCCCATCGGCTCGTTGAGGATGCCGCAGGTGAAGCCGTCCCGATAGTTGCCGTCCTGGACCTCCCGGTGCCCCAATCGGTAGCCGCGCCGCATATCCGGCAGCAGGAACGGGATGTTCGTCATGCTCTCCATACCGCCGGCGACCACGACCCGCTGACCGTCGAGCAAGATTGCCGCGCGGGCCAAGTCGATCGCCTTGAGGCTGCTGCCGCATGCTTTGTTGACGGTGGTCGCGACCGCGCCCTCGCCGCAGCCAGCCCGCATCCCGACCTGCCGCGCTGGGTTCGGCCCCGACCCGAGCTGCCGCGCTTGGCCCATATACAGTTCGTCGACGTCCGTCGGCTGGACGCCGCACTGTTCGAGCGCCCCCGCGACGGCCGCCGCGCCCAGCTCTACCGATGTCATGGGCGATAGAGCGCCGAGGAACTTGCCAATCGGGGTCCTGACTGCGCTGACGATCGCGATTCGCTCCATTGACGGCAGTGTGGCTGCACAGCGACGCAGCCGCAAGCGCGTTGCGAGGTCTTCATGCGCCTGCGTGGAAACGCCGATGAAGCCACGGCATGGCCGACCGACGCCGCACGCACCCTGACGCGACCCCGTTCCGGGAAGCGATCTCGCAGTGGCAGCTCGCTGCAAGGACCGAGGTCAAACGTGCGTCGTCGCTGCCGTCGTCCATGTTCGACGCAGCCGATGGCATGATCGAGGCGCGCTTGGCGGAGACCGTCGAGACCATGATGCGGCTGCTGCAGCACGCGCCGGACGATCCGAACCAGCGGCGAGCCTCTGGCGAGCACCTCGAGCAGCGAGCCGAGCAAGTGTCCCAAGACGAACTCCGCGCAATGCCGACGGCGTTCGGCGAGGCAAAGGTCGCCGTAGATCTGGACGAGCACGTCGCCGCTGAATACTTCAACCTGCTCGTCGAAGTCTGGCGGACCGGAGACGCTGCCACCGCCGAGGCAGCGCGGGAGCGGCTCCTCGCAGACATCCCGGCGGACGCAGCGGGCGAGCTCGACGCCGCGACCGCGGTGATCGCGCAGTCCCTGCGAGGAATCGCAGGAGGGCACATCGACGCCGACGCCGACCTGCAAGACCTCGAGCGGCTATGCGCCGCGGTCGCTGCAGCTGCGAGGCTGAGCAGCGGCCGAGGCGAGGACGAGCCGGCATGACCGCCAGCCCGCTCACGCCGCGCCTGCTAAGCGCCGTCGCCGACTTCGCCCACGCGTTGGTGCAGGCCTCGTTTAACCGCGCGCTCCACGCCCGCGACAGCGACTTCGTCCGCGAGTCGATGCAGGACGTCGTAGCAGCGCTCGGCACGCTCAGCTCGATGGGCGTCGAGACACCGCTGCGCCTTCAACTCGACGAGCGCCGAATTTTCCATGACGGGCAACCGCTCGACGGACCGAGCCTGCAAGCGGCGACCCTGTTGGCGCAGTGCGCTGAACGTGACATCGCGGTCATCGCGTTCGACGAGCGCCTTGACGCCACAGAGCTCAACCGCTTCTTCGATCTGCTGACGTCGCCTGTCAACGTCGAAGCCTTCGCACGGCACAACCGCGCGGCGGCCATGTGCGCGTTCGACGTCAAACACGTCAAGGTGACGCTGCGGCACGCGGCAGACCCCGGCGACCGCAGCCGCACGCTCGGCGCCCCGGACGAGGCGCTGCGGCGCTACCAGGGGCTCGCCGACGCCCTCCAAAACAACCACCGGCTCGCGCTCCACGACCATGAGCTCGCCTTCGACGCAGCGGCGGACGCGGTCGAAGATAGCCTACGGCCGCTCGATGAACCGAGCCTGCTGCTGTCGTTGTCCATGCAGGACGACGTCGATCGCTTCACCATCGGTCACTCCGTCCGCGTGGCGCTACTAGCGCTGCAGGTCGCGCGAGGCGTCGGAGCCTCCGGCGACCAGTTGGTGCGCGTCGGCGCAGCAGCGCTGATGCACGACATCGGCAAGTCAAAGGTGCCCCAGGAGGTGCTGTTCAAGCAGGGCAGACTGACGCCCGAGGAGTGGCAGGCGATGGCCGAGCACCCTCGGCTCGGCGCCGAGATCCTTCTCCAGCAGCGTGAGCCGGTCGACCCACAAACGATCAGCGCGGCGTTTTGCCACCACATGACCTGCTCCGGCGGCGGATACCCACGCACGAAGACGCCGATGCAGCCGAGCGCCACGAGCCGGCTGATCCGGGTCTGCGACGTGTTCGAAGCGCTGACGGCCGTCCGCCCCTACAAGCGCGCGCTCACGCCGATCGAGGCCTTCGCGGTGATGCGCCGAGAGGCGAACGACTTCGACCCGCGCTGGCTCACCAACGCCGTGCGCGTCTTGGGGCTGATCCCGAACGGCAGCAGGGTCCAACTCACCGACGGCAGCGAAGGCGTCGTGGTTGCCCAAACGCGTGCGTTGCTGCAACCCAAGCTACGCCTCTTGACAGGCCCTGGCGGCGCGGCGCTGCCCGCAGACCACCCTGGCGAAGTCACCGTCGGGCACCCGTTCGAGGGACAGATCCCGATGCTCGCGTGCGTCAAGACCGCCGACCGCGAGTTGCCGCTACCCGACGTCGACTCGCTTGATCCAGCCGGCAACGGCCCAACAGCCCACGACGCGTGCCTCGGCCACGGCCACAGCCGCGGCCGCGACGCAGGCCACGTAGACCGCACGTAGATCCCTAGACCTCGTCGGCTGACAACCGACGCAGCGCAGGTCGCGACAGCCCCGCCGCGGCCAAGCACAGCGCGACGACGGCGAACGTCCAGGGCCACTGCGTGAACATCCAGCCGGTCGCCTCGAACGCCGGCGAAGCTGGGACGGGGCCGCCTTGTGTCGCGTGAGGCGCAATCCGGGCGAAGACCGGCGCCGCGATCTCGGTGAACGCGCGGCCGCCCTGCTCCGAGGCGACGGGGTGCGTGACCGGGTAGATGGCGGCCGCGGCGACCACCAACACGGACAGCGCGCCGCGTCCGAGCGGTGTCCGAGCGATGGCGACGCACCCCAGCAGGACCGGCAAGTATAAAAACGCCGCGAACCTCATCACGTCGTAGGCCAACAGCATCAGCGTCAGGACACCTACCATGTAGAGCCAGGCGCCCCCCCTCCCGCCGATCGCTCGGCTCGACCAACCCGGCCCTAACAGCAGCAGCAATGGACCGAACTCCGCGACCGCTACCAGACCCCAGAGCGACCACAGCGCGGGCAACAGCCACGGCAACCAGAAGTTTTTCTGCAGGTAGTAGCTGACGCCGTAGCTGCTCGCCATCGGCGACCGGAACAACAAATAGGCGCCCAACACCCCTGCAAGCAGCAACAACTCGCGCCCCCACTGCCCGCCTGCGCGGCGCCGCATGTAAAGCAGCCAGGGCGAGAAGAAGAACACCAGCTCGTGGCTGAGGGCGCTCAGCAGAACCAGCGGCCAGAACACCCGAGGCCGCCCTGCGAACTCGACGAGCAACACCATGAGCAGCAAGGTCAGCGGGTCGGACAAGCACGCCATCGGCTTGTAAACCTGGACCGCGCCGCTGACGGCGACTGCGGCGGTGCACAGCGCCGACGCATCGACGCGACCGGTGCGCCGATGGGCGAACCAATAGACGACCGCCAGCAGCGCCACGCTGCACAGCTGAGAGTATGTAAGCGGCGATCCCCCCAACAGACCGAACAGCCAAGCTCCCAAAGGCCAGAGCAGCCGCTGGGGAAACGGCCCCTCGAACCGGAACGGGTCCGACGCCATCTCCGCGAACCGTTCGCCGTGCCCCGCAAACGGCGCCGCCGCGGTCGGCGTCAGCCACTCGCTGAGCGCGAACATGACCCCGCCGACCAACAGCGCCATCAACCAACGCCACCGCGGGCGGGAGGCGGGCGCCGTCAGCGATGCGGACTCGGTCATGACAGCGAAGCCTACAATACGAGCCGCAGACCTCACCCCCGGATACGGACCTTGAATCGACGAGGGCGCGCCCGCACCTTGGCGCTCTGATGCAGCAAAAGGGACTGCCGCTCCGCACATTCGCCATCTTCTTGCTCGCCGCGTTGATCGGCGTAGCCGGCGGCGTGCTCGGCAGTTTGTTCCAGCTCGGGCTCAACTGGCTGCAAGAGCTGCTCACGGGCGGCGCTGGCCCCGACATGTCCGAGGCCGTGCGGGACAACCTCAGCTGGTGGCAGACGCTGCTGGTGCCGACGTTCGGCGGGCTCGCAGCCGGCGCGGTGCTGTTGTTGCTCCGGGGACGACAGCCCCCGTTCGGGGTGGCCGACCTCGTCGGATTGGTCCAGCTGCGCAAGGGCGCGCTGAGGATCCGGCAGAGCATCGTCCAGATTATTTCGTCGGCGTGCACCATCGGCTCGGGCGGCAGCATCGGTCGGGAGGGCGCGAACTCCCAGATCGCTGCGACGGTCGCGTCGATGATCGCGCGCGTCACGAAGCTGTCGAGCAAACAGCGCGCGGTCCTGATCGGGTGCGGCGTCGCGGCCGGGATGGCGACGTCCTACAACGCGCCGATCGCGGGCGCGATCTTCGTGATGGAGATCGTGCTTGGGAACTTCGCGATGGACGTCTTCGCGCCGATCGTCGTCGCCTCGGTGCTGGCGACGATCGTGCGCAACGAGCTCCTGACCGAAGCGCGGGTCTACCAGCTCGTCTCTCAGGAGGTGCAGCGGTTGCCGCTCGGCCTGATCCTCGCGGCGCTCGTGCTCGGGCTGTTCTGCGGCGTCGGCGGCGTGCTCTTTCGAGGCGCGCTCCGGCGAGGGCGGGGGTTCTTCCGGGCGCTGCGACTTCCGCCCCCCTTGCTCATGGCGCTCGGTGGGCTGGTCGTCGGCGCCGTGGGCATCTTTGTGCCCGAGGCCTGGGGCAACGGGTTCGAGGTCATTGACGTCGTGGTCGAGAACGCGGGCGGCGCGGCGCCTTCGCTGGCGCTCATCATCACGCTGTTTTTCTGGAAGCAGGTCGCGACGGTCGCGACCGTCGGGTCCGGTGGCCTCGGCGGCATCTTCACTCCGAACCTAGTCATCGGCGCAGCGTTCGGCGTGCTGTTCGCGAACGCGCTAGGGAAGATGACTGCGGTGCAGCCGGGTGAGGTCGCGGCGTTCGCGTTCGTCGGGATGGCGGGCCTGACGGCCGCGACCATGCACGCGCCGGTCACGGCGGTCGTGCTGGTGTTCGAGCTCACAGGCCACTACGAACTGACCCTGCCTGTGATGCTGTGCAGCATCGTCGCCAGCGTCACCGCGAGCGTGCTCGACGAAGACAGCTACTACACGGCGGCGATGAAGGAGAAGGGCGAAGACATGCCCGGCGGCTTGGAGGACCTCGCGATCCAGACGACGTATGTGCGCGACGTGGTCCGCAAGGACTGCTTGACCGTCGCCCACACGGCCGACTTCACCGAGGTGATGAAGCTGCTGCAGACCTACCGAGGCGACACGATCTACGTCCTGGACGCCAAGGAGGCGCTGGTGGGCAGGATCGAGCTACAAGACGTCAAAGCCTTCCTCAACGACCCGTCGCTGACGACGCTGGTGCTCGCAGCAGACCTCACGCGTCCCGTCGTGACGGCGACGAACGACATGTCGATCGCGCGGCTGATGCCGCGCTTCGACGACCCAGAGCTCCGCGAGGTCGCTGTCGTCACCGACGACCAGCAGCGGCGCCTCATCGGTCGAATCCGCCACCAAGACGTCCTCACGACGCTCGGGAACGAGGTCCTCGGGCGACAGCGCCGCAATCTCCGGATCCCCGTTTGGGGACGCAGCGACGAGCTTGAGCTGCCGCAGGGCTACGCCATGCGCAGCCTGACTGCGCCTGCGGCTTGGGTCGGGCTGGCGGTTGACGCGCTGCCCGCAGCCGCGCGCTCAGACGTCGTCGTCGTGCTGCTGATCCGATCGACCGGCGACCACGATCGCACCGTGCCGGCCACGGCTCAGCAGGTCGTCGAGGCAGGAGACGAGCTGCTCGTCCTGGGCACGCGCGCTGCGGTCCAAGAGCTGCGTTCGATGGTCGACGAAGTCTGAACCGGCCGTCGCCTACCTCCAGAGAGAGCGCTACGCTCCTCGCGCGATCATGAACAGTCGAACCGCAGCAGCGTTGATGATCACGCGAGGAACCGGCGAGAGCCTCGAAGTATTTTTGGCCGAACGAGCCCCGCAGCTGCGGTTCTTCGGCGGCTATTGGGCCATGCCAGGCGGCACCATCGCAGCAGAGGACGCCGCAGAGCAGGGCGGCAGCGACCCCGAAGACGAAGAGAGCACGCTCCAGGCCTGCGCGAACCGAGAGTTGTTCGAAGAGACAGGGCTGATGCGCCACCAGCTAGACCCGGCCCGCGCCGATCGCGAAGCCCTGCGCACGCAGCGACGACGGCTGCTCGAACACGAGGCGCGCGACGAGACCGAGCGCGGCGCCTCTCCGTGGCGACAGATCGTGGCCGCGGCGCCCTCGCCGCCGGCGCTGCGCCGCCTCTGCAGAATCGAGACGCCGCCGTTCGCGCCCGTGCGCTACGACACGGTCTTCTTCCATGTGCCGGTCGAAGGCTGCGCCGCTGGCACGGCAGGCGCGCACCCCGACGTCTGGGACGGCGAGCTGACCCAAGGGCGCTTCTGGCGCGCAGAACAGGCGCTGGCGTCTTGGCGCAGCGGAGACCTACTGCTAGTTCCACCAGTGATCATCTTGCTTGAGGAGCTCGCGGCTGCGACCGACTTCGAACGCTTCGTCCATTCGCTCCAAGCCACCGCAGAGAGCTACCACGACGGCGCCTTGCACAAGGTGCGCTTCTCACCGGGGGTCGTGCTTGCTCCCCTGAAGACTCCGACGCTGCCGCCCGCGTCGACCACCAACTGCTGCGTCGTCGGCCACGAAGAGCTTTGGGTCGTCGACCCTGGCTCGACCGACCATCGAGAGCAGCGGCGCCTGCTCGACCTGCTGGCGACGCTGACGACGGACGGACAACGGGTCGCCGGCGTGCTCTTAACCCACCACCACCCCGACCACGTCGGAGGCGCGCAGGCGCTTTGTCACGCGCTCGGCCTCAGGGCACAAGGACACCCCAAGACCCTCGAACGAATCTCGCCGGCCATCCCGCGTGGCGCCGCGCTCACGGACGGCGCTCGCATCCCGTTGGGCCGGTCACCCGACGGCTCGCTAGGCTGGGAGCTAGAGGCGATCCACACGCCCGGGCACGACCAGGGGCACCTGTGCTTTCGCGAATCCCGCTACGGGGCGATGCTCGCAGGCGACATGCTCTCGACGGTCAGCACGATCATCATCGACCCACCCGAAGGCCACCTCGCGACCTATTTGAAAAGCCTGGAGCGGCTAAAGAGCTACCCGACCTCGACGCTCATCCCAGCCCACGGCCCCGCGGTTCGCGACGGACACAAACTGATCCAAAAGTTCATCCGCCACCGACGTCAGCGCGAAGAGTTCCTTCTGCGTGCGCTAGCGGAGCGCCCGGGCGCGGTTGCGGATCTCCTGCCGAGGGTTTACGGAGACGCAGATGTGCGGCTCTATTCGTATGCGGCGCGATCCCTGCAGGCCGGCCTCGAGAAGCTCGCCGAGGAAGGCCGCGCGGCAGAGGGCGCCGGGGAGTGGCGACTAACCAAGCGGTGAACCTACGGCAAACAATCCTGCTCGGCGGCCTCACCTTCCTGTTGATGCTGCCCGAAACCCTCCCGGTCCCGGTGCTGCGCGATCTGGTGGCGACGCGCTTCGGCGTTTCGTCCGGGTTGGCGACGTTGTTCATGTCCGCGAACATGGTCGGCGCGCTGATCGCGGCCCCGCTCGTCGGCATGCACGTCGACCGCACCGGTCGTCGTCGCAAGCTGTGCATCGCGTTGCTCGCGGTCGACGCGTTGCTCATGCAGGCCTTGGCGCACCCGCTCGACTTCGCCGTGTTTCTGGCGTTGCGCACGTTCGAGGGCGCTGCCCACGTCTCCGCGCTCACGCTGTTGATGAGCCTCGTGTCCGACGCCGCTGGCGAGCGACGGGGCCGAGCGCTTGGCGCCGTCGGATGCGGGCTCACGTTCGGCGTGGCGACTGGCGCGGCCATCGGCGGCGTCCTCGGCAAACAGGACCCGCTGATGACGCTGCACGTGGCCTCGGTCGTGCTCGCGGCGGCCTGCCTAGCCGCCTGCTGGCTGCTCCCGGCAGACGCCGGCGTCCAGCGCAGACCCAGCTACCGCGAGCTCGCAGCCGTAGTGCGCGACCAGCCTGGTCTACGAGCGCCCTTGCTGCTGGCGTTCTTCGACCGGTTCACCGTCGGCTTCTTCACCGCGGGGTTCACGCAGTTCTTGCGCACGGAGCACGCCGTCGAAGCGCCCGTCATCGGCATGATGCTGGCGGCGTTCCTCTACCCGTTCGCGCTGCTTTCGTACCCGTTCGGCCGCGCCGCCGAGCGGTGGTCCAGGCTTCATATGGTCGGCCTAGGCAGCTTGTTGTACGGCCTCGCGGTTTCCATGGTCGGTTCCGCGCCGCCCGCGGCGATGTGGACGTTGATGCCGATCTGCGGCGTGACCTCGGCGGTGATGTTCATCCCGACGCTGCTGTGGCTGCTCGACTCCGCTCCTGGAGTGGGCCGAAGCACGGTGATGGCGTCCTTCCACGCGGCCGGGTCGCTCGGATTTTTGATCGGTCCGGCGGCCTGCGGCGCGTTGATCGCGAATGGCGGCTACGCGCTCGCCTTCCAAGTCGCCGGTGTCAGCGAGATCGTGGGCGCTGGCGTCGTGGTTTGGGTGGCCGTCCGCCGGCGCCGCGGATAACCGCGATGCTGGGCGACCAAGGAAATCTCCCCGGGTCACCGTCTCACCCAGCCAAGATCTCTTTGGGGCAACGCCTCGCGCCCTCAAACGGCGTCCTATAATCAAAGGGCCGCCCTGCCGAACGCTTGCCCGCGCACGACATGCTTTCCACCATTCTGCTTTCTTCGCTCCTCGCCAGCGGCCCTGGCGCCACGGCGCTGGTCAACGACCCGTCGTCCCACGGCACCATCGGCGACGCCAACCTGTCGCTCGACGAGGCGATCCGGCTGGCCAACGGCACCCTGAGCCTCGCCAACCTGTCGGCGCAGGAGCAGGCCCAGATCAGCGGCCAAGGCGCCGTCACGACCGTTCGCATCGACGCCAGCGTGACGCCCGTCATCGCGGTGCAGGCACCGGTCACCGAGATCGTCGGCCAGGGTATGGCGGTCGGGCGCGTCTGCGTCGAGGGGGTCGCTCCCCAGGGCACCCGCCCGATCCTCGACGGCGGCAACGTGGGCTACGTGCTCTCCCTGAAGCGCCACCTCGTAGCCGTCTCCGGCCTGCGGTTCCAGGGCGGCGACGTCGCGATCGTCGCGCAGATGCCGATGATGATGTCTCAGATGAACGAGATGGGCATGGTCTCGGACTGCGAGTTCGACGGCCAGAACGTCTACGGCGTCGAGCTGCTCGCGACCGGCATGGAGGAGACCATGCTGACGTGCACGGACTCGCAGTTCACGAACATGCCGGTTGGCTTCCGGATCGACGAGACGACCACGGACGGCCGCATCATGTGCACCGGTGAGCACCTGACGTTCGACGGCGTCGGCGTCGGCTGTGACGCCTTCGAGGGCGGCGCAGGGATGCAGACGATGTTCTCGCTGTTCCGCAGCGACTTCACCAACGGCGCCACGCTGGGTCGATCGACCCGATCTTCGAGCAGCCCGAAGTTGTTCATGTTCCGGTTCGTCTACGTCGACGCGGTCTGCACGGACCACGTGGTCGACTGCGTCGGGGAAGCCGCCGGCAACACCATGATCCACCACCACCACGGTGACTGGACGGCCGGCCCTGGCAAATACGCGCTCTTCACGCACCCACGCACCGCCCAGTTCGACATCCACGGCAGCGAGATGACGTTTCACAGCGACATCTGGATCGGCGCGAACTCGGCGTCGGCGCGCGTCTGGCACCAGAACAACCACTACGACGACCTGACGATCACGTTCGACTGCGACGGCGCGCTCCCGAACCTCGTGTGGAACCGCTACGACGACTGCGCCGTCGAGGTGACGCCTGCGGCACGTTCGCCCGTCGACATCCGAATGAGCGAGCTCGTCGACACGGACTGCAGCAGCCTCGCCTTCCTCGCCCCCCTCAAGCTGAGCGGCTGCTACCGCAGCGGCGGCTCGCTGACCGGCTTCGCCACGGAGGTGTTGGCCGCACCGCAGAAGATGCTGCCGACGACGGACGTGAGCCCAAAGCAGCCGCTGGTGGGCGGCGACGTGAACCTGGCAGCCAACAGCCCGCCCGGCGTGCTGATGGCGTGGGTGTTCGCCGACAGCTTTTCCCGCCCGAACACGTCGCAGGAGCCAGTCCGCTACTACGGCGACCCGAGCACGGCGATCGTGCTGCCTGTGGTCGTGGCGTATCAGAGTCTGCTGACGGTCCCGATCCCCGCGATCTCGAGCCTCATCGGCCTCGAGTTCTACGCCCAAGGCGTGGCCTTCCCGATGTTCGGGCAGAGCTTCCTGCCGATCTACTACCTGCCACGCGGCGAGCGCATCACGCTGCGCTGATCACCGGCGCGGTCGCGGACGCCCTCCCGCGGCGCGGCTGCGTCGCTGCGGCGAGCCACCCGCCGACGACATGAACCTCTTGGGCTGCGTCGATAGCTTGCTACCCTTAGAGAATGGCGACCCGTCGACCGAAGCTCCTCTGCGCGACAGCCGGACTCTTCCTCTCGTCGTGCGGCGGACCGACGGGACCGATCGACGGCGGCGCGGTGATGACCCACGTAGAGCAGCTGGTCGGCATCGGCCCGCGCCCCTTCGGATCGGACAACCTCGCCAAGGCGACCGGCTACATCGAAGATCAGCTCAAGCAGATCGGCCTACAGCCCGAGCGGCACGAAGAGCTGCACGAGGGCGAGCAGAAGTTGATCCGCAACCTCTACTGCATGATCCCAGGTCAGGAGCCCGCCTCGGCGCCGATCCTGATGATCGGCGCACACTACGACACCAAACTCACCACCGGACACGATGAGTGGACACACGCCGGGCCATTCCTCGGCGCCATCGACGGAGGCGGCGGCCCCGCCGTCCTGATCGAGCTAGCGCGTGAGCTGCAGCGCCGCCCAGAGGCGCTGTCCTGCAACGTCTTGCTCTATTGGATCGACGCAGAAGAGTCGATCGACTGGACCTGGAACGACGACCGCGCGCTGCTGGGTAGCAAGGCGTTCTACTCGCACCTCAAGCGGGAAGGGCTGACACGACGACTCAAGGCGTTCGTGTTGATCGACCTCGTTGGCAGCAAGAACATGAAGTTCGACGAGGACGGGAACTCCGCGACGCGCCTGATCCAGATCTTCGGCGCAGCCGCGGACGAGCTCGGCGAGAGCGCGCGGATGTATGAGTTCCCCACCGACCGGGAGAAAGAAGAGTACAAGCGACGCGGCCTGAAATGGGGAACGACCGACGACCACCTCGTGTTCAAGAACCGCGGGATCCCCAGCGTGTTGCTCATCGACTTCTCGCAACGCATCCCGCCGCAAGACCTAAAGCCGGGCCAGACCCCGCCGCCAAAGGACCCGCGCTACGAGCAGTGGTGGCACACGCCTGACGACGACCTCGCGGCCATGGACCCCGATTCGCTCGCGTTCGCCGGCAACCTCGTCCTGCAGGCGCTACCGCGACTTGAGGCCTTCGTAACGAATAAGAAGGGCCGCTGATCACGGCCACCCGCTATGCGACCTCCTTACGCCGCGCTGACGCTGACCGCGTGCCTCTCCGCTTGCCAGAGCGCAGAGACTAGCCCGTCGATGCGACCAAGCTCGACGGCGAGTCGACCGTCCGCGCGCTCGCAGGATCCGCCCGCAGTCGTCAGGCAGAAACCCGCAGTCGACAAGCTTCGGCCGATGGACTTGGTGGCGATCCGCGCCCCGGCGGCGCTCGGGGAGCAGGCCTTCGCGCACGCCCGCGCGCTGGTCGCCTTCGGCCCGCGCTACGCCGGACGACCCGGCTGGTCTAAGCAGCTCGACTACATCACGGCGACGCTGGCCGAACACGGCATCCCCGCCGAACGCGACACCTGGACCGACCGCAAAGAGCTGCTGACCTTCTCCAACGTCCGCGCGACGATTCCGGGGAGCCGCGCAGAGCGCGTCGTGCTCGCCTGCCACCACGACACGAAGTGCACCACCGGTCACGAAGACCCCGAGCACAACTTCCACTTCGTCGGCGCAAACGACGGAGCCAGCGGCGTGGCGTTGCTGCTGGCGCTCGCCCCCCTGATCAAGGCGCGCAAAAACCGAGCGACCATCGACCTCGTCTTCTTCGACGGTGAGGAGAGCCTCGACTGGAACTGGAACGACGGGGCGCGCGCGCTCTTCGGCAGCAAACGGTTCGTCAAGCGGCACCGCGACGCGGTCCTGCTTGACCGCGAAGCAAAGATCGAAGCCGTGGTCTTGCTCGACATGGTCGGTCGGGCCGACTTGCACATCCAAGAAGAGCTCTACTCAACCGACCTGCTCCGCAGGATCACCTGGGGCGCCGCGTGCGCGACAGGCAATCGCGACAGCTTCTACCGCCGCGCCGAGGCCGCGGCCGACGACCACAAGCCGTTCTTGGACGTCGGCATCCCTGCAGTCGACCTCATCGACCTCAACGGCAACCCCAATTGGCACACCCGGACCGACACCCTCGAGAACATGTCCGCTGGCAGCCTGCAAAAGGTCGCAGACGTGGTGCTGACGATGCTCCCCGCGGTAGAGCATCACTACGTGATCCGCAGGCGCTGAGTGTTGTCCGCGCCTAGGCTGCGGCTATCTTGCGCTTGATGCCACTCGTCGAGCGCGGAGATCGCAGGATCCACTACACGTTAGAAGGCGATGGGCCGGGCGTCGTCCTGGTCCCTGGCCTCGGGTCGGGAGCGCGCCTATTCGGCACCCTGCCGCGGCGCTTCGCTCGCAGCGGATTTACCTGCGCGGCGGTCGACCCAGTCGGCCTCGGGCCGTCCAGCCCTTTGCCAGGCGGCGCGTATGACTTCACGGCGGCTGCCGAGGATGTGCTGGCGGTCGCGGCCATGCTGCCGACGCCGGTGACGGTCGTCGGGACCTCGCTGGGCGGCAAAGTGGCGCTGCGCGCGGCAGCCATGGGGAGCGAGCACGTCGACAAACTCGTCATGCTGTGCAGCTCGGCGCGGAAGACCCCGCGCAGCGAGCGCGTCTACCGCTGGTTCGAGATCCTCTGTACTGAGATCGACGGCGATCTGCTCGGCGAGCTGACGGCGCCGTTCCTCTTCGGCGAGACGTTCCTCAACGACAAGCCGACCGTCGTCGACAACATCGTCCGCGCGACGAGGCCGACCGTCGCCTCGCGCGAGTTGATGCGCGCCCAGGCGGCCGCGTTGCAGGCCTTCGACGGCGCCGATCTATGCGCCGCGGTGGACGTGCCGGCGCTCTGCCTCGCGGGCGCGGAGGACACGCTAACGCTGCCGCGGGAGGTCGCCGCGACCGCTGCCATGCTCCCCCGCGCCGAGCACCAGTGCTTCGAGAACGCGGGACACAGCTTGCTGCTGGAGAGCGTCGACGCGTTCGACAGAGTCCTCGCGTTCGCTAGGTCTTGACGAGCCGACAAAGCGGCGCTTATCGACACCGCGCCAAGTGTGCGCATCCCATCCGCCGCTGACGACGAAGCGGGACGCATGGAAGCAGATACCGTTCCTAGCCGCGTCGCAGTCCTCGGCGCCACCGGCGCCGTAGGACAAACCGTCGCGCGCATCCTCCACGAACAGGGCAGCGAGCTGGTGCTCCTCGCGCGGGACGCCGAGCGACTCGCGCCCCTCGCGTCCGAACTCGGCGCTGGGCACCACGTGCTCACGGGCGCCGCACCCGACGCGATCCGAGACGCTTTGACAGCCGCGAGCGGCGACCAGCCTTTGACCGGCGTTGCGCACTGCATCGGCTCTATTCTGCTCAAGCCCGCCCGCCGGACCACGGTCGAAGAGTGGAGCGACGTCCTCGAGACGAACCTGTCGTCAGCGTTCGGAGTGACCATGGCCGCCCCGGATCTGATGAAGCAGGGCGGCAGCGTCGTGTTCTGCAGTTCCGTCGCGGCGTCCCTCGGGCTCGCCAACCACGAGGCCATCGCAGCCGCCAAAGCGGGCCTGATCGGCCTAGCCAGAGCAGCGTCGGCGTCCAACGCCCGCCGCAAGCTCCGCTTCCACTGCGTCGCGCCGGCCCTCGTCGACAGCCAGATGACCGAGCCGATGCTGGCCCGCGCGGGGATGCGCGAGGCCGCTGCTAAGCAGAACCCCCTTGGTCGGATCGGGACACCCGCAGACGTCGCGCGCGCCATCGTCTTCCTGCTCGACCCGGCCAACGATTGGATCGCAGGCCAAGTGCTCGGAGTCGACGGCGGCTTCGGAGTGATGCGCGGCGTCGGCTGATCAGCCCCCTGGCCGCTACTTGATCAAAGATGCCGGTGACGACAGCAGCCACGTCGCCGCGAGCCCGGGGTCCCCGCGCCGCGACATCGTCGCACAGAGCGTGCGCAGGGACGGCGTGGGCGTGACCTGGATCTCAAGTGGTGACGAGGAAACGGTGAGCGGCGCGGTCATGTCCACCAGCCGCGCATCCAACCACAGCTCACACTGCGACAGATCGCTGAGCAAGACGCCTCCGCGGCGAAGCCGCGCGTCGATCTCGCGGCCGGCTTTCGGATCCGCGACGTGGAGCCAATAGTGATCGCGCACGACCCCGTCTGACAGACGCCACGTCACATGCCTGGGCGCCGCGGTCCTCGTGGCTTTCAGCAGGTGAGACAACAAGTCACGGTCGGGCAGCCCGCCGTGGCCCTTGTCGGGCACCAGCGAGAATGACCACGGATAGCGATCTGGCTCCGCCTCCTTCAGCGCGCCGAGCGCAGCGGCGAAGGCCTCGCAGCG
>NYVR01000063.1 GCA_002684655.1 Planctomycetota bacterium | reverse complement strand
GCGCCGCGCGCGACAGCGCCGTCAGCTCGGGAGACAGCCCGCTCACCTGCTCGAACCAGACCGCGCCGAGGGGCGTCAGGGCGAGCATCGCGAGGACCGCGGTCGTGACCGCGGCGATGCCGACGCCGCAGCGCCGGAGCGCTGGTCGCCCGCCGGGTTCGTCGGCCAGCGAGACGACCACCTCGTTGTAGGCGAACCCCGCGCTCCGCGAGAGGAACACGATGCCGTAGACGGCGGGCCACGCCGCCAGCGACGCGAGCGGACCTCGCATCTCGCTCATGGCCCACGTGCCGAGCGGTTGGATGACGATGGTAATGATCGGCGTGAACGCCAGCGGCGCATAAAACGCCGTGAACGCGCGCCAGCTCAGGATCTGGCCCTGCGGCGCTGCCGGGAGCTTCGGCCGCGCGGCCCATCGGAAGCACCATCCCGCCCAGGCGGCCTCTGCGAGCACGCCGCAGGAGATGGCGCAGGTGCCGACCACGATGCCCGGCCAGGAGCCGACGATCAGGCCGGTCGCGAGCACCGTCAGGTTGGCGGCCAGCCGGATGATCGTGCCGACGCCGACGAGGTCTGAGCGGCCGCAGCGGATCAGGACTCCCTGTTGGAATCGTCGGTAGCCGATGGCCCACGTCCAGGGCGTCATCAGCTGCATGCCTGTGCGGCCGGGTTCCAGCGTCTCTACGGGCGCGCCGATCACGTCGAGGACCACCCAGTCGAACAGCGGCGTGAAGGCGACGGCGACGTGCGCGATTGTCAGCAGCGCCGACGCGCCGTGCGCGAAGCGCAGCAGGCGCGCGTGCGTCGCGAGGTCCTTTACCAGCGCCGTGGAGGCGGCCAGCAGCATGATGATGGGCGCCTCGATCAGGATCGAGAGGGGGTAGACGAGCGAGCCGATGGCGGCGAGGTGCGGGTCGCCGCCCGGCATCCGCGTCATCGCCATGGTCAGCATTGGCATCTCGACGCCCATCAGCAGCCAGCTGCCGGCGAGCGGCCACCAGACGGTGAACACGCGGCGGACAGTGAGCGGGGTCACAGGTGGCGGGACGTCGTTTCGCAAGCGGCGATCCGTCATAGCCGGTGGGCGCAGCGGAGTTGTCGACAATCTGTGAGTCGCCGCTGCCTCGCGCGAGCGCGGAGGCGAGGCGACGGCGCGTCCGGGCGCCTCGTTGGCAGATGTCGCGGTCTGGGGCTTGTGCGGGCCCGCTGGCCTGGGAGCATGGCGACGTCCCGCCAAACGCACCCTGGATCCGCGCCGATGACCGCTGCTCGCCTAACCAAGCTGACCCTCGCTGTCCTGTTCGCGCAGGTCTGCCTGCTCGACGTCGCCGCCGCTCGCGCCGAGACCCTCGCGCCGCAGAGCGCCAAGCAGCGCGAGCGCGAGGCGGAGCAGGCGCGCAAGGTCCTCGCCAACCGCGAAGGCACCTACCGCGCCAAAGGCACGTTCGACATGTCGACCGGCCTCGGTGACCAGCTCAAGCCGCTGCCGATGGCGGGTGAGTATGCCGCCGAGATCTTGTTCGAGGGCCGGCTCGTCTTGGAGCGCTCCTCAACCCGGTTCGGCCAGTCGCCGGACGTTATCGAGACTTGGAGCCTGCTCGCCTACCGCCCGAACGCGAAGTTCTTCTGGCAGCTCAGCTGTGACAGCAGCCGCACGCCGTTCACCTATCTCGCGGGCCCATCTGTCGACGGGGAGCTGCGTCTCGCGGACCCGAAGAAGACGGTGTATTCGCTGATGGCCTCGGACGAGGCGGGCGGTTGGACCTCGAAGTTCGGGCTCATGGGCTCCAAGCGGCCGATGTTCACCCTGCAGATGTCCCCGGTCAGGGTAGAGACTCCGGTCGAGCTGTTGGCAGAGCTGCAGCGTGCGCCGCCGGTCCCCGCGCGGCTCAACAAGCGGCGCGACGACAGCGACACGGCCAAGCATTGGCACGAGGAGCACGCGCTGTTGGCGCGGCTCGCTGGTGACTACGAGGTTAAGGGCAAGAAGGACCGCGTGCGGGCGCGCGTCGTCGCGCAGGGGCGGTTCTTGATCTGGTTGACGGAGTCCAAAGGCCTCCTGCAGGAGGTGGCGCTGACCGGGTTCAGCGGCCCCGACGGCAAGTATGCGCACTGGCGCGTCGCGGCCGATGACGTCGTGCCGCACTACTTCACCGGCGCGTTTGACAAGGACCGGCTGCAGCTCGATGGCTACGGCAGCAGCGGCAAGATCCTGTTGGACCTGCGCAAGGCGGACCGCGTGAAGTGGGCGCGGCGCGGGACCGGCGGCAAGGGTCGCGTCGAGCTCGTGCGGACGTCCGCCACCAAGCAGCGTTGAGCTCAAGCAGCGCTGCGCCCAAGCGGTCGGAGCGGCTGCCCTGCAGGCGCGGTTACTCGCCGTATGGGTTCGGCGGCATCAGGTCGGCCCGGAGCGCGCGGCGTCGGCCGACCTCGCTCGGCTTGTAGTGGGTGGCGAGGTATTCGACGATCCGGTCTTCGATGCCTTCTTCTAAGGGCGGCATGCCGTGGTCGCGCTGCATCCATCGGATCAGGCCTCGCCACGTGTCGCGGCTGCCGCGCTGCTGCAGGAACTGGCGCGGGCCGTGGCAGCGCACGCAATACATGATCACGAGCTCGCTGCCGGGCGCCTGGATGATGTCGCCGTAGCCGCCGTCGTCGGCTTTGCCGGCGCTCTCGGCGGGGCTTGTTGGTTGGCTCTCGGCGCGGCTCGGGTCCTCGGCGGCGGTCTCACCGCCGCAGCCGAGCAACGCCAGGGTCAGTAGCGCGTAACAGGTAGCTCGTAGCATCTCAGGATTGCGCCAGCGCCGCGATGCGGTGGCAGGCGTTGTTCAGGTAGCCCTTGGGGTTCCAACCGGGCACGATCATCGGCTGGCTCCGTCCTTGGTCGTCGGTCGCGCGGGCCCAGACCTCGTAGTAGCCGTCCTGCGGCAGGCGGAACGTCGCGCGCCAGCGCTGCCACGCGAGCCGGTTCGGCGCGGGCGAGAGCTCGGCGGGCTGCCACGTGCTGCCGAAGTCGATCGATACGTCGACGCGCTGGATCGAGCCGTCGCCGACCCAGGCGTGTCCGCGCACGTCGTGTTCGGCGCCGGTCTTGAGCACCACGCCGCTCTTCGGGAAGGTCACCAGCGACTTGACGGGCATGGCCTCGATGATGCGCATGTCGGCGTCCGGGACCTTGCTGCCGGGCGCGACCGGCCGCTTGGGGACCCGGTAGGCCTTGCCGGTCATCTTGACGCCGTCGTGCACGCGGTCGCGCACCACGATGCGCTGCAGCCACTTGCCCGACGTCGACGCGGGCCAGCCGCCGCACACGAGCCGCAGCGGGTGTCCGTTGAGCAGCGGCAGCGGCTCGCCGTTCATGGCGTAGGCGAGCAGCGTCTCGTCCTCGAGAGCCTTTTGCATCGGCACGCCGCGAGAGATGGGGTCCTTCGCTGGGTCGCCCGAGAGGTGGGTGTCGGCGCCGTAGTAGCCGATGTAGACGGCCGCGTCGGTGACGTTGCACTCGGCCAGCACGTCGCGCAGGCGGACCCCGGTCCAGCGCGGGCAGCCGACGGCGCCGGTCGTCCACTGGTTGCCGGTCGCTGGCGGAGAGAACTCGGACCGGCCGTTGCCGGCGCACTCGATCGTCAGCTGGTAGGTGCGGGGCGTGAACCGCTCCTTGAGCTCTTTGAGCGTGAACGTCTTCTCTTCGGGCACCGCCTCGCCGCCGACCTGGAGCTGCCAGGTGTCCGGGTCGATGTCCGCGGCTGCGGGCGGGTGTCCGTTGTTGCGGACGAACAGCCGGTTCGCGGGCGTGACGTCGTCGTCCAGCAGGTGGGGCGGCGCCTCGGCGTTGATGGGGCGGTCGTTGAGCATCCGCAGGCCGTCTTTGCTCGCGAGCCCCTGGGGGTCTTGCAGGTCCAGCAGGGGGCGCATGCCCGGCGGCATGCGGTCGGAGAACACGATCGGCGCTGCCAAGCCGGCAGACGTCATGCCCAAAAAGCTGCGGCGGGAAACAGGGCCCCGATCGTCAGTGCTCATTGTGTCATCCTAATCTAATGCCGCGCGAGGGGCACGTGCTCGCGTAGATCTCGTCCGCAGGTCGACCCTCGCGCGGCGCCGCGGCGCCGCCGTTCGTCGTGCTGTCGGGGCCTCGTCGTTGCGGCGTCGGCGTTCCGTCGCGCCGCGCGATCAGCCCGCCAGGAGGCGCTGGGCGCCCACTGCGAGCAAGGGAAAGATGCTAGGGTCGGTGCCGCATAGCGGGCGGCGGGGCTTCGGCGTCGGTCGACGTGGCGCTACTGTGAGCCGCCCGGTCTCGTTTTTGCAAAGCTGCTCCCATGCGATCCTCCACACACGCTTCGCGGGTCCTGACGCTCGCGCCTTCTGCAGTCCTGCTGCTCTTCGTCGCTTCGCTCTGCGCCCCGCTCACGGCGCAGTTGATCACGCGGACGGCTGTGGTGACCGCGCCGCTGACGAGCCAAGGCTTCAACTGCTACAACCAGACCAGCTGGAACAACAGCGTTCCTACGGGTCCGCTCTCGCCTGGCTCGACAGGCGTGACCGGTATGAACTGGAGCCTGGGCACTTCGACGCTCGCGGTGACCGCGTCGGGGAGTAGCTACCTGTGCAGCTTCTTCTCGCCGGCTGGATACGCGAGCAGCAGCGGCGGGGTGACCGTGACGCTGACGTCGCCCTTTGACACCGTCGTGGCGATCACGGCGAGCGGCGGGGCTTCGTCGTCGGGGGGGTCGGGGTCAGGTCCGCTGCCTACCGGCGGCGGCGTCGCCAACGGCAGCGTGGTCGTCGACGGCGTGACGATGTTCTCGGTCTCGGCCATGCAAGGTTCGTCGCCCTCGCAGACCCGGCAGGTGGTGGTCGGCCCGGCGGGCGTGCAGATCAGGGTGCAGGCGGCCGCAAGCGCCAGCTACAGCTTTGGCGGTGCGACCGGCGCGAACCTGAGCATGGTCGTCGGGTGGACCCAGGTCGACGGCGCGAACGTGGTCTCGGTGCCGGGTGGCTGCGCGGCGCCGACGGCGATCCCCACGTTCGTGGCCAACGGTCCGGCGAGGATCGGCGGCCTGCTCGACGCCGACATCCTCAACGCGCAGGGCCCGTCGCCGCTCGGCTTCGTGATGTTTGGCCTGCAGCAGGCGGCGATCCCGCTGAACGTGATCAACATGCCGGGCTGCACGGCGCTGCAGTCGAAGTGGGTCTGCCTGATCGCGACGCCGGTGGGCCCCAACGAGCTGCACATCACCGTGCCGATGCCCAACCAGCCCTTCTTGGTGGGCGTGATGCTCTACAGCCAGGCGTTTACCCAGGCGCTTGGGGTCAACCAGAACGACCTCGTCGCGGGCAACGCGCTGCACTGGCAGCTCGGCAACTGACGGCGGGCGCGCGGCGCTTTGGACGGGCGGCGCCTCAGGGGCGCAGCTCGCGCAGCGCGTGATGCTGCTGCTCGGCGGTGCCTTCCATGAAGGCGTCGAAGGCTTCGTAGAACCAGTATTTGTTCTCGATGCCGAGGTAGCGGCACAGCGCGCGCTCCCAGCCGAGCTCGTCGACCATCGGGAAGAACTCGTCGCGCAGCGCGGACACGCTCTTGGACGGCGAGAGGTGGACCAGCAGCACGGTGCCCCACGCGCCCGCGTCGTAGGCGAGCTCGCGGTAGAAGCGGTGGGCCTCGAGCGGCGCGGAGTCGAGGCCCTCCATGTCGGCGATGGTGAGGCCGGCCTTGGTGGCGCGGCGCGCCTCGCGCATGCTGCGGTCCATGCGCGCGGTGACGAACGCTTCGTCGCAGCGCTGCGCCGTCCAGGGGATCCAGGCCTCGGCGAAGACCGCGCAGCCCTCCATCAGCCAGATCGGCATGTGCGCGAAGGCCTTTTGGAACACGTGCGTGTATTCGTGCACGCCGCGCAGCACGGGGTCGGGCACGGGGTCTTCCTCGAAGAACCACCGGTGCACGTTGAGGAAGACCAGCTCGGCCGTCGGCTGCTCGAGCTCTTCGGCCCACGACAGGTAGGCCTCGGCGTCGCCGCGCTCGACCACGTCGAGGAAGCGCTCCGACGCGTGGCAGTGGCACTCTGCGTGCAGCCGATCGGTGACCGACGTGCTGAGCCGGCAGTATTCGGTCAGGAACGCCTCCTTGGCGTCGTCCGACGGCTCGGCGTGCTCCTCGCGGCCGGCGACCCAGACGTGAACGGGGCCGTAGCTGCCCCAGAACGCGCGCGCCAGCTCGACGCCGTCTTCGACGTGCGCGCGCCAGCGCGGGTCGTAGCCGTCGAGCACGTGATAGACCGGCGCCTCCTCCATCGGGATGAACGTCGCGCCCCCTGGGGTCGGGTGCGGGTGCGGGTGCGGGGCGTCGGCGGTGCGGCAGCCGGCGGCGCCAAGCATCGATGCCAAGGCGGCTCCGGCGAACGCGCGGCGGAGCGGGTGTGTCTCGGGGGTGCGTCTCGGGTGCTTCACGGCCCCGAAGCTAGCGCCGCCGACGGCGCGGATCTCCCGGTGACAAGGACAAGAAAGACGAGATCTCGCAGGTCAGGCAGATGGTGCGCAAGCGCGGCGCTTCCGTGCTTGAACGCGTCTAGCGCCGAGATCTGAGCGTTTCACTCGACCGTAACGCAAACACCGCCGAGCGCTCGAAGCGCGATGGCATCGAGGTCGCGGTGGACTTGCCCGGGTGCCGCGTTCCGGGCATGTTTGGCGGAGGGAGAAGAGCTATGTCCGACGCAGGGATCCCCGGCGAGAGCATCCGGGAGATGAACGAGGGCGAGGTCGAGGCGGTCGTCGACGGCGTCTTCCGCGCGTATCCGGAGCTTGAGCGCGGCCCGCCCAAGGAGGATGTCTTCGGCGGGCGTGTGGTGGACTTCTCAGTCGGCGGGATGGTGCGAGAAGAGATCGCCGCGATGTTCACCGGGACGCGCTATGGAATGCCGTTTGAGACCAAGACGGTCGTCGCGGTGCGCGCAGGGGAGGTCGTGGGCAGCGCCAGCATGTATCGAGGCAGCGAGTGCTGGCAGCTCGGCTACATCGTCCGCCCGGACCAGGGCGACGCCGACCAGCTGATGGAGAGCGTTGCGCAGGCGCTGATGAGCGCCTGCGAGTCGTGGGGCGAGTCGCCAGGCTTCGTGCCGCGCACTTCGCCGCCGTGGTTCCACGTCTGAGCCGCGCGTCGTCGGTGCGCTCCGCGGCGCAGCCTCAGGGGCCCTGGTTGAGAGCCAGGCCCGTCGGAGGTCGCCCTCGGCAAAGAGGCTACGAACGGCTCGGCGATCGTGGCGATGCTCCGGTCATTTTGCGCGCGGCCGCGGAGCGCGCCCTCTGGTTGGAATCACGAAGTTTTCGTCACGAGGCGCTTTGCGAGGCATTCCTCGCTGCGTGAGATGGCGCCGACGAACGCCAAGCAAACGACATATGAACACAACCTCGACGTCCACCGTCCTCGCCCTCGGGCTGCTGCTCGCAGCGGCGCCCTGCGCCTCCGCCCAAGCTGGTCCGACGCTGACCGTGCCGACGGATCACCCCACGATCCAGGCCGCGATCGCCGCGGCGCCCTCGCAGGCGACGATCCTCGTCCTACCTGGCACGTACAGCGAGGTCCTCGACCTGCAGGGCAAAGAGGTCCAGCTGCGGTCCGTCGCTGGGCCGAGCCTGACGGTGATCGACGGCGCGGCCGGCAACGACGCGGTCATCACCGCTAACAGCGGCGAGACGCTCGCGACGTGCGTCTCCGGGTTCACGCTGCGGGGCGGCGCGGGGAAGCCGTTCGCGAGCAGCTACGGCTTCGACCACTACGGCGGCGGCGTCTACGTCGGCGGCGCGTCTTCGCTGCGCGTCGAAGACTGCTGGATCTTGGAGAACGGCATCGGCACCGGCACGTTCGCCGGCGGCGTCTTCGCGGGCGGAGCGGGGAGCCACGCCGAGGTGCGCGGCTGCCTCATCGCGGACAACTTCGCGTGGGCCTCGGGCGGCGCGACCCTGGTGGACGGCGACGCGACCATGCACCTCGAGCACTGCACCGTCACCGGCAACTCCGCCAACTCCTGGTCGTTTGGCCACCAGGGCGGCGTCAGCATGGCCAACGGCGGCGACGTCACGTTGAGCGGCTGCATCGTCTGGGGCAACGCCGGCTTCCAGATCAGAGCGTTCGGCGGCGTCTACAGCAGCGGCACCTCGGCGATCTGCAACTACGGCTGCGTCCAAGGCGGCTTCGCCGGCGTCGGCAACATCGGCAGCAACCCGCTGTTCGTCTCCGAGGCCACCGGCAACTTCCAGCTGCAGAGCAGCTCGCCGTGCATCGACGCAGGAGACCCCGCGGCGACCCTGGACCCGGACGGCACCCGGGCCGACATGGGGTGCTTCGCCTTCGACCAGGGCCTGCAGGTCGTGGCGACCGCGACCGTCTTCGGCGCAGGCTGCGGCGCACCGGCGCTGGCGCTGACGCCGGTCGACGCGCCGGTCGCGGGCACCCTCGGCAGCGCCGTGGTGACCAACGCGCCGTCGACGGTCGGCGGCGTCGCCATCGGCTGGAACAACACGACCCTGGGCGGCTTGCCGGTCTTCCCGCTGAGCCTCGCATACCTCGGCATGCCGGGCTGCGACCTGTTGCACTCCAACGACCTGTTTGGCCTGCCGGTTACCTCAAGCACCTCTGGGACGCTGGACTTCGCCTACGCCGTCCCGACGGCGCCTGGGTTGCTGGGCCAGCACGTCTACCTGCAGGCGTACTGCTACGCGCCCGGCGCCAACCCGCTCGAGGTCATCGTCTCCAACGGCGTCGATTGGCTGATCGGCAACCAGTAGCGGGGCGCGCCGCCGCTGCCCCCGCCGCTGCGGCAGAGAGCGATTTTTCGCCAAACTACCGCGCACGTGCTGGTCTCCAGCGCCGCGCGTCGCGACGATGCGGTCCAACCGGCGCCGGCCTTCGGCGCCGGCGCGCGACCCGGTCAGGCGCGCGAGGCGAGGGCTACAAGGAGCGGGCAGCATGAAGCCACACAGTGGGCGTCTACGCGGGTTGTTGGCCTGTGCGTTAGCGGGGATCGCGGGCGCGTCCTGCGGCAACAGCGACGCCCCCGGACGCCCCGGCAACCCGGCCGAGCGGATCACGCCGCTGGCCGTCGCGGACCTCTCCGGCTCGTGGGAGTGCATCGAGTCGGTGGTAGGCAACACCAACATGCAGAGCACGACGCCGATCCAGGTGGGCGACGTACTCCGCATCGAAGACGACGAGATCGTCTGGGTCGGCAACCAGAACGAGTCCTACAGCCGCGCGGACATGGAGGCTCGCTATGGCTTCGCACTGGGTTGGTACACCAATGAAGTCTCCGACCGCGTCGCAGAGTTCCACTCCGGCTGGAACCGCCTCAACGATCCGGACCCCTCCGGCAACTACTACGGCTACGTCAACTACGGCATCTATGCCGCGACCTTTGATCAGGACACGCTGGTCGCCTACGAGGCCTGGGACGGACGCAACGTGACCGACGACCCCGTCGAGTTCTGGCGCGCAGCGCTGCGGTTTCGTCGGGTCGGGGCGCAGACGACGCCGCTGCTGCTCGAGCCCGGCATCGAGGCGTTCCGGCGGGCGCCGCAGCCGCCGGGCCATCGCCTAGGGCGCGGCGAGCGGGCGCCCAACGGATCGCGCGGCCGCTGAGCGCGTGCCGTGACGTGACGAGCTGGCCGACCTTCGGCGCTTGCTCACATAGCTAGGGGTCGCCGTGTTCGCGCTACTGTCCGGTCGGCCCAGGGAAGCTGTCGACGAACTCGATCTTGAAGTCCGAGAACGACTCGACCTTCTGGATCTTGAAGTCGGGGAACGACGTGACGATCTCCCACTTGCCCGCCTTGTCGGGGAAGGACGTCACGACCTGCACCTTGAGGTCGCTGAAGCTGTTGACGACCTCGACCTTGTAGTCGGGAAACGAGTCGACGTACTGGATGCGCCCGTAGATCTTTGAGACGTCGACCTTCGGGGCCTCGCAGGGCCGGTGGTGCGCAGGCATTGAGCCTAGGAGGGGGAGGAGCAGCAGCGGGATCAGGCGTCGCATGTTCGGTTAGGCGGGTTAGAGGACAGGTGGCCTGCGTGGGGGACACGGCGGCGGCCAGCAGCAGCGTGGGTGCAAGATGCGTGCCGCGCGCCGGCGCGGTCCGGGAGGGGGGGGCGCTCACGCCGTGCCAACAGATCAGGTCTGCTACGATCTCGCCCAAACGTTTGCCCGCGATCTGTTCCATGCACCTCCGCACCTCGCTGTTTTTCCTCTTGGCCGCCGCGCTCGCGCTCGGCGCGCCGGTCCACGCCCAAAAGCAGGGCACCACGTCCCGCACGCTCGAGTCGAGCGGTGAGCAGCGTGAGTTCCTGCTGCACATCCCGCGTCGCTACAAGCAGGCGGCGAAGAAGGCGCCGGTGCCGTTGGTCGTGATGCTGCACGGGCGCACTGGCAGCGGCCGGGTCGCTTCGAGCCCGTACTACGGCTGGAAGCAGCTCGCTGACAAGGAGGACTTCGTAGTGGTCTTCCCGACCGCGCTCGGCAAGCCGACGAGCTGGAAGGGCGCCTGGCGCGGCAAGCCCACCGAGGACTCGGTGTTCTTGGCAGAGCTCATCGACCTGCTCCAGGACGAGCTAAAGATCGACCCCGATCGCGTGTTCATGACCGGCCACAGCAGCGGCGGCTTCATGAGCTTCTCCTTCGCCGCGACGCACGGCGACAAGGTCGCCGCGATCGCTCCGGTCGCCGGGCTCGCGGTCAGCCGCGGCAAGCCGGCGATGCCGGTCTCGTTGATCTCCTTCCACGGCATGGAGGATGACGTCGTGCCTTATGACAAGAGCCCCTGGGGCACCCCGAACGCGCCGGAGTCTGCCGCGCTGTTCGCCAAGCACAACGCCTGCGGCCCCGTCGCGCGCACCGAGCTCAAGAAGGGCCTCGTCCACCTAGACCTGTGGGAGGACGGCGACGCAGGCACGGAGGTGGCTCTCTACAGCATCGAGGGCGGGGGGCACGGCTGGCCGCGGGGCGGCCGGAAGTCCGTCGCGGCGACCGCGCTGATCTGGGAGTTCTTCAAGGCGCACCCTCGCAAGCGGGCAGCGGCGGGCGAGGCGGCGAGCAGCGGGCGCTCGAAGAAGGCGAAGAGTCGAAAGAACTGAGGGCGCTCAGCGGCGCTCGCCGAGGAGCCTGCGCGCGCGCCCGGCGCCGGTCGCTCACCGCAGCGCAGCGAGGATCCGCGTGATGAACAGCGCGCTGGTGTCCTGCGAGTTATCCCAGCCGAGGAAGACGGCCACCGTCTGTGTCTCGCGATCGACGATCAGGGCCTGCCCACCGAAGCCAAAGGCGCCGTAGGCCTGCGACGTCTCGTCCTCGTGGTAGAGGCTCCACCATTGATAGCCGTAGGCGCCGCCGTCGGGCATCGGCACGTGCGGCGCGGTGGACTGCGCGACCCACTCTGGCGGGACGATCTGGGCGCCGTTCCACCGACCGTCGTTCAGGAAGAGCAAGCCGATCCGGGCGAGGCCTTGAGCGGTCAGGTAGAGGCCGCCTTCGGTGTCCACTTCGCCAGACGCGGACGTCTTCCACTGCCATTCTTTGATCCCGATCGGGTCGAAGAGGCGTCTCTTGAGGTAGGCGTCGATCCGTTCGCCGACGGCGCGGTGCACGACGTGGCCGAGCAGCACCGACGCGCCGTCGACGTATTCGAACTCAGTCCCGGGAGACGCGCGCATCGGTCGCTGCGCGACGAACGCGACCCACCGCTGGGAGGCCTCCATCAGCATGGTCGGGTGGTCGATCGTGTATCCGACGCTGCCTTCGGGCGGCGTCCAGTCGATGCCGCTTCGCATGGTGAGGAGGTCCGCGACCGTCATCTGGGACCACCGCGCGTCGTCGTGGACCGGGACGTCGTCGAGGTAGCGCGCCACCTTCGCGTCCACGCCAGGCAGCGCGCC
Source organism: Planctomycetota bacterium (assembly GCA_002684655.1). Lineage (GTDB taxonomy): Bacteria > Planctomycetota > UBA1135 > UBA1135 > UBA2386. The sequence goes on along the minus strand of NYVR01000063.1, from coordinate 7,619 downwards.
GTCGGCGATGGCCATGCCGACCCCGATGGAGGTGACGCTCTTGCTCACCGACTGCATCGTATGGAGCTCGGTCTCTGCGCGGTACGGGTGCCAGTCTGCGTTGGAGTAGTCGTGGCTCGGCCGCGGCGTCGAGCTGCGCTGGTCGATCAGGGTGGCGTACGACGCTCGCGGGAAGCGTTCGTCTACGACCTTGCGGCCGCCGCGGATCAAGAGGAAGTGGTCGACGTCGCCGTGATCGCCGCGTCGCAGCTCGTCGACCAGCGCCAGGACCGCGTCTTCATCGAAGCCGGCATCGTCGGGGCTCGCGACGCGCCACGGCGTCGATGCGCACGCGGCCAACAGCGCAGAGAGGGTCAACATGGAGAATCGCACGGGCGCAATGTAGCCCGCCACGCCGAAACGTGGCAATGACCCGTGTATCAGCTCGAATCGCTTGCGCGTTTGTGGCGTCGAGGCGGGCGGGCTCAGCGCGCGTGCGTCCGACCGGGATCGCGACGCGCCGGGTCCCACGCAGCAAAGACGCTGCGTCGCCGCGGGGCGTTGTCGCCGTATGGACGAAAGGGATCGAACGCCTAGTCACGCAGGGAGGCGAAGCGCGCGGCGCGGCAGGAGTCGTGGTCGCGTCATGGTTTCCGCGCGTAGGCTCTGACGACGATGCCTAAGCGGGCGACGTCGATCGCGCGGAGCGCGACGCGGGCGGCAGCGTGCATGGGCGCTGCGAGCCCCCGCGCACCGCGCGGCAGGCGCTTCGAGAATGCGGACATAGGTATGCGCGAGATCCACTCGTTCTGCAGCACCTCGAGCCCGTGCTTACCGAGCAAGGCGTTCAGGCTCGCGCCGTTGAAGAAGTTTAGGTGCACTGGCGGCGTGATGTACGGGTCTCGCTCGTTTAGGGCGTATCGAAACACGCTCGAGAAATTCGGCAGCGCGATTACGCACATGCCGCCGCGAGCGAGCAACGCCGCGACTTTGGCGATCCACTGCTCTACGTCGAAGGCGTGCTCAAGCACCTGGCTCATCACGACCACCTGATAATCGGCGCGGTCTTCGAACGCTTCGAAGGCGCAGTCTTTGGGGGCGACGCCTGTGAGGATCTCAGCCACCCGTCGCTCGTGGGCGGCGAGCTCTAGCGGCGTGACGTCGAAGCCAGCCTGCAGCATTTCCAGCGTGAACATTCCGTTGCCGCAGCCAACGTCGAGCGCCTTGCCCGTGCGCGAACCGAGCCGCTGGAGCGTCCGCATCATCGCGCGCGTATCGGTGCGCGCGTGCGGGTCGTCGCGGACCTGCTGCGCCGCGCTTTCTGGGGTTTGGCTAGCGTCGTCCGTATCCGCGTCGCGGTGCCCGTAGGCGTTGTAGAACGCTCGTAGGGCCTGGAGCGTCGGTCGCGGGTTGACGAACGCGTAGCTGCACGTGGAGCACCGTTCGATCTGATAGCGTCGGCCGCCCGCTAGCTTGGTCCGCCACGCGCTGGTGGCCCCGCCGCAGATGGGGCATGCGGTGAGGTGGGCGAGGTCCATAGCAAACGATGCGCGGAGCGACCGCGCGGTGGCCTCCCGTAGCGTCTCCGCCCGCCATCGCGATGCTGTGTTGATGATCGACGCAGTCGGGCTCGCCGTCAACCGGCTAGGCGTCGCAGCCACGTTCCCCTTCACGGCGCGGTATTGCTTCTTCATGAAACCTCCGCTGCTACGGAGGGGATAGCATCTCGCGCTCCGTTCGCGGGACCAATCAGGCGCCACGCTCTTTGGGCTTGACCGTCGGTCGCAGCACGTGCTGCTGCGCCTTCTCGGTGCAGGTCAGATACCGTCGCCACGCGCCCTCGCGGACCTCGACCACGTTGCGCTGTCCGCGGTTGAGCTCCATTAGCACGCGATCGCACAGCTGCACGCCAGCGAGCAGCGAGCCCTTCGCCTCGGCGTCTGGTCGAGGCGGCCGCTCGCCTGTCTGCTTGGTCGCGAGCGAGATCGTGAAGTAGACCCAGACGTTCTTGCCGGCGTCTTCGCGCCCGGCAAAGTGCGGTTTCGGCTTGGTCCCGTCAGCGAGGGTCACCACGAAGCGGTCGGCGAGGTAGCCCTCGATCATCTTCTCGACGCCCTTGGTGGTGTCGAGGTTGACCCGCTGGCCGGCGCGGCGGCTCAGCGTCTTCTCGAAGTCGATCGCCAGCATCCCGAGCGAGACCTGCAGCTGACGCTGCTTCGCGTCGACGCTGACCTCCGCGTAGGATGTGTGTCCGGGGTGGGCGAGCGGCGGCGTCGGGGACAGCGCGGCGGTGAGCCAGAGGAACGCGGCTGCTGCAGGGATCACTTGCCGCCTCCCTGCGCGTCGAACTTCCCGGACGCGGCGTCGCGGGCCCGCTGCATCGGGTTTTGCTGGGCCTCACGCGCCTTGAACAGCTCGAAGCGGCTTGGCCGCAGCTGTGGCGGCCACTGGTTGTTGTCCAGGTCTGCGTCGGCGGTCTCGAGGTGCGGATCGAGCACGACCCGCGCGATGACCTTCTCGCGGATCAGCAGTTTGTTGACCCGCTCCTCGTTGCGCCGCCAGATCTCGGCGGGGATGCGCACCTCTTCGTGGCTGCCGTCGGTGTATTCGACGTGCAGGATGATCGGCATGACCAGCCCGCCTTTGTTCTCGAACGACAGCAGGAACAGGTTTTGGTCGAAGGCGCGGAGCTTCCGCTGCGCAGGCGTCAGGGCCTGCATGGCCGCGCGGAACGCCGCGCGGTCTTGCGGCGTCACGTCGAGCTCGTCGAAGCGGTTGTAGAAGTCCAACAGCTCGGGGAACGCCGCGGTGCGTTTCTTGGCGGCTGCGTAGCGGCGCTCGCTGACCGTCTCCGGTCGCTGCGCGCGGGCTCGCTTGTCCAGCTTGGCGATCGCCTCGGGGGAGGCGGGCTGCTGCCGGAACCACTGCACGTCGGTCAGCGCGATGTCGCAGTGGTCCGTGGTGTAGAACCAGCCGCGCCAGAACCAGTCGAGGTCCACGGCGGACGCGTCCTCCATGGTCCGGAACAGGTCCGCGGGGTAGGGGCGCTTGAACATCCATCGACGCGCGTAGGTCCGGAACGCGTGGTCGAACAGCTCGCGGCCCATGACGGTCTCGCGCAGCACGTTGAGCGCGGTCGCAGGCTTGGCGTAGGCGTTGGGGCCGAACGACAGGATCGAGTCCGAGTGCGTCATGATCGGCACTTGCTCGGTGCTCTTCATGTAGTCGACGATCTTGTGGGGCTCGCCGCGTCGGCTGGGGTAGCGGTCTTCCCATTCTTGCTCGGCGAGGAACTGCACGAACGTGTTGAGGCCCTCGTCCATCCAGGTCCACTGCCGCTCGTCGCTGTTGACGATCATCGGGTAGTAGTTGTGGCCGACCTCGTGGATGATGACCGAGATGAGGCCGTACTTGGTGCGCGCGGAGTAGGTGCCGTCTTCCTCCGGTCGCGGACCGTTGAAGCAGATCATCGGGTACTCCATGCCGCCGACCGGGCCGTTGACGGAGATCGCCACCGGGTAGGGGTAGGGGAAGGAGTAGCGGCTGTAGACGTCGAGCGTGTGCATCACCGCTTGGGTCGAGTAGCGGCTCCACAGCGGCTCGCCCTCGTTGGGCCAGTAGCTCATGCACCAGACGTCCTCGCCGTGCGTGCGGTGCTTGACCGCGTCCCAGAGGAACTTGCGCGAGCTCGCCCAGGCGAAGTCGCGCACGTTGTCGCCCTTGAAGACCCAGGTCTTGGTGTCCGCCGCCTTCTCGCGCTCGTTCGCGAGGGCCTCCTCGGCCGTCACGATGAGCACGGGCCGGTCGGCCTCCGCGGCCTGCTCAAGCCGCGCGCGCTGCGCCTGGGACAGCACCTCCTGGGGGTTCTGCAGCACGCCGGTCGCCGCCACGACGTGGTCGGCGGGGACGGTGATGCGGACCTCGTAGTCGCCGAACTCCAGCGTGAACTCTCCGCGACCCAAGAACTGCTTGTTCTCCCAGCCGTTGAGGTCGGTGTATGCGGCCATGCGCGGGAACCAGTGCGCGACCTCGAAGATCCAGTTGCCGTCGCGCTCGAAGTATTCGGCCGCTGTGCGGGCGCCGACCTCGTCGGCGTCGTTCATCTGGTAGTTCCACGCGACGTGGAACGCGGTGTTGGCCCCGGGCGCGAGCGGCGCGGGAAGGTCGACGCGCATCATCGTGCCGTTGATCACGAACGGCAGCGGCGCGCCGTCGGCGTCGCTGACCTCGGTGACCTCGGCGCCGCCGTCGAACCGGTCGCGCGCGAGGGCCGCGCCGAGCGCCTCGTAGGACAGCTGGTCCATCGAGTCCGTCGACGTCGCGACGTGACCGTCGGCGCTTGGCCGCAGAAGGTTGAGGTCGAGCTGCAGCCACAGGTACTCGAGGTGGTCCGGGCTGTTGTTGTGGTAGGTCACCCGCTCGCGCGCGGTCATGCGGCGGGTGCTCTCGTCCAGCGCCACGTCGATCACGTAGTCCGCCTGCTGTTGCCAGTAGGCGTGGCCCGGCGCGCCGGAGCCGGCGCGATACGGCGTCGGGGTCGGCAGCTCTTGGTCGAGCTGTCGGAAGGCGTCGCGCCGCGCCTGCTTGGCGGGCATCCCCGTGCGGGGATCGATCGCGCCTGGGTCTTGTCCGTTCGCGGCGCAGAGCGCTGTGAGCATGACGGCCGCGCGTGCCAGGTTGTGGGTCATCAACATGATCGTCAGGCTAGGCCTTGCTCCACGGGCGCCAAGGATGTTCACGGCAAGGTTGCCGTCGTGCGAAAGCGCCGCCAGCTGTGCCGTGCGAGGTCAAGGTGTCGTTCTTGAGCCTTTGGGTCGCTATTTGCCGCACGAGCGAGCGTTGGGGCTATCTTGGAGATTCATGGAGCGGCCAACGGTCCCGTCCTTCTGCGCGCTGTGATGCACCCATGGACTCGATCCGAATCGCGCTGACACTTCTCGGCTCTGCGTCCGTCGCGCTGACGCAGTGTGATCCGGCGCCTGCTTCGCCGGTCCGCTTGTTCGATCCGTGGGCCGTCACCATCTTCTACGCCAGCGCCAACGGCGACACGCTGAACCAATTCGTCGACCTGTCGGTCGAGGCGCCCCTGACCGTTCACCGGATCCTTACGACCAGCTATGACCAAGGGATGGGCGGCGCGACGCCGCCGGATCAGCGGGGCAACGTGGCTGAGGTGCGCGTCTATACGACGCCCACCACGCACGTCGGCCAAGAGGGCGTCCCATCTGCCTGGACGCACGTCGCCTCCGGCGAGATGACGCTGGTTTCTTGGCGTGGTGACTGCATCACGCAGAACTTCAAGGATCCGTCCACCGGCGCTCCGTTCACGTTCGTGCTGCCAGTGGGCGACTACGGCGTCTGTCTGCGGATTGGGACGCTCTGACCGGCGCGGGTCGTCGTCCGTCTCGACGGGCCGGCTGATCGCTGCTGGGCGCCGCTACTGGAACGCTCTGGCTAGGCGTTGGATGTTCGCCCGCATGCTGTCGAGGTAGTCGGCTTCGCCGGTCTTCGGCGCCTGCTCGCACGGGCGGAACACGAGGCTCTGCAGGCCAATTTTTTCGAACGCGGCTGCGACAGCTGGGTTTGGCGCGTCTTCCCACAGCAGGTAGCGCCCAGGCTTCTTGCTCAGTCGCTCGCGAACCAACGCCAACGTCTCCGCTCCTGGCACGGCGTCAGGCGAGAGGTCGAGGTTCTCGATCCTCCAGCCGTGTCGCCTGGCGAGGTAGTTGTACGCAGGGTGTGACGCGTAGAGACGCTGACCGTCGGGTAGGGAGCCGAGGGCCTCCAGGCTCTGGTGCAGCGTCTTGAGGTCCTCTTCTAGGCTGGCGAAGCCCCGCTCTAGCTCGGCCGCGCTGTCGGGCAACAGGCGGACCAGGGCATCGGTCAGCGCGCGGCTTTGTTGGACCGCGAGCCGCGGGTCTAGCCACGTGTGGCCGTCGACCCCGTAGTGCGAGTGCTCGCCTTCTGGGCCGTGACTGTGGGTCGTCTCCACGACGCGCCCCCAGGTCTCCCGGAAGCGCTCCGCGGTCTTGACTAGGCGCGAGGTCGGCAGGCTCACCTGCCGGATCCACTTCTCGAGCCGCGCGCCGTTGGCGATCACGAGGTCCGCGGCCTGGTATTCGGCGACGTCGTCCGCGGACGGCTTCCAGTGGATCGGGTCTGCGTCCGCCGGCAGCGGACACCGGACGTTGACGAGGTCGCCCGCGACGCGCGTGGCGAAGTATGTCAGCGGATAAAACGTCGTGAGCACGTCGGGCTTGCCGTTATCTGGCTGGGGGCGCGCGGAGGCCTCGCCGGACGGCTCCTGCGCACACGAGCCATAGAACAACAGCACAGACGCGAGCAGCAGGTGGGTTCGCATAAGGTCTCTTTGGTATTCGGTGGGCTGCGGGACCAGGGGTGATTGGAAGGGGGCGTCGGGGACGTCGGCGTCACCCGAAGAGACCCGCGGCGAGCGCTCGAACGGCGACCCACGAACCGAGCCAGGCGACGCCGAGGCCGGCTGCGATCACCAGCACGATCTCCCATGTCTGCGCAGCGAACAGCAGGCGCCGGCCGCAGCCGATCCGGTACAGGGTCAGGAACTCTCGGGCCCGGACTTGCCGCGTCAGCCAAAGCACCAGCAGCAACAGCACGCTCGTGGTCAGGCCGATCGCGAGGAAGTTGGCGTCAAAGAAGCGCTTCACCTGAAAGACGATCTCCATCAATTCGCCGAGCGCGATCGCTGGTTCCAGCGCCTGCACGCCGTCGCGGTGCCGATAGCGCGAGCGCAGGATGGTCCGGCCCTTGTCGTCTGTAGGCACCACGATCGACGCGACGATCGGGAACCCGTCCGGATCGCCGTGGAAGTGGAACTGGTCGACGTTCTCAGGCGTGATCTCGGTGTATTCGATGATCGCGGCGTTGGTCGCGACGTGGCCCTCGCGGCGCTCCATGACGAGCGCGTCGCTCGTGTCCTCGTCGACGTCTTGGTGCCCGTGTCCGATGCCCTCGATGATCCAGGCGGTCTTTAAGTCGACGAAGACGGCCTCGTCGTCCGGGCTGCCCTGCGGCTCCAGCACCCCGGTGACCCGCAGCTTCAGCGGGTAGCTCGCGCCGATGTCGTAGAGGTTCTCGACGTCCGAGAGCAGCGCGCTGCCGACGGACAGCCCCTCTCGCTCCGCGACGCTGTGGCCTACGACGGCCTGCCCCATGAAGCCGGGCCAGCGGCCGTCGGCCAGGCGCGCGCCGCGAAACTCAAAGTAGTCGAGGGTCGTGCCGACGAGCGGGTGGCCCTGGGCGAAGTGGCGGAAGTGCACCGGGATCGACAGGCCGAGCCCTTCGGCGTGGATCCCCGCCGTGTCCTCGCCCGTGATGGTCGCGCGAACAGTCCCTCGGAAGTAGAGGCTGTTCATGAGGAGGTCCATCCGGCTGCCGGGGGCTCCTACGACGAGCGGCGTGCTGTCTGCGCGCGCGCGCAGCTCGCGCTCGTAGTGGTGGACCAGCTGCTGAACCGCCAGCGGGAGGAACGTGACGATGGCGATGCATCCCACCAAGATGCCGGTGCGGATCCGGTAGCACGTCAAGTAGCGCCACGCGAGCAGGAACGCCGTCTTCACGCTTGGCCTGAGTATACCGATGGGTGCTGCCCTTGGAGCTGC
>NYVR01000062.1 GCA_002684655.1 Planctomycetota bacterium | reverse complement strand
GGCCGCGTAGTTCGCTTGGCCGGCGTTCCCCGAGAGCCCGACCACTGAGCCGATGTTGATGATGCGACCGCCGCGCGCCTTTGCCATCGGGCGCGCGAACGCTCTGCAAACGAGGAAGGCCCCGCGTAGGTTCGTGCCTACGACAGCGTCGAAGTCGTCGTCAGACATGCGCATAAAGACGCCGTCTCGGGTGATGCCAGCGTTGTTGATGAGTACGTCGAGTTTCCCGCCGTCGTCTAGGACACACTTGGCCAGCGCGTCGACCGATGCTGCGTCGGAGACGTCGCAGACGAGCGCTTGGGCCGTGACGTCGTTGTCGAGGCTGGCGATCTCTTCGAGCGTCGCGTCACAGCCGCCGGCACGCGTAGACGTGCAGAAGACCGAAGCCCCTTGACGGGCGAACTCCACTGCGATGGCTCTGCCGATGCCCCGTGATGCGCCGGTGACCAGCGCGACCTTGTCCGAGAGTGTCATGGATTTCCCTTTTGCTGGCTACCAGCGGAAGATGGTGTGGCCCCAAGACATTCCGGCGCCGAACGCCGGCATGACGACCAGTTTGCCCTTCTCGAGGCGGCCCGCTTCGTAGGCCTCGCGCAGCGCGATCGGCACCGAGGCGGCGGATGTGTTGCCGTATCGGTGAATGTTGCAGAAGACGTAGTCCATCGAGAGACCGATCTGCTCCATCGCGGTCTCGATGATGCGCTGGTTGACTTGGTGCGGGATGATGCATCCCAACTGGTCGATGCCGTATTGGTCGATGACGTCTCGGACTAGCTTCGCGAACACTCGGACGGCGAAGCGGAAGACGCGCGTGCCCCCCATCTTCATGAAGTGGAGCCGCTGTGCGACGGAGTCCGCGCTCGCAGGGTGCCTGCTGCCGCCCGCGGGCTGCGACAGGATCCCTTCGGCGCCGCCCTCCATAGACATCGACCCGCCGAGGTATTCGCCTTGTTGGCAGTCGTCGTGCGGCGTGAACACTGCAGCCCCGCTGCCGTCGCCGAACAAGACGCAGGTGTTGCGGTCTTCGTAGTCGAGGATCCGGCTCAAGATCTCCGCGCCGCAGACCAATACGCGGTCGTAGGCGCCGCTCGCGACGAGGTTGGTCGCCACCTGAGACGCGTGCACGAACCCAACGCACGCTGCTGAAACGTCAAAGCCGCCTGCGTTCTTCGCGCCGAGGTCGCAGCCGATGCGGCACGCGGTCGCTGGGAAAGGCTGATCGCCGGTGACGGTGGCGCAGATAATGAGCTGCAGCTCTTCCGCCGTGATCCCGGCATGTTCGAGCGCCTGCTGGGCAGCGAGCACCGCTAGGGAGCTGGTCACCTGGTCGTCGGCGGCGATGCGGCGCTCGCGAATGCCGGTGCGCTGAACAATCCATTCGTCGGACGTGTCGACGATCTTCTCCAGGTCCTGGTTGGTCAGGATCCGGTCCGGGACGTAGCGCCCGAGACCGGCGATCCCTACGGGGCGAACCTCAGCCATCACAACTCCTCCTCTGCCCTGATGGGCGCATGTGCTGGCGCTCTTGCGCGCCGTGGTTCTTAGCCAACACCATGGGTTTGCTGCTCAGATCGCAGGTTGGCCGCGCTCGTCGTGCTCGTCGTCTGGGGCGCCGAGGTTGAGCTCTTGGGCCGCCTTCACGATGTGTTCGTTGACCTTGCCTTGAAGCGCCTTGCGAGCAAAGCGCAGCGCGTTGGCGAAGGCCGGGGCGCGCGAGCGGCCGTGGCAGATCGTCACGACTCCTTCGACGCCTAGCAGCAGCGCACCACCGGTTTCGCTGAAGTCCACGCGGGGCATGACGGCTCGCTGAACGGCGCGGATTTGTTCCGGAGCGATGCCGGCTTCGCCCATGGCCTGGAAGGTGGTGCGCAGTAGATATTCGGCGACGCCTTCGCTGGTCTTGAGCAGCACGTTGCCGCTGAATCCGTCGGTCACGACGACGTGGCAGTCTCCCGAGAAGACCTCGACGCCCTCGACGTTGCCGTGAAACGCGATCGGCATATCTTGCATCAGCCGCCGCGCCTCTAGGACCAGCGGACTGCCTTTCTTGTCCTCGCTGCCGATGTTGAGAACGCCGACGCGGGGCGACTCGACCCCGAATTGGCAGCCATAATAGGCCGACCCCATCAGGGCGAACTGAGCGAGGTGCTGCGGTTTTGGCTGTGGGTTCGCGCCGACGTCCAGCACGAGGAACGGGTTGTTCTCGCCCTCGATCAGGGCCGCGATGCAGGCTTTGCGGATGCCGTCCAAGTAGCGGAGGCCGACCGTAGCTGCGGCGACCACGGTCCCGGTTGAGCCAGCGCTGACGAAGCCGCCTGCGCGACCTGCTTTTACTAGGCCCATCCCGACCGCGATGCTGTTGCGGCGCTTCCGGCGCAGCGCGTCCGTCGGCGAGTCGGCGGCGGTGAGGACGTCGGGGGCGTCGCAGATTTCAACGACGTCGGGGAGGCCCGCGGCGCGAGCTGATTCTCGCACCATCGCTTCGGGGCCCGTGAGGATGATCTCGTCGGGCTCGAGATACCCGTGTTGCAGCGCCAGCGCGACGCCGGCGATGGTCTCGGCTGGGGCGTGGTCGCCGCCAACCGCGTCGAGGACGATTCTGGTCATAGGATGCAGGTCATGACGGCGCTCAGCCGAACGTGTAACGAAGAACCACCTCGCTCGCGGTCGTCGCGTGATCTCAGGCTACGTCTCGGCACGCGTCGCTCGACCATCGTGAGAGGAGGGGCCGCAGGGCGACCTCGAATCAGGAGAGTGGCGGGCCCGGCGCTCGTTATCCAGGCAGAACTTTGCGGGGACGGCTTCGCCGGCCCGACGCGCGGCCTCGTCACCGCTCGGCCGTCACTGGCTGCTGTTCGTCGCAGCCGTGTCGAGGTCGGGACGATGCCGACCCCGCGGGCCCCTAGGCGTTCGGGTCGTTGGCGACGGTCACTTGGCGGCCGCGGTAGTATCCACAGACCTTGCAGATCGTGTGCGGACGGATCATGACGCCGCATTGCACGCAGCGGACGAGTTGAAGCCGCGCCAACGCGTGGTGCGATCGGCGGTTGCCACGCTGCGAGCGGCTGATCTTGCGCTTGGGAGTTGCCATGTTGGTCGTTTTCCTGCTGTGCTGTGGGCAAGCGCGTAACGTCCCGCGCGCCGACCAGCAGCCTTTGAGGGGGTAAAACGTTACGGACCTGACCGCTGAAGTCAACGACGATCCGCCGCCGTTTCGGCCCGCGCGGGCGGCGCTACTCTGGCCGTAAACCCGCTCGCTGCATGGCCGAACAGGCAGCCGCGACAGCCTCTTCTAGCTTGCTGGCGTCCTTGCCCTTGCCCTGAGCTCCCTCGGGGCGGCCGCCCCCGCCACCACCCATCAGGCCGGTTAGCTCCTTCACCAGCGCCCCCGCCTGGATGGTCGAAGTCAGCTCCTTGGAGACCGAGACCGCGACGGCGACCGAGTCCGCGCCCTTGCCCAGCACGACGCCGACCATGGGCGCATGCTTTTGTTGGGCGCGGTGCAGCAGTTCCTGCGCATCCTTGGTTTGCATGCCCGGACGGCGGAAGACCACCGTGCGGACGGTGCCGCCAGCGCGCTCGCTTTCGACAAGCTCTGCCTCGAGCTTGGCTAGCTCAACCTCTAAATCCGGAGCCAGAGCCTTCTCGAGTTCCTTGCGCGTCTTCTTGAGCTCCTGGGTTAGCTCTTGGACGCGCGCCGCGGCCTCGTTGCCTTGCACCTTGAGCTGGCTGGTTACGTCGCCGAGGTGTTCGCGGTCGGCGCGGGCCATCTGCATCGCGACTCGGCCTGTGACCGCCTCGATGCGTCGCGTGCCCGCGGCGACGGCGCCTTCACTGACGATCCGGAACAAGCCGATGTTGCCGGTGTTGTTTACGTGGGTCCCACCGCAGAGCTCTTTGCTGAAATCGCCGACCTGCAGGGTCCGAACCTCGTCGCCATACTTCTCTCCAAAGAGGGCCGTGAACCCTTGGCGCTTCGCGTCTTCGAGCGAGCGCACGCTGGCTTCCACCGGCGTCGTCAGGAGTACCTGCTCGTTGACGATCTCTTCGACCGCTCGCATCGCGTCTGCGCCAGGCTTCTCTGGCTGCGTGTAGTCGAACCTGAGGCGCTCCGGTGACACCTCGGAGCCCGCTTGGCTGACGTGGTCGCCCAGCACCTGCCGAAGCGCGGCGTGGAGCAGGTGCGTCGCCGTGTGGTTGCGTTCGGTAGCGCGTCGTTCGTTGCTGGTGACCGCGAGCGCGGCCGCCTGGCCGGGCTCTAAACGGCCGGATTCGACGACGGCTTCATGGAGGTGGAAACCGTCCAGTGACGTCGTTCCGCGTACGCTCGCGACGCCGGTCTCCGTGCGGACTTGCCCGAGGTCGCCGACTTGACCGCCACCTTGGGCGTAGAATGGGGTCTGATCGAACACCAGCATGACCGTTTCTCCGGCGCTGGCGGCCTTGAGGAGCTGATCGCCCTCGCCAATCGCCGCCAGTAAGCGCGAATCGCGCTCGAGCTCGGCGTATCCAGTGAAGATCGTCGTCTCGATGCCTGCGTCTCGCAGCTGGACCGCGACGCTGGCAGTGAACACGGCCTCAGACGTCGCCGCGCTGGCCCGCGCGCGCTCGCGCTGCGTCTCCATCGCGCTGTGGAACCCAGCCTCGTCCAGGCCATAACCTCGCTCCTCGATAACCTTGGCAGTGATATCGATCGGGAAGCCGTAGGTGTCGTGCAGCTGAAAGGCGAATTCGCCGCTGCCTGGGATCACGGCGCCGCGCGAGTGCGCGCCGAGGTTGTCGGCGAGGAACTCCTCGAGTCGCGCCATCCCCTGGCGATAGACACCTAAGAAGTTTTCCTCTTCGCCTCGGATCACGGCGCGGCACTGCGCTGCGTTCTCGATCACTTCGGGGTAGTGCTTGCCCATGACGCGGCCGACGACGTCGACCATCCCGAACAAGAACGGCGTGTCGAAGCCGAGCTCGTAACCGTCCCGAGCCGCGCGCCGCAGGATCTTGCGCACGACGTAGCCGCGACCTTCGTTGCTCGGCAGGGCGCCATCGGCGATGCAGAAGGTGACCGCCCGCACGTGGTCCGCAATGCGGCGCATCCGCATGTCCTTGCCCGGGTCTTTGCCATAGGGCACGCCGCTTAGCTCTGCGATGTGATCGAGGTACGGCCGGAACAGATCCGTCTCGAAGTTATTCGGCGCGCCTTGCAGCACGGCGGTGATCCGCTCCAAGCCGAGGCCGACGTCGATGTTTTTCTGCGGCAGGGGCTCGAGCACGCCCCCGTCCTTGCGGTCGAACTGCGTGAATACGCAGTTGCCGATCTCGCAGAACCGCGGCGAGGGCAGGTCTTCGAGGCCTGCGTTGGCCGGCAGCGCTTGCTCGGGGTCATTGTCGAAGTAGACCTCGGAGCAGGGGCCGCAAACACCGTTGGGGCCCTTGCTGGGAGCCTCCGCCGGCCAAAAGTTCTCCTTCTCTCCGAACCGGTAGATCCGGTCGGCGGCCAGCCCGATGTGTTGGTTCCAGATCTCGAAGGCCTCGTCGTCGTCGGCGTAAATCGTCACGACCATCTGGTCTTCAGGGATCCCGCAGACGTCCTTAAAGAACGACCAGACCCAGGTGATGCAGTCTTTCTTGAAGTAGTCGCCGAACGAGAAGTTGCCCAGCATCTCGAAGAACGTGTGGTGGCGCGGGGTCACGCCGACGTTCTCTAGATCTGGCACGCGCAGGCACTTTTGCGCGGTCGTTGCGCGCGTGGTGTCGAGTGTTCCCTTGCCGAGGAACATGTCCTTGAACTGGTTCATCCCTGCACCTGTGAACAGGAGCGTCGGATCGTTCGCAGGGACCAGGGAGTCCGACCTGATCATCTTGTGCCCGTGGGCAGCGAAGAGTTCGAGGTAACGCGTGCGGATCTCGTCGGCGGTGAGGCGGTTCATGGCATGGCGCCGCCTGGTTGCAGGCGACCAATCTTGGCCAGAGGTTGTAGCCAATGGAGGATCGACACCCAAGCCGCTGCATCCTCGAGATCCGGATCCTGTCGGGTCCGGTGCCGTTAGCAGGCCCTGGTGTTGTCGGCGCGCGCCGCTGCGAAGGTCCGCACGGCGCTTGGGGGTCGCCAAGCGGGCATGTTCGCGCTCTACGATAAGGGGCCGCCAAAAAGGGAGCCCCTGGCGCTACTGCGGCGCGCTCAGGACGCGCCGGCTGCCTTCGCCGCACGCGCGGCAGGCTTGGCCGCGTCGCCTTCGGTTGGCTGGCCTTGGTCTTCTTTCGACGCAGGCTTGGGCATCATTTTGTCGAGCAGCTTTTGCTCGATCTCTTGCGCCATCTCTGGGTGCTCTTTGAGGAATTCCCGAGCTCGCTCGCGGCCCTGGCCTAGGCGCGTGTCGCCGTAGCTCATCCAGGTCCCGGAGCGGCGGACGATTCCTTGGTCGACGCTCAGGTCGAGCAGCTCGCCGAGGCGGTTGATGCCCTCGTTGAACAAGATATCGAACTCCGTCTTGCGGAACGGCGGCGCGACCTTGTTCTTGACGACGGTCGCCTTGGTGCGGGCGCCCACCGGCATGTCGCCGTTCTTGATCGTCCCGATGCGGCGGATGTCGATGCGGACGGACGAGTAAAACTTGAGGGCGCGGCCTCCGGTCGTCGTCTCGGGGCTGCCGAACATGACGCCGATCTTCTCCCGGATCTGGTTGATGAAGATCAACGTGGTGTTGGTCTTGGCGGTCACCGCCGTCAACTTGCGCAGCGCCTTGCTCATCAAGCGTGCTTGAAGGCCGACGAAGGTGTCGCCCATCTCCCCCTCGATCTCTGCCTTCGGCACCAGGGCGGCCACCGAGTCGATGACGATCAGGTCGATCGCGCCAGACTTCGACAGCGTTTCACAGATGTCGAGCGCCTGCTCGCCGTGGTCGGGTTGGGAGATCAGCAGCGAGTCGAGGTCGACGCCCAGGCGCCGGGCATACTGCGGGTCGAGGGCGTGTTCCGCGTCGATGAACGCGCACGTGCCCCCCTTCTTCTGGCAGTTGGCCGTGACGTGGAGGGTGAGGGTTGTTTTGCCGGACGATTCGGGGCCGTAGACCTCGATGACTCGCCCGCGGGGGAAGCCCTTGCCGCCCGTCGCGAGGTCGAGGCCCAGCGACCCGGTCGAGATCCCGTCGATCGGCGCGATGGACTGCTCCCCCATCCGCATGATGGAGCCGTCGCCGTAGTTCTTTTGGATAGATGCCAGCGCATCGGACAGCGCCTCCGCCCGCATCGCCTCTTGCTTGCCTGCCTTGCCGTCGCCGGACTTGCTTGCTGCCTTCGATTTCATCGTAGATGGTCCCTCCCGAGGACACGTCGTTTGTGTTGCGCCCTCAGGCGCGTGATCCGCACGTTAGCCGTCACCCGAACAAAGTCCAAACATCTTTTTCGGATATGCGTGTCTTCGTAGGGGCCGCGCGCGCGCTCCGGTCACACGCGTTTTGGCGTATGTCAACCGGTGGGACACGCCGGGAGCCGTCGCAAGCCGCGCCTGATCTTGTTCGATGTGCTCGGATCAGGGGTCGCTTGCGCAGCCGTCGCAGGGGGGGGGGGGCGCCGCCGTGGACCGCCCAGTTGGCGCGCTCGAGGACGGCTCCGTCAGGATTCGTCCTGTCGCTGCTGCAGCGCGCGAAGGTCCTTGAGCTTCTTGGTGTAGGCCCGGTTGATGGAGCGGCGCCGCAGCTGCCCTAGCACGACGTTGGGGTCATCCGCGTCGACCACGGGCAGCTCGTCGATCCAGATCGAGTCGAAGGTCTCAAGCGCTTTGTGTAGGTCGTCTGCCGGTCGCACCACCACCGGCGGCGTCGACATGATGTCGGCGGCGATGGCGAGTCGGTAGATCTCGCGCTCGAAAGTGTGCTCGCGCACGTCGTGGGCGGAGACCATGCCGACGAAGATCCCATCGTCGACCACCGGGTAGTAGTCCTGCTGGCTGCTCGCGATCACGCGGACGATGTCGCGCAGCGGCATCGAGGAGTTGACGGCCACGACTTCGCTCGGCTCGAACACGTCGGCCACCGTCATATCCTCAAGCAACGCCTCGATATATTCCCCTTTGTGGGCCGGCGAGAAGGCGCGGTTCCGGACCTGCTTTTGGTAGAGCGCGACCCGTCCCGAGAGGACAAACGTCAAGCCACACACCCACACCGCGGGGAGCAGCAACTGATAGCTCCCGGTCATCTCGGTCACCATGACGATCGTCGAGATCGGGGTCTTAGCTGCGCCGGCGAAGAAGCCGCACATCCCGACGATGCACAGGCTGGCGGGGTTCTCGACGAGCCCCCACTGGTGACAGACGATGCCGACGGCGCCGCCGACAGCGCCGCCGATCACCATGCTGGGGCCAAAGACGCCGGCGCTGCCGCCGCAGCCGATGGTGAAGGAGGTCGTCAGCACCTTGCCCAACGCCACCAGCAAGAGGAGGCCTACGCCGCTCCAGCCCATGACGCCGCCGTCGAGGGTTTGCTGCAGGATGCCATAACCGCTGCTCAGCACCGCCAGCGCCCGGTCGTCGCCCGCGACGCTCCAAGCGCCGAGCGCGACGCCGCCGGTCAGCAGGCCGCCGATCCCCGCCAGCGCGGCGCCGTGCAGGGGCGCGCGCCCGAAGGCGCGCTCGACGCCGTAGAAGCAACGCACGTACAGCCAGGTGGCTGGCAGCAGCACCAGCGCCAAGAGCGTGTAGGGTAGCAGTTCGAAGACATCGTCGAACGCGAACCCGCTGCCGAGCTCGAACAGCACCCCGAATTCGCCGAGCCAACCGCAGAAGACGCAGTAGGACGTCGCCGACGAGAGGAACGCTGGGATCACGACCTCGCTCTCGAGCTCGGCGTCGCGATAGAGGATCTCCGCGGCGAACAGTGCTCCGGCGAACGGCGCGCGGAAGATGGCGCCGACGCCCCCGGCCATGCCAGCCGCCAGGAGCGTGCGGCAGGCGCGGTCGCCGAGCCCGAGCCGCTGCGCCAAGAACGACCCGAAGCCCGCGCCGATCTGGGCGATTGGCCCCTCTTTGCCGCCGCTGCCGCCGAACCCGAGCGTCAGGATGCTGCAGATGCCCTTCAAGACGGGGACCCGCCCCCGGACGCGGCCGCCGCCGCGGTGGTAGCTGTCGATGGCCGCGTCGGTGCCGTGCCCGCGGGCTTCCGGGGCGAACCACCTCGACAGCTGCGCGCTGGCGAAGCAGCCGACGCTAGGAAGCAGCAGCAGCCACCACCACGTGATCGCGTGACCGCCGTGACCTTCGATCAGCTCGACTTCGCCGCGAGGCCCCACGGGCGCGTAGCCGGCCACACCGACGAGCGCGAGCCGGACCACCCACGCGGCCCCGTATTCGAACAGCAGGGCGCCGACGCCGGCGATCGCGCCCACCAGGATCGCCAGCAGATAAATCGTCGGTCGGCTGCGCAGCGAGGGTCCGGGCATCGTTCGCCACTGTCCTCGCCCGCGGGCTCGGTTCAAGCGCAACCCCCGCCCCGCCACCGTGTGTAGTCCGTTCTTCGGGTGTGCGCGCGCGCGTCTTCGTGCGATAGTCAGGGCATGTCTCGCAGGTTGACAGGGGCGCAGGTGGCGGCGCTGATGGTCGCGCTGCTCGCGGGCTGCGGCGCCGACGAGCCCGCGGACGCGCTCGGCAGCGTCGAATCGCGCCCGCTGCGCGCGCGGCGTGGACGACCGGCCGACGCGCCGCTGTTCCGACGGCTGCCCGCCGAGGAGTCCGGGCTGCGTTTTCGCAACGAGCTGCGCCCGGAGAACCGCTACACCTACCTGACCAACGGCGCGGGCCTCGCCGTCGGCGATTATGACGGCGACGGGTTGCTGGACGCCTACCTGGTCTCACAGGACGGCCCAAACAAGCTGTTCCGGCAGGCTGCGCCGCTCCGGTTCGAGGACGTGACGGCGCGAGCTGGCGGGGTCAACGGCGGCGAGGCGTGGGGCAGCGGCGCCAGCTTCGCCGACGTCGACGGTGACGGCGACCTGGACCTCTACGTCTGCAACGTCGAGGCGCCAAACTTGCTCTACGTCAACCAAGGCGACGGCACGTTCCGCGAGGACGCCGCCAGCTACGGGCTGGACCTCGTCGCGGCGTCGACGATGGCCGCGTTCGCCGACTATGACCGCGACGGCAAGCTCGACCTGTATCTGCTCACCAACCGCGCGCTGCACGCTGGCTGGGCGCTGACTCCTGAGGTGCTGCAGGGTTTCCGGCCGCCGGCTGACACGGTGCGCCCAGCCGCGGACATGGTGCCCCCGGGCCGAGCGTTCACCGCCGCCGGCGCCGCGGGCATGGCAGGCGAGCACTTCTTTTCGTTCCGCGGTCAGCGCTACACGGCTGGCCAGCCAGACCGCCTGCTCCGCAACGTCGGCGGCCGCTTCGTCGACGTCACGGCGAGCGCCGGCATCGCGGACAAGGGCATGGGATTGTCGGCCACGTGGTTCGACTACGACGCCGACGGCTACCCCGACCTCTACGTCGCCAACGACCTGGAGAGCCCTGACGTTCTCTACCACAACCATGGTGACGGCACGTTCCGCGACGTCACCAGCGAGGTCGTGCCGCACACGGCGTTCTACGGCATGGGCTCCGACGCAGCCGACGTTGACGGCGACGGCCACGTCGACCTGATCGTCGCGGACATGAGCATGACGACGCACGAGAAGGCCAAGGTGCTCATGGGCGACATGGCGGCCGAGCGGCCTGTGCTGATGTACAGCGACCCACCGCAGGTGATGCGGAACGCGCTGCTGCTCAACACCGGCGCCGGTCGCTTCCAGGAGGCGGCGCACCTGGCCGGCGTCGCCAGCACGGACTGGACCTGGTCCGTGCTGTTCGGGGACCTCGACAACGACGGCCGCAGCGATTTGTTCGCGACCAACGGCATCGCCCGGTTCGACACGGACCCCGACCTCGCGCTCCGCGTCGAAGACCTTTGGCGCCAAGGGCAGCAGCAGGCCGCGATCCAGCTGATCCAGAACGTCCGCAGGGTCGCAGAGCGCAACGCCGCGCTGCGCAACACCGGCGGCCGCGACCTGCGCTTCGAGCGGCAGGGCGCGTCGTGGGGTCTCGACCTGGAGGCGGTCTCGCACGGCGCTGCGCTGGCCGACTTCGACGGCGACGGCGACCTCGACGTCTTGATCAACAACTTTGAGGCCGAGTGCGCCCTCTACGAGAACCTCGACGCGGACGGCAAGGCGTTCACCGTGCGTTTGCGCGGCCGGCTCAGCGAGCGCTTTGGCGTCGGCGCGCGCGTCACGGCCACGCTGCCCGACGGCCGCCGGTTGGTGCGGGAGTTGGCGCTTGCGCGGGGCTACCTCTCGGGACAGGCGCCGGAGCTTCACTTCGGAATCGGCGCGAACGCGAGCGCGACGCTGTGCGTCGCCTGGCCGTCTGGTCACGTGAGCCGTGACCTCGAGGTCGCGGCTGGGCACGTCGTGGTGATCACCGAGCCGGGCGCCATGCCGCTTGAGGTCGCCGCCGCGCCGCCGCGCCTTGGTCCGCCGCTGTTCGAGCCGGCTGAGCCGCCGCGGTTTCGTCACCGAGAGAACGCGTTCGACGAATACTCGGCGCAGCCGTTGCTGCCAGCGCAGGTGTCGCGGCTCGGGCCCGCGCTGGCCGCTTCGCCGCCGTATGTCTACGCCGGGGGTGCAAGCCAGCAGGCGGGCCAGCTGTTCCGTTGGCAGGGCGGCGAATGGACGGAGCTCGCTGGGCCGTGGTCTGCGCCTGCTGCGGCGAGGTGCGAGGACGTCGGCGCCTGCTGGATCGACTTCGACGGGGACGGCGACCAAGACCTGTTCGTGGCGAGCGGCGGCGCCGAGGCGGACGCCGGCGACGCCTCGCTGCAAGACCGCGTCTATCGGAACGAGGGCGAGGATCGCTTCGTCGCCGTGGATGACGTGGTCCCCGCCGCGCGTCAATCTTCGGGCTGCGCCCGCGCTGCGGACTTTGACGGCGACGGCGACGTCGACCTGTTCGTGGCGGGCCGGCTCGTGCCGGGCGCCTACCCTGACGCGCCGCCTAGTCGCCTGCTGCGCAACGACGGCGGTCGCTTCTCCGACGTCACGGCGACGCTCGCGCCGGCGCTTCAAAGAGCCGGTATGGTCACCGACGCGCGCTTCGCGGACTTCGACGGCGACGGGCACCTGGACCTGCTGGTTGCGGCGCGTTGGCAGCCGCTCCGGCTGCTACGCAACGACGGCGAAGGGCTTCGCGACGCCGCATCGACCGCAGGCCTCGCCGAACGGCCCGGTTGGTGGCGTTCTCTGCTCGTGCTGGACGTCGACGGCGACGGCGACCTCGACGCCGTCGCTGGGAACCAGGGCTGGAACACCAAATACAAAGCGACGGCGGCGAAGCCCGTGCGCCTGTATTTCGGTGACTTCGACGGCGACGGTCGTCGCGACCTCGTCGAGGCCAAGTACGAGGGCGATCGCCTGCTGCCGGTGCGCGGGCGAAGCTGCAGCAGCGGCGCGATGCCCATGCTTCAAGAGAAGTTCCCGACCTACGAAGGTTTCGCGCGGTCTCTGCTGCGCGACATCTACACGCAGGAGAAGCTCGATCAGTGCGGCGAGTTGGCCGCGACCGAGCTCGCCAGCTGCCTGCTGCGCAACGATGGTCAGGGCCGCTTCGTCTTTGAGCCGTTGCCGCGACTGGCGCAGATCGCACCGATCCACGCGATGGTGCAGGTAGATGACCTGTTGGTCTGCGCGCAGAACGACCACACGCCAGAGCCCGAGACCGGCCGGCACGACGGCGGCGCTGGCCTCGTCTTGAGGGCCGTCGGCGGGCAGTTGCAGGTGCTGCCACCCGCCGAGCACGGGATCGCCGCTCCTGGGGACCACCGCGGACTGATCTGGTTCCAGCCGACCGGTCCCGGGCGGGGCGCCGAGCAGCTGCTGTTCGCGCGCAATGACGGCCCGCTTCACGGGTGGCGGCGGGCCGCTCGGTAGCGGGCCCTTTCGTGCACGGAAAGGGCCGTTCCGGTAGCCTATAAGCGCGCGGTTATCATGCTCAGCACCACCATCTGCACGCTCGCCGTCGGGACGGTGACCGCCCTCGCGGTGGTCGCTAGCGGCGCGGTCCAGACCCAGGGTGCGCCGCAGGATCCCCAGCCGATCGACTACCACAAAGAGATCGCTCCGCTGCTAGCCAAGCACTGCTTTCAGTGCCACGGGGACGAGGACCAGGAGGGCGACATGCAGCTCAATATCCTCGACCCTGAGATGCGCGCGCCGGCCGACGCCGAGGGGTGGTTCGCGGCGCTGGACGTGATCAACGCGGGCGAGATGCCGCCGGAGGACGAGCCGCAGTTCAGCGCCGACGAGCGGCGCAAGGTCGTCGCGTGGTTGACCGAGTCGCTGAAGCGCGCCGCCGACCGTCAGAAGGGTGAGCGCGTTGTGGTGCTCCGGCGCCTGACGCGCGAGCAATACACCAACAGTCTGCAGGACCTGCTGGGAGTTCCCATCGACTTCGCGCAGACGCTGCCCGAGGACGGTAAGGCCAAGAACGGCTTCTCGAACAACGGCGAAGTGCTGCAGGCGTCCCCGCTTCACCTCGACAACTACCAGCAGATAGCGCGCGCGGGGCTCGCGGAGGCGATCGCAGGCGAGAAGCCCGAAGTCACGCACTACCGGGTGACGTTCGGCAAGGGCCGCGGCAAAGGCAAGGTCGCTGGCCGAACCGGCGGCTACCAGTCGGTGCCGCTCAACCCCGATGATTTTACGGTGGAGATCCTCAGCGGCGACGCGGACGTCGCCGGCGAGTCGGAGGCCGCGCGGCAAGCGCGCGAGCGGGTGCAGCGCAAGATCAGCGTCGGCCTGCGCGGCTCTGGGCAGGAGCGCTTCCGGTCCGTCGACGAGGGCATGATCCTTTTGTCGGCGTTGCCCCACCGGGAGAGAGTGCCGCAGGCTTGGCAGGGACCGTCGCCGAACCTGAAGCTCGAGATGCAGCGCGTCTGGCCCGAGCGCGGCGACTTCGCGATGCGGGTCAAGGCGTCGCGCGGCTACTTGCCGCCGCTGCGCAAGCAGCTGCTGGTGCGGCTCGACGAGCCCGCAGCGCAGGCGCGTTGGCAACAGGGACGCCTCGTCGCTGCCGCCGACGCGCTCGTGGTGCCAGCGCAGCAAACCGATCAACGCAAGAACCTTGAGCAAAGAGGCGCGTTCCTGCGGCCGCTCGACGTGCCCAAGGACAGCAAGGCTAGGGTCCGGCTCGATCTGCCTCGCGATGGCTTCTACCAGCTAGACCTGGTGCATCCGCCCGTCAACCCGGACGCCATGCCGTCGGTCCGCTTGCGCGCCGCCGGCCACCACCTCGACCAGCGGCTTCAGTTGACGCAGGAACAGCTTGAGCAGCCCCGCTTGACGACGTCGCTCGGCGTCATCGGGATGCGTAAGGGACGGCACCACGTCGACGTCGGCGGCAAGTTCTTCGTCGGCTTCAGCCACCTCGTCGCGACGCCGCTGGCCGATGACCACCCGCTGGTTCGCCGCTTAACCGAGCAGGGCCAAGCGCAAGAGGACGCTCTCGCAAACCTGACGCCATCGATCCGCGCGTTGATCGGCACGCGGACCGACGACGGTATGGACTACACGACGTTCGGCGACGCCCAGGAGGTCACGGCGCCGCTGGGTCAGGCTGCGACCTACGAGTTCTTTGGGCGCCTGGAGAATCTGCCGATCCCCGAGCCTGAGTCCGGTGACAGAGAGGTGCTGTCGGGCTTCTTGCTCTTGGGGGTCTGGAACGACCACTTGGTTAAGTCCGCCGATCAGACCGGGCCGCCGCTGTTGGTCGAGTCGATCGAGTTCGAGGCCCCCTACCTTCCGCAGTGGCCGCCGCGCTCGCACACCGACATCTTCTTCGATTCGGACAGCCGCTCGGACGACGTCGCCTACACCCGCGAGGTGCTCCGACGCTTCGTGAGCAGGGCGTTCCGCCGGCCGGCGCGCGACGACGAGATCGAGCGATACCTTGGGTTCTGGGAGATGGTCCGCGGCGATTACGAGGTCTATGAGGACTCGGTGCAGGAGGTCCTTGTGGCGGTCCTCTGCTCACCGGAGTTTTTGTATCTGTGTGAGCCCGAAGACGAGCTAGCTGCGGACGGCGCGCTGCCCGACTGGATGCTCGCCAACCGACTCAGCTACTTCTTGTGGAACAGCCCGCCTGACGACGAGCTTCGTGCGCTCGTGGCGAGCGGCGCGCTCCGCGAAAACCTGTCGGCGCAGACCGAGCGCATGCTGGACGACCCGCGCACCAGCAGGTTCCTGCGGAGGTTTGCCTATGAGTGGCTGCGGCTGGATCGCCATGAAGGCATGACCATCAACGTCGACAAGCACCCCGACTATACGCGCTTCGTCAAGCGCGATATGCGTGAGGAGACTTACGCGTTCTTCGAGGCCGTGTTCGGCGAGGACCTGCCGCTATCGACCTTTGTGGACGCCGACTTCGCGATGCTCAACCAGAACCTCGCCGAGTTCTATGGCCTCGAAGGCGTCTATGGCGCGCACTTCCGTAAGGTCGCGGTGCCCGCCTCGATGCCTGAGCGCGCCTGCGGCCTGCTGTCGCATGGCTCATTCCACGTCGGGCACTCCGACGGCAACGAGCCCCACCCGATTAAACGCGCGGTCTGGCTGAAGGCGCGCCTGCTCGGGGACGAGCCGCCCCCGCCCCCGCCGAACGTGCCCGACCTCGACCCGGAGACGCCTGGGTTCGACGGCATGACGTTGAAGCAGAAGATCGAGTCGCACCGCGACAAAGAGAGCTGCCGCGATTGTCACGCGGGTATCGACCCTTACGGCTTCGTCTTCGAGCGCATGAGCGCCGTAGGCCGCTTTGAGCCGCAGCGCAAGGGCAAGCGCGTGGACGCCACGTCGACGCTGCCCGACGGCGAAGAGGTCGACGGCCTCGCGGGAATCCGCGCGTATCTCGCGGACGACGCTAAGGACGTCTTCGCCCGCTCCATCGTCGAGCACCTGTTCGCCTATGCGCTCGGCCGAGAGGTAGGATTTGCCGACGAGGAGGAGCTCGAAGAGCTGCTTTCGCAGGTAAAGCGCGGTGGATATCGCTCCCGGAGCGTGCTCCGTAGTATCGTTGGGTCCCGATCGTTCCTGTCGAAATAGCGCGCTCGCGCCCCGCAACATGAGATCCTCCTGGCTCCTCGACCGTCGCTCGGTGCTCCGTGGCACCGGCGTGGCCGCGGCGCTGCCGCTGCTCGACGCGATGCGGCCCCTCTTGCCGGCGGGGCAGCCGGCGCGCCGGACGGTCTTCGTCTACTTTCCGAACGGCGCGTCGACGCCGAAGGAGCACGACGAGAAGTGGGGTATGTGGCGGTGGCTGCCGCACGACCCCGGCAAGGACTACAAGTTCACCAAGGTCCTCAAGTGCCTGGAGCCGTGGCGCGACAAGATGACGCTGATGGGCGGCTTGAGCCACCCGCTGTCGCGCAACCTGCTGGGCCACCTCGCCGGCGATACGTGGCTGACCGCGGGTGACCTCCGGGGCGACGTCTACAAGAACCGCGTCTCCATCGACCAGGTTGCGGCGCTCGAACTCAAGAAGCACACGCGCTACCCGTCCTTGGTGCTCTCCACCGACGGCGGCGTCGGCTACAAGTCGCGCACGTCGACGCTGAGCTTCGATCATGCCTCGCGACCGATCCCTTCTGAGCACAAGCAGCGGCTGATCTTCGAGCGGTATTTCGCCCCCGGCGGCGGCCTCCCCACCGCGCAGCGCAAGCAGCAGATCTCGCAGGGCAAGAAGGTCGTCGACCTTGTGCTGGAGGACAGCAAGCGCTTGCAGCGTCGGCTAGGCAAGAAGGACCAAGAGAAGCTGGGGCAATACCTGCAGTCGCTCGACGCCGTTGAGGAACAGCTGCGCCGTAACGAGGAGTGGCTCGATCGACCGCTGCCCCCGTTCGACAGCAGCCACGTGGACCTCGACATCGCGCCGGACGCGGATCCTGCCGCGTATCTGCGGTCGATGTACGACCTGATCGCGCTCGCCTTGCAGCTGGACCTGACGCGCGTCGTCACCTACATGACTGGACGGGAAGACGGGATGGGCTTCGCTGACTCGTTCCCTAACCGGGCGCTCGGGATCAAGCGTGGTCACCACACGATCAGCCACGACGGGCACGAGGGTCACTGGGAGCAGTGGGGTCGGTACGACCGCTGGCACGCCGAGCAGTTCGCATACTTCATCAAGCGATTGGATGAGACCGAGGACGAGCGAGGCTCCCTGCTTGACCAGACGCAGATATTGTATGGCAGCTGCTGCAGCACCACCCACAACGCCCGCAACCTGCCGCTGGCTTTGCTCGGCGGCAGTCGGCTCGGGCTCAAGCACGGGCACTACCGCAAATACGACGAGGCGACGCCGTTCAGCAACGTCTTCGTCGGCATGCTGAACGCCGCAGGCCTACCGACCGAGCGTTTCGCCGACTCGAACGGCGGCATGCCCGAAATCTTCGGCTGAGCCCCGACCGGCAGCCGTGGCGGCGCGATTGCCGTGTGCCGCATAAACTATCTTGCGGCCGAAGACTGGGGCAGGCCAGTGACGTCCGCGGCGTGACGGGCGACAATGCGGACCGCATGAAGTGCTCCCCGCTGTTGTTCTCCCTGGCCATCTCGGTTGCCGTCTGCGCCCAAGATCGCACGATCCGCTTGCCGCGGGATCCGCGGATCTCTCCGGACGGCGAGCAGATCGTCTTCGCGTGGCGTGGCGACGTATGGCTCGCCTCTTCGGGCGGCGGCGAGGCGCGGCGGCTGACGACGCACCCCGCCGACGACGCGAAGCCCTGGTTCACGCCCGACCAGCAGGCGGTGATCTTCACGAGCACGCGCGACGGCAGCTCGCAGCTATACCGGGTGGCGGTCGCCGGCGGCGCGCCGGTCGCGATCACGTCGGGCTCCGAGCGTAAGACGGTTCACGGATTCTCCGCCGGAGGAGCGGAGCTGTTGGTGACGATGCGGACGGACCGCGGGTTCCACTACTCGGAGTCGTCCCGGCTCTTCGCGGTCGACGTCGCTGGGCAAAGGCCCAAGCGGAGGTTGCTGGACGTCGGCCTGTCGCAGGCGGCCTTGTCCCCCAACGGCAAGCACCTGCTGTTCGTGCGCGGTCGACCGATGTGGTCGCGGAAGGGCCATCGCGGCACCCAGTCGGCGCAGCTGTGGCACGCGGACATGTGCCAGTCGCCGGTCGCGATCGAGCGGCTCGACGACGACCAGCCCGGCTATCAGAACATCGCCTGCCAGTATCCGGTATGGGCGCCGGACAGCAGGAGCTACTACTTCGTTAGTGACCCGGACGGCACCTTTGATGTCTATCAAGGACAGCTGGGCAGTGACGCGGTGCGTCGCGTCACCAGGGTCGGCGCGATCGACCGCAGCGACGACGGCGTTGCGTTCCCGAGCCTCAGCGAGGACGGCGCGACCATGTTGGCGCGGCGTCGCTTTGACCTCGTGAAGATCGACACCGCCAGCGGGCAGGTGCAGTCGATCGCGCTCCGCGCCTCGGGAGACGATCACGCGGTCGCCAAAGAGCGCCGCGTCGAGACATCCGCCGACAACGTCGCGTTCACCGCCGACGGCAAGCAGGTGGCCTTCGTCGCCGGCGAGGACATCTGGGTGATGGATCGGATCCTGAAGGAGCCGCGGCGCGTCACCTTCACGCCGCATGAGGAGACGAGCCTCGCGTTCAGCGAGGACGGCGCTCGCTTGTTCTTCGTGACCGACGTAAGCGGCGAGTTTGACATTTGGGAGGCGACCAGCGATCGAGAGGACGGGGTCTGGTGGCTCGCTGACGAGTTTTCTTTGCGTCAAGTGACGGACGACCGCGCCGTCGAAGGGAGCCTGCGTCGCAGCCCTAAGGGCGATCACGTCGCCTACACCAAGCAGAGCGACATCTTCGTCATGGACGGCGACGGCGGCGATCACCGCAAGGTCGTCGATGCGTGGTCGAAGCCTTCCTTCGACTGGTCTCCGGACGGTCGATGGCTGACCTATGCCACCCAGGACTCTGACTACAACTGGGACGTCTGGGTCGTCTCACTCGACGGCACGCAGGAGCCCTACAACCTCTCTCGACACCCCGACTACGACGGCAGCCCGGCGTGGTCGGGCGACGGCAAGCGCATCGCGTTTACCAGTCGGCGCGACGGAGAGGAAACGGACGTCTACTACGTCAACCTCACCGCGGAGACCGAGGAGGCCACCAGCCGCGACCGGACGCTCGAGGAGGCGATGGCCGCGATGAAGCCTAAGAAATCAAAGAAGCCCAAAGACGCCGCGGCGGCGACGTCGGGAGAAGACGGCGACTCGGGTGAGGGCGTTGAAGACTCCGAGGATGGCGACCGCGTCGCCGTGCACCTGGAAGGGATCCACGAGCGCCTTCATCGCATCTCCAACCGAGATAGCCGAGAGAGCGACCTGATATGGTCGCCAGACGGCAAGACGCTGGGTTTCTCGGCGACGGTCTCGTCGCAGTCTGGCTTCTTCGGGGTGACGTTCCCGAACCCGGGGACTCCGAAGAAGCTCGCTGCGCGCGCGCTCTCACGCGCCGTTTGGAACGAGCAGGGAAACGAGATCGTCGGACTAAGCAGCGGCAAGCCAGCAGCGCTGAAGGGCGGATCCAAGCTGTCGACCTTCGCGTTCTCCGTGCGCCGGACCCGCGACTGGTCTGCGGTGCGCCAGATCTCCTTTGATCAAGGTTGGCGCGCCATGCGCGATCGTTTCTACGACCCCGCGATGAACAATCGTGATTGGGACGCTATCCGGGCGAAGTATCGCGCCGTAGCTGGGCAGTGCCTTGGTCAACGCGAGTTCTCCGATCTGATGAACATGATGTTGGGTGAGCTCAACGCTTCGCACATGGGCCACCGCGGCGGCAGCGACGCGTTGCCGAAGGTGTCCAGCCGCAGCGCGTGGACGCCGACGACCTACCACCTCGGGCTACGTTACGTCCAGCGGCGTCCCGAGAAGGGCGTCGTGGTCGAGAGCGTGATCCCAGAGAGCCCTTGCGATCGTGAGCGCAGCAAGGTGGTCGCGGGCGAGACGCTGCTGGCCGTGGATGGCGCGGAGATCGGCCCCCTGACGGACCTGGGCAAGCTGCTGACGATGGACGCAACGCGAGACGTTCAGTTGACTGTGCTGGGCGTCGACGGCGCCGAGCGTGCAGTGACGGTCCGCCCGGTCAGCTCTGTCTCTGGCTTGCTATACGACGAATACGTCGCGCGAAACCGCGCGCGCGTCGAAGAACTCTCTGACGGCAAGCTTGGCTATTTACACATCCAGGGCATGAACATGCGCAGCTTCCGAGAGATGGAGGCGGACCTCTACGACGCGGGGGCTGGCAAAGACGGCCTCGTTATCGACGTCCGGTTCAACGGCGGCGGCAGTACTACAGACCATGTGATGACGGCGCTGACGCAGCCGGTCCATGCGATCACCAAGTCGCGCGGCAGCGGCGAGGGATACCCGCAGGATCGCAAGGTCTACGCGTCTTGGGATAAGCCAATCGTGCTGATGTGCAATGAGCACTCGTTCAGCAACGCTGAGATCCTCAGCCACGCCGTCAAACAGGTCGGGCGTGGGCGGCTCGTCGGGATGCGCACGGCGGGCGGGGTCATCTCAACGGGGTCGGTCGGGCTGCTCGACGGCAGCTCCGTCCGGATGCCGATGCGCGGCTGGTATCTGGTGACGACCGGGGAGGACATGGAACTCAACGGATGCACGCCGGACATCGCGCTCTGGAACGATCCAGCTGGCCCTGACGTCCAGCTGGACCGAGCCGTGCAAGCGCTCACCGAGGACGTCGCGGCGGCGCGCGCCGGCGGAGCGGTCAAGATCGTGCCGGCCGCCGCGAAGCGACGGGGCGCGAAGCGCGCGACCGAAGCCGCCGGTCGCCGCTAGCGACGGCCCGCTTCCCGGGCAGCGCGCGCCATGTTTCGACCCGGGAGCGTGCGATCTACCGTAGGTCGCTACGTCAGCCCCGCGGTCGCAGGCACCGCAGCGCAATCGCGAGCGTCGTGATCACTGCGAGCATGACGGCGGCAGGGAATGTCAGTCCCTTCGGGCATGGGTCCATAGCCAAGATCGTCAGCGGCGGGATGACGCCATTTATCAAGCATCGCCAAGCGGTCCGCCACGCGAGGAGCTCGGACTTTCCCCCACTCACGTATGAGATCAAGATGAAGAAGTACGTGCACCCTGTCGCACCGAGCAAGATCACCCACAGAAGCAGCGGCGGTACGAGCGCAATCCTGCCGAGGCCTGTGCCGCCTCTCTGATGCATCACGACGTAGAAAGCCGCCGTGCAGATGATCGCCCAGCAATAGATGCCTGATGTCACGTAGGCAAACTTCGTCGCCCAACGCGCGTCACACCACAGATCGCCTTTTGGATCACGGTTCGCGGTTACACCGCCGGGGCGCGCGCCATCCTGGTCATCGCTGATGCCGGACATGAACGACAGTATGACCACGCATATTTTCGCTGTCACCCCACACGTATGGGGCGTCAGAGACGGGGCTCCGACCTCGCGGAGCGCCGACGCCATCGACGCCGCCGTAAGCAAGGCGCCGCATCGAGCAGTCGAGCCCTAATTCCAAGGGGCGCCGCCGCGATCGGATGCGTCTTAGCGCCGCCTGCCGCGCGATGGGCCTTACTTACCCTTGAGGAACTTGCCGCTGTCGACCCACGCTTTCCAAGCGTCCTCGAAGGCCGCCCAGTCCTCGTCGGTAAAGCCACGGAACGCGGTCTGCACGCCCAGCTTGGTGTCGCCCTTCACGAGCGCGACGCGGCGATAGATCTCAAGTACCTCGCCCCAGCGGGGGTCGAAGCCCTTGGACTTTTTACCGCGGCGCATGAAGTCGATCATCGAGTAGGCCTGCGCGTAGTAGTAGGGCGAACGCCCTGAGTAGAACTTCTGACGAGGCCAGTTGACGATGTCTTTGAACGGCACGTAGTCGCCTTTGCGGACCATCTCCTTGCAGCTTGGGTAACGCATCTTGGAGCCGACATACTTCCACTTACCTCCTGACCAGCGGAAGCTCCCGAAGAAGTCGCCTAAGCCCTCGTCGAACCAGCGATGAAGCGAAGCGCGCTTCTCTGATTCTGGTGGGTGAAAATAGAAGTCAGCGAATTGGTGCCAGCCCTCGTGATAGCTGACGGTCTCGGTCGCGCCCTTGCCCATCATCCGGTCACCGCCAAGGAACACGACCAGCTCCTTGCTCGCTGGCGAATACCACCCGACCACGCCAGGCGGCGACTGACCATACTTGGAAAACTGATCGTAGGTCGCACACAGCCGGAAGACAGAGTAGGGCTTCTCGCCGAGTTGATCTTTACGTGACGCTGCCGCGGCGCGGCGCGCCGCCGCTTCGACCTTGGCTGCGTCTGCCTCGGCGCCGGTCACCGGGCCGTCGAGGTCGGGGATAGACCCGGGGTCAGGCATGATCGCCTTGGTGCCCGTGGGGTCGAGCGGATAGCTCTCGATGTAGAGCTCCCGCATCTTCTCGAGGCGCTCCGAGTAGTACTCTGCTTGACGTTGAGCCTTGCTGCGCTCAGCGGACTTCTCGAAGTCCCACGAATAGAGCACGATGTAGTTGGGCATCGTGAAGTAATCCCAACCCTTCAGCCCCTCGATGTTGGCGACCGCGGCTTTCAGCGCAGCCTGGCGCTCAGGGGTGTCGGCATACTTGTCTCGCTTCTTCGAGGCGGCGGCCGACAGGCCCTTGCCGTCCGCGCACGGCTGGCCGCTGGTGATGATCTTCTTGACGATCCCCTTCCACTTGCCCTTGAGCTTGTCGCTGTTCTTGCTCTCAAGCGGCAGTTGGACAATCAGCGCGGTCTGATACTCCTCGAAGTCATAGACGGCGGCTGCGCAATAGGTCTTGCCGACGGGGCCGTAGTTGTTCTCTAGAATGTATTCCCAGTGCTCGTAGGCGAGCCTCTTGCTCGAGCCGCGCTTCTTCTTGCCAGCGGTCACGATCTCGCAGTCCTGCTTCGCGTCGAGCCAAGACTTGAAGCTGTTGTGACGCTGGCCGCCCCTGCCGGCCATCAACTCTCGCCAGCGCTCCTTGAGCTGCTCTGGGATACCTTCGGGCGCCTCGATCTCCGCGTTCGCTGCTCCATTCTTCGGAAACTGAAGCACGTCGCAATACCACGCATACTGCGCGCGGACGTAGTCGCTGATGTCCTTAGGCCGCAGTCGGGCGCGCTGGTAGCGGTCCGACTCACCGAGCTTCATCGGCAGTCGCTCCAGGCGGTCCGGGGCCGTGAACTGGACCCCCGCGTCTGGCACCCGCTCCGTGCGCCACTTTTGGGCGGTGACCGTGCCTTCAAAGAGGAGCGGTGCGGCGGCGATCAGGAGCGCGCAAGGTAGTCGTTGCATCAGGTCGTTAAGGGCGTCTGAGAGCGTGCGCAAGATATCTGCCCACGGCCGTGAAGTGAGCGATATCTGCGGTGCAGCAACCGGTCGTCCGCTGCTGCAGGCCGGCCGGCCGTAGGTCGATCAACGGCCTGCGGCCTCTGCCTCGTCGCGGGCGACCTCCTCGAGAAACTCTCGAAGCTCGGCGCGCTCTTGGTTGCTGATCCAGCTAGGGTCTGGGTGATCCGGATCGATCTGCACCTCGACCTGCCGCAGCGTCTCCTCGCCGTCGACGGTCAGTCGGGCGGTGTAGCTCCCTGGCGTGACCCTGCTGCCGCCGCGCCGCATCATCCACTGGCGTTGGCGTTCGCTCGCGTCCTCCGGCATGCGGACGGCGCCGCGGAGGTTCCACGTGATCCGATGAAGCCCCTGGTCATTCGACGCGTCGAGCGTGCGCACCGACTTGCCGGTGCTGTCCAGGATCTCCAGCTTGACCTCGCGCGCACCTTGCTTGAGGTGATAGACGAACTGCGCGCCGTCGCGGGGGTTCTCTGCTGCGAAGCGGCGGTTGGTGTCTCCTGTGCCGAGCCCGTTACGCCAGATCACGGCGCTGACCGGCTTGTAAAAGAAGACGTCCTTGGAGAGGGCGTCCTTGGTCATTTGGCGCACCTCGTTGACCGAGGTGATCCACAGGCTGCGCCCGTGGGTGCCGGCAACGACTTCGCCCGAAGGCACGTTGATGGCGAACGCGTGGACAGCGACCGTGGGCAGGTCGCCGTTGCAGCGCGTCCAGTGCGCGCCGCGGTCGAGGGAGATGAACACTTGGAACTCCGTGCCCAGGTAGAGCACGTCTTCGTTGACGGGGTCTTCAGCGATGGTGCGCGTAGAGCCTGCGTCATCAGGCAGGCCTTCGGTCAGCGATCGCCACGTCTTGCCGCCGTCTTCCGTGGTGAACGCGTAAGCGGCGTCGTCGTCACTGCGGTGTCCGTCCAGGGTAACGTAGGCCCGCTTGGCGTCGTGGGCCGAAGCGACCAGCTCGCTGACCCACCGGGGACCAGGCACGAGGTGTTGGATAGCGCGCGCCGCGGCCGGCTCGCCCGCGGCGCTTGGGCCTCCGGACTGATCTTCACCTGCCGGCGCCTCGCCTTCTGGGGCCTCTTCTACGACCTCGAAGCAGTCAAACCAGTTGGCGCCGCCGTCGTGCGTCGCCCAGAGGGCGCCGTCGTCCGTGCCGACGTAGACGATGTCGTCGTCCTTGGGCGACTCGGCCAGCGCCGTCGCGGCGCCGCGGTCG
>NYVR01000061.1 GCA_002684655.1 Planctomycetota bacterium | reverse complement strand
GGGCGCAGGACCTTGCCGTCGCCGCGGGCTCCGATCGCGCGCGCACGCGAGCGGTCGCTCGTCGCGAACACGGCGACGCATCGCGCGCGGGCTCGGAGCACTGGTCGTTCGTCGCGCCGCGAGCGGCTGCTGCTCCGTCGGTCCGGGACGTCGCGTGGCCACGCTCGGCGCTCGATCACTTCGTGCTCGCAGAGCTCGAGCGAGCGGGCATGTCGCCCGCGCCTGAGGCCGACCCGCGCGCGCTCCTCCGTCGCGTCACGCTCGACTTGACCGGCCTCCCGCCGACCATGGGGGAGCTGCGCGCGTTCCTCGCGGACGACGGGCCTGACGCCTACGAACGCGTCGTCGACCGCTTGCTGGCGAGCGACGCCTACGCCGAGCACATGACGCGCTTCTGGCTGGACGCAGCCCGCTACGGCGACACCCACGGCCTGCACCTCGACAACTACCGCGAGATGTGGCCATACCGCGACTGGGTCGTGAGGGCCTTCCGCGACAACCTCCCCTACAACGCGTTCGTCGTCGAGCAGCTCGCTGGCGACCTCTTACCGGACGCGACCGTCGACCAGCGCGTCGCCTCTGGGTTTAACCGCTGCCACATCACCACCAACGAGGGCGGCTCGATCACCGAAGAGGTCTACGTCCGCAACGTGATCGACCGCGTCAGCACGACGGGCACCGTGTTCATGGGGCTGACGCTGGGTTGCGCGGTTTGCCACGACCACAAGTTCGATCCGATCAGCCAGCGTGAGTTCTTCGAGCTGTTCGCGTTCTTCAACAACATGGACGGCAGCCCGATGGACGGCAACCGCAAGGACTACGCGCCGTTGGTCCGCTTGCCGAGTGAGGCGCAGCAGACAGAGGTGGCGGCGCTGCAGGAGCGACAAGCCGCGATCGATCGACGCGTCGCCGCGCTGCTCGCTGAGATCGACTATGAAGAGCCCGCGCCGACCGAGAGCGAAGTGGGCGCGGTCCGACGAGAGAAGGTCTGGGTCGACGACGCGTTGCCGGCGGGCGCAAACGCCGACCACAGCCCCTTCACGTGGACGGACGACCCCGCGCTCGTGCGCAGCGGCAGGCGCGCGATCGTCCGGGTCAGCGACGGCAACCAGCAGAGCTACTTTCGCCGCGCGGACAGCAAGCTCCGAGTCGCGGCCGGCGACACGTTGTTCGCTTGGGTGCGCCTGGACCCTGCGGATCCTCCGCGGCAGATCATGCTGCAGTTCAACGACGACGGCGACGCTGGCTGGGGTCACCGGGCTTATTGGGGCGAGAACCTGATCGCCTACGGCGCCGACGGGACGAGCGAGCGTGCGCGCCTGGGAGAGCTGCCGCCGGTCGGCGAGTGGGTCCGCTTGGAGATCCCTGTAGCCGCTGTCGGTCTCCGACCAGGCGCGGCCGTTCACGGCGTCGCCGTCACGCAGTTCGACGGGAAGAGCTATTGGGACGGGATCGGGGTCGTGACCGCCTGTGACCAGGACGCCGTCGACTTTACCTGGATCGACGACGCGGCCCCCGAAGGCGCGAAGCTCGCAGGCGACGGCCGCACGTGGAACTGGGTGAAGGGCGGCAAAGCCGGCGCTCCGGTCGCGGTCGCTGGCGCGCGGGTGCTGCGGCGCAAGGGGCGCGGCTTGAACCAGGACTTCTTCAACAACGCCGCGGCGCCGCTTCGGCTGCAGGACGGCGACAAGCTGTTTGCGCACGTTTGGCTCGATCCAAAGGACCCGCCGCAGGCAGTGCAGCTGCAGTTCTACTCTGGGAACTGGGAGCACCGCGTCCGTTGGGGGGGCGACGCTCACGGCGCTGGCCGCGCTGGCGGCGCGGACCACCGCGCCGGGGACCTGCCGGCAGCCGGCCGCTGGGTGCGTCTGGAGGTCGACGTCCGCGACGTCGACCTCGCCGTCGGCGACCTCGTCGACGGCGTAGCGTTCACCCAGGTCGGCGGCACGGTCTTTTGGGACGACGCGGGCCTGCGGACGTTCGGGCCGCCCGATGACCGGCACCGCTACTCCATGCGCGCGTGGGAACAGCTCGCGCGTGACGCGAGCAGCACGCCGAAGCCCGTCCGCGTCGCCCTGGCCGTCGACGCCGCCGCGAGGACCACGCGCCAGCAGGCGCGGGTCCGCGAGCACTACCTGCGAAACGTCCACGCGCCGTCTCGGGCGACGTTCGCGCCGCTCGACGCCGAGCGCGCTGAGCTCGCGGCGCGCCAAAAAGCCGTGCAGGACGCCGCGCCGACGACCATGGTGATGAAGGAGCGCGAGGCGCCAAAGGACGCGTTCGTGCTGGTGCGGGGGCAGTACGACATCAAAGGGGAGAAGGTCACGCGACGCACGCCGGCGGCGCTCCCGCCGATGGCCGCCGAGCTGCCGCGCGATCGCTTGGGGCTGGCGCGCTGGCTCATCGACCCGGCGCACCCGTTGACGGCGCGCGTCGCCGTCAATCGTTTCTGGCAGCAGCTGTTCGGGACGGGCCTCGTGCGGACGAGCGAAGACTTCGGCAACCAGGGCGAACGGCCGAGCCACCCCGCGCTGCTCGACTGGCTCGCGGTCGGCTTCGTCGAGGACGGCTGGGACGTGCGCGAGCTGATGCGGCGGATGGTCCTGTCTGCGACCTACCGCCAGTCCTCTTCGGTGAGCGCGATGGCCTTGATCGAAGATCCCGACAACCGCCTGCTGACCCGTGGGCCGAGGTTCCGGCTCGACGGAGAGACGCTGCGCGACCAGGCCTTGCTGTTCGCCGGGCTGTTGGTCCGCGACGTCGGCGGTCCCCCCGTCAAGCCGCCGCAGCCCGACGGCCTGTGGAAGGCGGTGGGCTACTCAAGCTCGAACACCGCGCGCTTCCGCGCGGACACCGACCACCTCAAGGTCCACCGGCGCAGCCTCTACACCTTTTGGAAGCGCACCTCGCCGCCGCCGCAGATGACCACGTTTGACGCCCCGAGCCGCGAGGAGTGCGTGGTGCGCCGTGAGCGCACGAACACGCCGATGCAGGCGCTGCTGTTGATGAACGATCCTCAGTACGTCGAGGCCGCGCGGTGCTTTGCCCAGCGGATCCTGACGGAGGGAGGGGCGCGCGACGACGAGCGGATCCGGTGGGCAGTGGAGCTCGCGACGTCGGCGGAGCCTGACGCTGGCGACGTGCGGGTCGTGCGGGCGCTGCTCAACGAGCAGCGCGTCGCCTTCCGCGCGGACCCCGCCGCCGCTGCAGCGCTGGTCGCGGTCGGCGCGAGCGCCCCGCCCGCGGAGCTCGCAGTCGACGAGCTCGGCGCTTGGAC
The DNA here is from genome assembly GCA_002684655.1 of Planctomycetota bacterium. Classification (GTDB taxonomy): domain Bacteria; phylum Planctomycetota; class UBA1135; order UBA1135; family UBA2386. The sequence continues at coordinate 2,856 of NYVR01000061.1, read as the reverse complement.
GATGGTCGCCAACCTGATCCTCAACCTCGACGCGGTGCTGACCAAGGGCTGATCTGATGGACCCACGCGAAGACTTTCTGCAGGCGGTGACGCGCCGCCACCTGTTCCAGCGCGGCGGGCTGGGGCTCGGCGGCGCTGCGCTCGCGGCCCTGTCTCGCAGCGGCGGTGATCCCGCGGCGACGGATCAGGGGCTCCCGGGCGTGCCGCACTTCGCGCCGAAGGCCAAGCGAGCGATCTGGTTGTTCATGGCGGGCGCGCCGTCGCAGCTCGACACGTTTGACTACAAGCCCAAGCTGCACGATCTGTTCGACACCGACCTCCCTGGATCTGTTCGCCGGGGCCAGCGCTTGACGACGATGACGTCGCGGCAGAAGCGGTTCCCGATCGCGCCGTCGAAGTACCGCTTCACCCGCACCGACAACGGCGGCGACGGCGCGTGGGTCAGCGAGCTGCTGCCGTACACCGCTTCGATGACCAAGGACCTCGCGATCGTCAAGTCGGTCTACACCGATGCGATCAACCACGACCCGGCGATCACGTACATCACCACCGGCCGTGAGCTGCCCGGTCGGCCCAGCTTGGGGTCGTGGCTCAGCTACGGCCTCGGCAGCGAGAACCGTGACCTGCCGGGCTTCGTCGTGATGACGCCGCGCTGGAGCGGCCGCCGCGACGCGCAGGCGCTCTACAACCGCTTGTGGGGCGCGGGCATGCTGCCCAGCCGTCACGCCGGCGTCGCGCTCCGCCCCCAGGGCGACCCGGTCTTGTTCTTGCAGAACCCCGCCGGCGTCGACGCCGCGTCTCGCCGCCGGATGCTCGACGCGCTGGCCCGCATCAACGGGCGCCTGCACGAGCGAGTGGGGGACCCCGAGATCCAGACCCGGATCGCGCAGTATGAGCTCGCCTATCGCATGCAGTCGTCCGTCCCCGAGCTCAACGACCTCGGCAGCGAGCCGGACAGCACCTTCGCGATGTACGGCGACCAGGCGCGACAGCCGGGGACCTTCGCGGCGTCGTGCTTGCTGGCGCGGCGGATGGTCGAGCGCGGCGTGCGGTTTGTGCAGATCTTCCATCGCGGGTGGGACCAACACGGCAACCTGACCGGCGACTTGCCGCGGCAGTGTCGCGACGTCGACCAGGCCAGCTGGGCGCTGGTGCAGGACCTGAAGCAGCGCGGCATGCTCGAGGACACGCTGGTGGTCTGGGGCGGTGAGTTTGGCCGCACCGTCTACTGCCAAGGTCGCCTGACGCGCGAGAACTACGGTCGCGACCACCACCCTCGGTGCTTCTCGATGTGGATGGCCGGCGGCGGCATCCGCGGCGGGCAGGTCTACGGCGAGACCGACGACTTCAGCTACAACGTCGTGGACAGGCCCGTCCACGTCCGCGACCTCAACGCGACCATCCTGCACTGCCTCGGGATCGACCACGAGCGCCTCACGGTCTCTCACCAGGGGCTCGATGTGCGGCTCACTGGGGTCGAGCCTGCGCGGGCCGTGCCCGCGCTGCTCGCCTAACCCCTGCCGCTGCAGGGCGCGACGCGTCGGCGCTTGCAGCCGCGCTGGGCGGCCAGCTACGCGGGCTGCTTCTTCTGCTTGGCCTTCTTCTTGGCCGCCTTAGCCTCGTCGTCGGCGAGCTTCTGGAGCACTTCGTCGGCTCTTGCTTTGTCGGCCATCGGAAAGCCGAGGCGGGCGCGGCTGTCGAGGTAGCTCTTGGCCACAGCGCGGGCGAGGTTACGAATCCTACCGATGTAGGCTGCGCGTTCGGTGACGCTGATCGCGCCGCGCGCGTCGAGCAGGTTGAACGTGTGGCCCGCCTTCAACAGCTGCTCGTAGGCGGGCAGCGCCAGCTGCTGCTTCATCAGGTCCGTAGAGGTCTTCTCGTGCGCGTCGAAGGCCTGCAGCAGGAAGGCGACGTCGCTGTGTTCGAAGTTGTAAGCGCTCTGTTCGACCTCGTTCTGGTGGAAGACGTCGCCGTATTTGAGGCCCTCGGCGTATTCGAGGTCGAAGACGTTCTCGACGCCCTGCAGATACATGCAGAGGCGCTCGAGGCCGTAGGTGATCTCGCCCGTGATCGGGCGGCAGTCGATGCCGCCGACCTGCTGGAAGTAGGTGAACTGCGTCACCTCCATGCCGTTCAGCCACACCTCCCAGCCGAGCCCCCAGCAGCCGAGGGTCGGGTTCTCCCAGTCGTCCTCGACGAAGCGCACGTCGTTCTTATTGAGGTCGAAGCCGACCGCGCGGAGCGAGCCTAAATACAGGTCCAGGATGTCGCTCGGCGCCGGCTTCAGCACGACCTGGTATTGGTAGTAGTGCTGCAAGCGGTTGGGGTTGTCGCCGTAGCGACCGTCCTTTGGCCGGCGGCTCGGCTGCACGTAAGCCGCGCGCCACGGTTCAGGGCCGATGGAGCGCAGGAACGTCGCCGTATGGCTGGTCCCTGCACCGACTTCCATGTCATACGGTTGCAGCAGGGCGCAGCCCTGGGCGTCCCAGTAGTCCTGGAGTCGGAGGATCAACTGCTGGAAGGTCAGCATGGTGGAACGAGATCCTAGGCTGGCGGTTCGCCAGCGCCAGTGTCGCGGGTGGATGCCGCGTCCTGTCGGTGCGATGGCGGCGGCGGCCTCCTTGCTGCCTTCGACCGTAATCGGGCTAAAATCCAGGCCCCGGATCGTGGTCTGGTTGATCGCTCCAGCGGATGCGGGGTAGGCTACTAAACGCCTGTTTCTTCGCCCGAATGCCCATCGGGCCCTGCCTCGCCCCCAGTCTTTTACAGACGAGGTTTCTGTGCGTCTCTCTACCATCTCCCTCTCGCTGGCCATCGCGTCAGCAACCACCGGTGTTCGCGCCCAGTGGGTCTCGT
>NYVR01000060.1 GCA_002684655.1 Planctomycetota bacterium | reverse complement strand
GGGCGCGGGCGAGGCGGGCGGGCGCGTCGTAGCCGCTGGCGCGCCGCGCTCGCTTTCCACCAGCTCGCGCACGGGCCGCGTGCTCCAGCGTAAAGCCTCAGCGCCGCGGACGGCGCCTCGCAGGGCCTCGCGCGGCGACCTCGTCGTGCGCGGCGCGAGCGCGAACTCGCTGCGTGACCTCGACCTGGTCATCCCTGTCGGCCACCTCACGGTCGTCAGCGGCGTTTCGGGCAGCGGCAAGACCTCGCTCGTCAGGGGCGTGGTGGCCGCGTCGGCGCGAGCGAGGGCGCCGGTGGGGTGTCGCGCGGTGCGCGGCCTAGACGTCTTTGACGAGGTCGTAGACGACGCCGCGGCGCGGGCCCTGCGTTCTCGTCAGAGCTGCGTCGCCACGCTGCTTCAGGTCTACGACGCCGTGCGCAAGGAATACGCGGCCACCGAGGACGCTAAAGCGCGAGGGTGGCGCGCTGCTCACTTCGCGCTGCAGAGCAAGACGGGCGGCGCGTGTCGTGCCTGCCGCGGCGTCGGCGCGGTGCGGACCGACTTGGACTTCCTCGGCGCCGCGCAGTGGCGCCGCTGCGAGGTCTGTCGAGGCAGACGCTTTGACGAGGAGACGCTGTCGGTTCGCTGGCTCGACCGCGACCTAGCGCAGCTCCTCGCTACCAGCGTCGACGAGCTGCTCGCGGACCTGCCGTCGCGCGGGCTCGCGCGGCTGCGTCGCACGCTCGAGCAGGCCGAGCGGCTGGGTCTCGGTTACCTCAAGCTCGGCCAGTCCGGAGACGCGCTCTCTGGCGGCGAAGCGCAGCGGCTGCGCATCGCCCAACACCTCGCAACCGAGGTCGCAGGGGCGTCGTTGTTCCTGATGGATGAGCCGACGCGGGGGCTGCACCCGGACGACGTGGCGCCGTTGCTGGTCGCCTTGGAAAGTCTGCTCGAAAAAGGGCATACGATCCTCGCTGTCGAACACGACCTCGACGTGATCGCCGCGGCGGATCACGTCGTCGACATGGGACCTGGAGCCGGCGACGAGGGGGGCGGCGTGATGTTCTGTGGCACGCCGGCTGCGCTCGCTGCGTGTAGTGCGTCTGCGACCGGCGGGGCGCTGCGGTCGCGCTGAGCTGCACCGCGCAGCGTTTGCTGGCGCGCCGATAGCCCGGAACCTGCGGCCGGCCCGTAGACTGGCGGCATGCGCTCGTTGCTCGCTGTCGGTCTCCTCTTCACGCTGGCTCCACACGACGGTCCGGACCCAATCGGGAGCTGGCGCCTGTCTAAGCAGTTCGTCTCGGGTGACAAGCTCGGCTCGATCCTGGGCGTCGACGGCCGCCTCGAGGGGCAGGTGTCCTTCGTCGCGGACGCAGACGGTGAGGCCCTCTTCTTCGACGGCAAGACAACCCGCGTCGTGCTGGCGGAGGACTTCTCTGAGAGCGAGCAAAAGCTGCCGGAGAAGCACATGAGCGTGACCGCTTGGGTCGCGGTTAACACGCCGATCGAGTGGGGTGGGATCCTCGGCGTGATCCAGGACAACGGCCAGGCAGAGGGCGGCTGGATCCTGGGCTACAACGAGCATCACTTCACGTTCGCGATGACGAGCGAAGGCGCAGACGACGGCGACGGTTACATGACCTACATGTCAGGTAAGACGCGCTACGAAGAGGGGCGCTACTACCACGTCTGCGCGACATACGACGGCGCCGTCATGCGTCTCTACGTCAACGGCAAGCTCGACGCCGAGAGCCGCGCACAGTCTGGTCCGATCCTCTACCCAGATCACGCGCCGTTGGTGTTAGGCGGCTACAAGGACGACAACGAGGACTACAAGTTCCACGGCCGGCTGCGCTCGGCGCGGGTCTTCGCCGAGACGGCCAAGCCTGCCGCGGTGCAGGACATGTTCGCGCACAGCGCCCAGCTAACGGCGGCGGATCCGCACGTCGCGCTCGACCCTAACCACGAATGGCTCATTCGGCCTTACCTGCAGTGGGCGACCAAGACGGGCATGACGGTGCGCTGGGAAACGACCCGGCCCAGCTCATCGGTCGTGCACTGGGGGCTCCAGGTTGACTGGGTCGGCCCGAAGGACGCCCGCGAGCCGACGTTCGCCAACAAGCAGGTGCAGGCCGGCAAGCACCGGCTCCACGAGGTCCGTCTCGACGGCCTCAAGGCTGACACGGCCTACTACTACCGCGTGCAGTCCGTCGACGACCTGGGCCGAGAGCTCTGGGGAGACGTGCTGAGCTTCCAGACGGCGCCGTCAGCCGACACGCCGTTCGCGTTCGCCGTCATCAGCGACACGCAGGGCAACCCGAAGGTGTCTGGGCGCGTCGCCGAGCACGCGTGGGGGCTGCGGCCGAACTTCTTGCTGCACCCTGGCGACCTCGTCAGCACGGGCACGGTCAAGCAGCAGTGGCTGGAGCACTTCTTCTCCAGCATGAAGCCGCTGCTCGAACGCGTCGCCCTGTTCCCGGTGCTCGGCAACCACGAGCGGGACGCGCGCTTTTACTACGACTACATGTCCCTGCCGGCGCCGGAGTACTACTACACGTTCGAATACGGCAACGCGCAGTTCTTCATGATCGACTCGAACCGCAAGGTCGCGCCCGGGTCCGAGCAATATAAGTTCCTCGAGCGTGAGCTGAAGCGCTCGAAGGCAGAGTGGAAGGTCGTCTGCTATCACCACCCCGCCTACACGTCAGACGAGAACGATTACGGCAACACGTGGTATGGCCCGTCGACCCGCGGCGACCTCCGCACGCGAAAGCTGGTCCCGCTGTTCGATAAATACGGCGTCGACATCGTCTGGAACGGCCACATCCACAGCTACGAACGCACGTGGCCGCTGCGTCAAGACAAGGCGAGGTCACCGACGGACGGCACCGTCTACATGATCACGGGCGGCGGCGGCGGCGGCCTGGAGCTCGCCGGCCCCATTCGTCCGTTCTTTCAGAACACCGTCAAGCACGGCCACCACTTCTGCTACGTCGCCGTCAACGGCAAGACGTTGGAGATGAAGGCCTACGACCTCGAGGGGCGCCTGTTCGACACCCTGACGATCGAGAAGCGCTGAGCGGTCTGCCCGCTCAGCCGATGACGCCGTTCAGCGTCGCGCTGGGTCGCATGGCCTCGGCTGCGCGCTCCGGGTTCGGCTGGTAGTAGCCGCCGACGTCGCACGACGGGCCCTGCACCTCGTTGAGCTCCTGGACGATCGTCTCCTCGTTGTCCTTGAGCGCCGCGTAGATCGGCGCGAAGCGCGCTGCGAGGTCGGCGTCATTCGATTGCTCGGCGAGGGCCTTGGCCCAGAACATCGCGACGTAGAAGTGGCTGCCGCGGTTGTCGAGCTCGCCGACCTTGCGCGACGGCGCCTTGTTCTGCAGCAGATACTGGGTGCTGGCCTCGTCGAGCGCGGCGCCGAGGACGGCGGCGGTCTTGTGCTCGTAGCGGTCCGCGATGTGTTCGAAGGAGGCCGCCAGCGCGAGGAACTCGCCCAATGAGTCCCAGCGCAGGTGGTTCTCTTTCTCGAACTGCTGCACGTGCTTGGGGGCCGAGCCGCCGGCGCCCGTCTCGAACAGGCCCCCGCCGTTCATCAGCGGGACGATCGAGAGCATCTTGGCAGAGGTGCCGACCTCGAGGATCGGGAAGAGGTCGGTTAGGTAGTCACGCAGCACGTTGCCGGTCACCGAGATGGTGTCCTGGCCCTCGCGGATACGCGTCAAGGACAGCTCGCACGCTTCGACCGGCGAGAGCATGTGGAACTCGAGGCCGTCGGTGTCGTGGTCCTTCAGGTAGACCGCGACCTTCTTCAACAGCTCGGCGTCGTGCGCGCGGTCCTTGTCGAGCCAGAAGACGGCGGGCGCGCCGGTGGCGCGCGCGCGGCTGACTGCGAGCTTGACCCAGTCGCGAATGGGCGCGTCCTTGACCTGGCACATGCGCCAGATGTCGCCCTCTTCGACCGCGTGCTCGATCAGCACGTCGCCGTCCTTGTCGACGACGCGCATCGTGCCGTCGCTTGGGACCTCGAACGTCTTATCGTGCGAGCCGTACTCCTCGGCCTTCTTGGCCATCAGGCCGACGTTGGGCACGCTGCCCATCTTGGTCGGGTCGAGCGCGCCGTGTCGGCGGCAGTCGTCGAGTACCGCCTGGTAGACGCCGGCGTAGCAGCGGTCCGGGATCACGGCCTTGGCTTGCTGCAGCTCGCCCGCGGCGTTCCACATGCTGCCCGAGTCACGCACCAGGACGGGCATCGACGCGTCGATGATGACGTCGCTGGGGACGTGCAGGTTGGTGATGCCCTTGTCCGAGTTGACCATCGCGATGCCAGCGCGGTCCGCGTAGCAGGCTTGGATGTCGGCCTCGATCTCGGCGCGCTCGGCTTCAGGCAGCTCCTGGATCTTGGCGACGACGTCGCCGAAGCCGTTGCGCGGGTCGACGCCGAGCTTGCAGAGCTTCTCGCCGTGCTTGTCGAAGATCGGCGCGAAGTAGGCCTCGACGCCGTAGCCGAAGATGATCGGGTCAGAGACCTTCATCATCGTCGCCTTCATGTGGAGCGAGAACAGCAGGCCCTGCTCCTTGGCTTCTGCAACCTGCGCTGCCAGGAACTGGGTCAGCTCCTTCTTGCTCATGAAGGTCGCGTCTACGACCTCACCTGCCTCCAGCGCGATCGGTCCCTTCATCTGGGTCGTGGTGCCGTCCGCGGCGACGTGCTCGATCGTGACTTCGGTCGCGGCGGGCATCGTCAACGACTTCTCGTTGGCGCGGAAGTCGCCGCGGCTCATCGACGCGACGTGCGCCTTGTTGTCGCTTTGCCAGGCGCCCATGCGGTGGGGGTGCTGCTTGGCGAACGCCTTGACGGCTGCTGGCGCGCGTCGATCGGAGTTGCCCTCGCGCAGCACCGGGTTTACGGCGCTGCCCTTGACCTTGTCGTAGCGCGCCTTGACCTCTCGCTCGGCGTCGTTCGCCGGCTCTTCGGGATATTCTGGCAGCGCGTAGCCTTGCTCCTGCAGCTCCTTGATCGCGGCCTTCATCTGAGGGATCGAAGCGCTGATGTTCGGGAGCTTGATGATGTTCGCCTCCGGACGCTGCGCCAAGACGCCGAGCTCGGCGAGGTCGTCCCCGATGCGCTGCTCGGCTGAGAGCGCGTCCGCGAAGTTGGCGAGGATGCGGCCCGCGAGCGAGATGTCGCGCATCTCCACTTCGATGCCCGTGCCCGCGCAGAAAGACTTGATGATCGGCAGGAACGAATACGTGGCGAGGGCGGGGGCCTCGTCGGTGTGCGTGTAGATGATCTTCGGGGCGTCGGTCATGGTGCCGGGAAGGGGTCTTTCGGGGGCGCGGGGTGGGGTTTCGGGCGCAACACGTTAGCAGATCAGGCGCCGCATTCCCGCGCAGATCTGCGTCGGCCTGCTCGGAGGATCCGCAGGTTCGGCCGACGCCGCAGCGTACGGCTTGGCCCGCGCGCCGCTCGGCGGCTCTCCGTCTCGCGACCTGTCGCCCTCGCGGCCGCTAGGGGAGCTCGCGGACGCGGAGGTTCCGGAACTGAACCTTCGCGCCTTCGCTCTCCAGCGCGAGGTAGCCCGTCGCGGGCGCGCAGTCGCGGCCGCCGGTGACCTCGCGGCCGTTGACCCAGAGCCGCACCTCACCGTTGATCGCGCGCACGTAGTAGTGATTCCACTCGCCGGCAGGCTTGACCAGGCGCATCGTCGGAAAGCTCCGGCTGCTCTTCGGGTTGCCGACCTTGTAGGGCTTACCGGCCGCGTCTTTGTAGGTGATCTCGGGTTGGAACGCGGTCATCTTGGAACCGCCGACCGGGAAGACGTCGCCGTGGCTGGTGAACCAGTTGGACTGCTTCCCTTTGTTCTTGAGCCAGTTCGCCTCGTAGCCGAGGTCGAGGACCTGGACCTCGATGCCCTGCCGGGGCAGCGTGCCTTTGGGTAGGTCGGTAAAGGCTGACTCGGGACACCAGATGAAGATGCCCGAGTTGCCGGCGTATTCATGATGCTTCCATTCTGCGACGAGCTCGAAGTTCGTGAACGTCGTCGTGGTCCGCGCGCCGCCGTTTGGCTTGCCGGTGCAGGTGATGACCCCGCCCTCCTCGGACCATGTGTCGGCGTCACCGTTGACGTTGACGAAGTCCGCGAGCGTCAACGGACGCCAGCCCGCGCCGTCGACGTAGGCCTTTTGCAGCGGCGCGTCCTGGATCCAGAAGGGCGCAGCCGCGGCGCCGATGACGGCGAGGAGGGACAAGGGGCGGAGCTTCTCGTGCATGACGCCCTCAAGCTACGACCCCAGCGTCCACAGCACCATGACCGGCGGGTGGATCGGGCGCGCCCTTTCGGCGTGCGCTATTCGTGCGAGCCGTCCGTGCGAGCCGCCTGTGCGCGTCTACGTCAGCGCTAGCTCAGGCGTTGTAGGCGTCTTCGCTGAAGCCGACATACCACGTCTTGCCTGCGCGCAGCGTGGGCGCTCGCAGGTTGCCAGACGGGCCAATGGAGACCTTGCGGACCTCTTCGGCGTCGTAGTCGGGCTTTCCGGGGCGGAAGGTCAGCACCTTCTTGCCTTTGGCCACGATGATCTTGGTGGCGCCGTCGAAGAGCGCGTCTAGGTCGCCTGGGCCGAACCGTTCTTTGCTGGCGTTGACCGTCTCACGGACGGTGGCGCCGGCCTTCTCGAGGAAGGCGTCGGAGCGCTTGCAGCTCGTTCAACCTTTGCGGTGATAGTACCAGTCGACTTTTTTAGGCATGGTGTCTCCGAGTTAGCACGTGGGCTGGGGCAATCAAGGCCGCTATCGGATCGAGGCGCGCCAGCGCGCGAGGGACTCGCGCATGGCGGCCACCGTGTCCGGGTGGTCGGCGGCGGCGTTCGTTTGCTCCTGTGGATCTTCCCGCAAGTCGAAGAGCTCGACGCGGTCGACCGGCGGCAGCGCGCGGTGGTCCTTCGTCTGGCCCTTCAGGTGGGCCACTAGCTTAAACCGGTCGCTGGTCCAGGTCGCCATCCGCGCGGACTCGAAGCCGATGGCCTGCTGTCGCGGCGCGGTCTCGCCGCGCGCGGCCGCGGACAGCGCTGGCCGGAGGTCGACGCCGTCGAGCCGGTGCTCGGTCGGTAGCGGCAGCTGGAGCCAACCCGCGAGGGTCGGCAGGTAGTCGCTGGTGCACGCCAGCGTCCTGACTTCGACCCCGGCCTGGATGTGGCCGGGCCAGACGGCGAAGGCCGGGACACGCGTGCCACCTTCATAGAGGCTGCGCTTGCGCCCGCGCAGGCCGCCGGTCGACCCGGGCGCCTTGCCGTCTCGTCCCTCTGGCCCGTTGTCTGAGCAGAACCAGATCATGGTCTCGTCCGCGACGGCGAGGTCGTCGAGCGCGCGTCGCAGCCTGCCGACCTGCCGATCGAGCGCCGTGATGCAGCCGAAGTAATGCTGGGCTTGTTCGCCGAAATCGCGGTAGCGCGCGCGGTCGGCCTCGCTCGCGACGCACGGCAGGTGGGGCGCATGCAGCCAAACGACGCACAAGAACGGGGCTTCGTCGGCCACGCACTCCCGCACGAACGGCAGCGCTCGGTCCATGATGACGCGGGAGTCGTCGCCTTCGAGGCCTCGCGTCGCGCGCTGCTCGGGACCCGTCCAGTAGTGCGTCCCGTAGGGTTCGCCGGTGGTCGGGTGTTTCATCGGGTCGAAGGTTGGCACCTTGGCCTCCGTCGAGAAGCACACGTCGAAGCCGCGCTCCCACGGCGGCGCGTAGTGGGCGCTGCCGCGGGGCCCGCCGCGGTTCGATTCGACCAGCGTCTTGGTCAGCGTGCCGAGGTGCCACTTGCCAAAGTGCCCGGTGCGGTATCCAGCTTGCTTCAAGAGACCCTGCAGGCTGACTTCGTCGCGTCGCAGGTGTCCGCGGTTGGCGCTGGGGATATCGGCGCGGTATGGGTGCCGGCCGGTCAGGCACGAGGCGCGCGTAGGCGAGCAGACCGGCGCCGCGGCGTGAAAGCGCGCGAAGCTCGCGCCGTCAGCCGCCATTTGGTCGAGGTGGGGTGTGTGCAGCGCCGGGTGTCCCTGGACCCCGAGGTCGCCCCACCCCAGGTCATCAGCCATGATCAGGACGACGTTCGGACGCTGCGCGGCGCTGGCCGCGGCCAGCAGCGCCAGCGCCCCGATCTGCAGGATGCATCGCATCACCGCGTCGCCTGCATCCAGGCGACCAGGTCCGCCAATCCCTGCGCGTCGAGCCCGAGCAGCTGCGGTGACCACATCAGCGATCGACGCATACGTTCGATCTTCTTCACGCGTGGCTTGGGGATCAGCTGAAGGAGACCGCCTTGTGACTGCACGATCACCGGGTCGCCGCGAGAGAGCACGACGCCGTCGACGTCGCCATCGTCGGTCTTCACGGTGTGGCCTTCGTAGCCGTGGCTGATGCTCTTCGACGGGTGCATGATCGCCTCGATGATCGCGCGCCTGGACTGCGCCTTGCCGAAGGCGCCGAGGTCAGGCCCAAACGCGACCCCCATCGCGCCGACCTTGTGGCACGTGTAGCACGCGCCTGCGAGCCGCGCCCCGCGACCGGGGTCTCCCTGGGATTCCATCACGTCGTCGACGGAGTAGCTGAGCTTCGCCTCGGGATCGGGCGGCGTCTGCACCGGCTGCACCTTGACGGAGTCGGGGTCGTAGATGCCACGTGCCTTGAGCGCCTCGCGCACGCCGAAGCCGCGCCACTCGTTGCCCATGCGGTTCAGGCACCACCACGTCGCGTCGCCGCGGAGCGAACTGGTCGGCTCTGCGGCGATCGTCACCATCGCGTCGGCTGCGCTTCGCGCGCGGACGAACGCCAGCGCCGTGAGCGCGCGCGCGCGCGCCGCGCCGCTCAGGGTGTCCGCCTGCGCGCGCGCGAGCAGCGCTGGCACCGACGCCGGCGAACCTAGCCGCCACGTGATCCAGTCCATCGCCGCGCTCCACTCGAGGGGCTCGCCGGCGCGCGCTGCGAGGGCGCCGTAGACGGCGTCAACTTTGCCGGTGCAGCCGATCCCGAGCGCGTCGAGGTAGGCGCGGTCGCGGCCGTCGAAGCGTCGCGCGATCTCAACGAGCGCGGCGACCGCCGCTTCGCCGCTGGCATCGCGCAGCGCCGTCGCGACGCCTGCGCGCACGTAGGCGTCCTCGTCCGTGCAGAGCTTCGCCGCGAGCGAGACGGCGTCCTGGCCAGCGTTGCGGAGCGCTCGGAACGCCAGCAGGCGGAACGACGCGTCGCTGTGGTCGAGCAGCGCTCGCACCTCGCGCTGCTGCGCC
>NYVR01000059.1 GCA_002684655.1 Planctomycetota bacterium | reverse complement strand
CGGTGGGCGCCGCGGCGCTGCTGTGCACCGCCGCGAAGCGATGCGGCAGCTTGGGACCGACCGCGAACGCGCCGTAGCCACCGTGGCTGTATCCGATGACGACGACCCGGTCAGGATCGACCTCATCACAGACGACAAACTGCCGGATCAGCTTCTCCAGAACCGGGTAGAAGTAGTCCGTGTAGAAGCCGTTCCAGTCGTCTGTCGGGGCCCGCAGCGCGCAGTAGAGATACCCAGAGACCTCGGGGTGGTCCCTGTAGTAGCTCTGCATCTGTCGCCACTGCGCGTCGTTGATCTCTTTTTTGACGCCGCCGCCGCCGTGCATCGCGATCACGAGAGGCCAGCCGCGCGCGGGCTTATCGCCGACCTGCTTGACCGTGAACGGGCTGACCTTGCCGCCCGCGCGCGCCACGCGCGCCTGGTAGTCTGGCAGCAGCCTGGGCTTTTCATACGTCCGGAGCGCGCGCCACACCAGCGCCCGTAGCCGCGCGTCGCCAGCGACCGTTCGCAGCTCCTCGTCGAGGTTCCGGTCGAATTCGAACGTCGCTTGGCGGCCCGCGTCAGCCGCAAAGTAGCGAGCCAACTGCGCGAGCAAGGCGTCGTCAGGGTCGCTGCCTGCCGCGCGATCCTGAGGAGCGTAGCGGGCGGTGACGTCGACCCCCCACAGCCGCTCTGCCCCCCACCCGGCGACGAAACGCTGCTCAGTCTCCGCGAAAGAAACGGCCCAAACCCGGTGCTCGCTGTCCGCGCCTGCGCATCGTTTGGCGTCGCCGACAAACCAAGCGCGATCAAGGCCTCTAGGGTCTGGCTCATCGGCGCCGCAAAATCGCCACACCTCGCCGTCCCAAACCTCTACCCAGGTGTGGTTACCTGGCTTGTGCGGCCACCGAACCGAGACCAGTCGCGCGGGCACGCAGCAGGCTCGGCAGGCGTCCGCCAGCAAGATGGACAGCCCTGTGCAGGTCGCCTTGCCTTGCGCGATCGACTCACTCGGTGACGCCAGCGCCCGCTTGCGACCCGTGGAGTAGTGAACGTTGACCTTGTTGAAGATCGCGCGATTCAGCGCTTGAGCCGCTTCACCTGGCGTCTCGCACGCCGTGACCAGCGGCAAGAACTCCCGCAGCATCGAGGGACGCCACGACTCCCGGGTCTCGTCTGCTTGGGCGTAAGGGACTACGTAGTTATGAAAGACCTCGTCGGAGAGGCCCGCACCCCACGGGACCGAGGCGCGCGCAGACTCTGCCAGCTGCACGCTCTCTACCAACAGCGCCGGTTGGACAGACGCGAAGTCGCGCGTCGGCATGTGCCGAAGCAAAAAAGCGTAGGCGTCACATCCCGCACTCGACAAGCGCTCGAAACCTGCCGCGAAGGCGGCGCGACGGTTCCCAGCGCGCGCGAGCTCCGCCTCTCGCCCGGCAGAACTAGGCGCGCTGTGGGCCGCTTGCCCAAAGGCCGTGCTGACGACGAGCAGCGAGGTGAGACAAGTGCGGAGCATGCGAACGTTTTACCCAGGGGGCCGACTCTGATCAGCCCGCTTTCAGAGACCCGAGCCCGAACATCCACAGGCCTGTGGCCGTGGCGATCAGCACGCTCACCAGCCAAACGGCCACCGCGACTCGGTGGAAAATTCTGGCGCGCTCTGACTTCGACAGCCAGATCCCGGTCACGACCACGGGCACAGCCAGCAGACCGCCCGCCTTGGCAAAGATCAGGTGAAAGGCGAGCGCGTCCGGTGGAAACGCGTATTTGCGCATCAGCTTCTCGGTCTGCCAGATCGCGATCGCGAGCGACACGATCGTCGCTGGGCCGAGCCATAAGTGGACCTTCCGCTTGCGAAGAAATCCCGTCGCCAACGCGACGACCAGCAGCGCGACGGTCGTTACGAACGCGATCCAGAACGGCAGCGGCGACGGCATCTGTCGAGATGTTGCCCGCCTGCGAGGCCAGGGGAAAGCAACCAGACAGGATTCTCAGCCCCGGCGTCGTCGGCGCAAACAACGGGAGCGGAGGTCCGCCCCGTTCGCCGATGCAACAGCTGCCTCGTTCGCGTAGGCTGCTCGCGATGGCTAGGGTCCTAACGGAGAAGCACGGTGGTGAAAGACGTCGCATTGGCGTCGCAGTAGCCCGGTTCAACGAGATCGTGACCGAGCGGATGCTCGATGGCGCGCTCGAGACGCTCGCAGCGCACGGCGTACGCGACGAAGACATCACCGTCACTTGGGTCCCAGGAGCCTTCGAACTGCCGCTAGCGTGCAAATGGTTGGCCGACCACGGCTGCGATGCCGTCGTCATGCTCGGGGCCGTGATTCGCGGAGGCACGGACCACTACGAATATGTGTGCGGCGGCGTCACCGACGGAGCCCTGCGGGTGCAGCTCGAATCCGGCGTCCCGATCGGCTTCGGCGTGCTCACGTGCGCGACCATGGAGCTCGCGCTGGCGCGCGCCGGCGGCTCGCACGGCAACAAGGGCGCCGACGCGGCGTCAGCAGCGCTCGCCATGACCAACCTGCAAGAGCAGTTGCGGTCCGAGGTGAGGTAGACGAACGACCAAGCCTGCGATACGCTTCGGGGCCACGCGTGGTCCGACCACGACTCCGCCTGCTCCTTCTCATGACCGCCCCTATCCGTCGCCGCACCCGCGCCCGCGAAGTCGCCATGCAGGCGCTGTTCCAGTTCGACGTCCGTGGACGACATTACTGCGGTGACGGCGGCGAGCGCGCCGACGGCGACGTCGAAGCCGTGTGCCGCGCCGAGATCACGAGAGTCGAAGATGGCGACGAAGACAGCGCCGAGCAGCGAGACAGCACGGCGCGCAAGCTCAACGCGACTGAGCGAGAGATCCTCCAGTTCGCGAATAAGCTCGTATCCGGGACGCTCGAGCACCGCGACGAAATCGACGCGAAGCTGCAGGCGGTGACGCGCAACTGGGACCTCCGGCGCATGGCGATCGTCGACCGCAACGTGCTGCGGATGGCCGTCTACGAGCTGATGTGGTGCGACGACGTCCCTCAGAAGGTGGCGATCAACGAGGCTATCGAGATCGGCAAGAAGTTCTCGACGGCTAACTCAGGCGGCTTCGTCAACGGCATCCTCGATCGGATCCGGATCGACCTCGCGCGCAGCAAGAGCGACGGCGCCGCCGACGCAGCGACCTCCTGATCCCCCTCGGCGAGACCTGCTCAACCTTTTTGTTTGTCGGGGACCGCGTAGCGGCCGACACTCGCCGGAGATGGTGTTCGGAAAACTCCTAGGCGCGCTCCAAAAGACACGCACGGTCCTGGTCTCAGGGCTCTCCCGGCTGTTCTCAGGCCGTCAGCTCGATGAGCAGTTCCTCGAAGAGCTCGAAGAGGTCCTCTACAACAGCGACCTGGGCCCGCTAGGCACGCGAATCGTCGACGAGCTGAAGGACTCGTACAGGCGACGCGAGGTCAAGACCGTCGAAGAGGTACCAGAGTTCCTGCGCCTGCGGCTCCGCGAAATGATGGACGGCTGCGAGGGGGAGCTCGCCCGCACAGCCCATGGGCCAACCGTCATCTTGGTCGTCGGCGTCAACGGGGCCGGCAAGACGACGTCGATCGCCAAGCTCGCCAACCACCTCAAGCAGCAGGGCAACACGGTCCTGCTGGGCGCGGGGGACACGTTCCGCGCCGCGGCGGTTGAACAGCTGACGCTGTGGTCCGAACGGCTCGACATTGAGATCGTCAAGCAGGGCACCGGAGCTGACCCGGCCGCGGTCGCGTTCGACGCCACAGCAGCCGCCGTCGCACGCGAGGTCGACTACTTGATCCTCGACACGGCGGGTCGCCTGCATACGCAAAAGAACCTGATGACCGAGCTCGAGAAGATCGTCCGCGTGGTCAAAAAGCAGCTCCCCGATGCGCCTCACGAGACGCTGCTGGTCCTGGACGGCACCACGGGCCAGAACGCGATCCGACAAGCGAGCGAGTTTGCCAAAGCAGCGCCGGTGTCTGGCCTCATCCTCGCGAAGATGGACGGGACAGCGAAAGGGGGCGCGCTGTTCGGTATCCGTGACGTGCTGCCGGTGCCGGTGCAGTTCCTCGGCGTTGGCGAAGGCATCGACGACCTGGAGAAGTTCATCGCGCGAGACTACGTCGACGCGATCCTGAACTTCGACGAGCCAAACGGCGCATGATAGAAGGCGCGCATGAACCCGTGAGAGATCGCCTGTGGCTGCCGTGGGTTTTCCTGGGGCTGCTGGTCCTGCCGTTCCATCCGCTGTGGATCGACTTTGAGCAGGTCCGCCGCGGCTTGCTGCTGGTGATGGCAGGCGCGGCGCTCTGCGCGCTGCCCAGCCTACCGCGGCCAGGCGGCGCGAGGTCGGGCACGCTGTTCCTTGGGGCGCTCGCGCTCAGCGCGGTCTCGTCGTGGTGCGCACAAGCGCTCGGGCCCAGCGCCGACGGCCCAGCCCCCTTCCAGGCCTGGGAGGCTGCCTATCGAATCGCGCACTGGAGCGCCTTGCTCGTCTGGATGCGGCTCGGCGCGCTTACGCGCGCGGCAGCGTTCGCGGCGCCAGTTGCTGCGCTGCTTTTGACCACCAGCGCGTTCGGGCTGCTGCAGCACTTCGGGCTCGCTGAGATCGCTGGCTACGGAGTGGAACGAGAGCCGGTCACCACGCTCGGCAACCTGAACGTGTCGTCTGAGTGGACGGCTGTCGCGACGGCCGCGACCGTCGCGCTGATGCCGCGGAGCTCCAGCCGCGCGCGCTGGTTGGCGGTGACCGCACTGGTCTTCGCGGGCGCATATCTCGTCGTGAACCCCTCACGATCGGGCAAGGTTGCGACCATCGGCGCCCTCGCCGCGCTCGCGCTCTTGCACTTCAAGGACCGGGGCTGGCTCAGCGTCGCCGCGCGCGGCGCGCTGACGCTGGCGGCGGGCGCGACGCTCGGCGGCGTCGCGCTGTGGACAGCCCCGACCGCCCAGCTGGCCGCCGCCGCCTCGGAACAGGCCCTGCAGCGCAGCGCGGTTACCTTACAGGTTCGATTCGAGATCGCGGACGGCGTCGCGGACCTGCTGACAGAGGCGCCGCTGCTTGGACACGGTCCAGGCATGTTCCAAGTCGAATACCCGCGCCACAGAAACCAAGCCGAGATCGAGGCTTCAAGCTTCGACCGCCAGTTCCCTACAGAGGTTCGCCACGCCCACAACGACTGGCTCGAATTACTCGTCGACGGAGGCGCGGTCGCGCTGCTCTTATTCGTGTGGATGCTGTCCCGCATCGCGCGCCGCGAGAGCGACCGCGAGCTGCTGCTGCCCCTCTTCACGCTCGCGATGCTGATGTTCGTGCGCGCCCCGGCGCTGAACGCCCCCGCCGCGGCGCTCGCCTTCTGGCTCGCCGGCGCCAACGTCGATCTGAGCCGGCCAACGCGGCGCGGCCCAGCCCGACGCGCGCTTTCGATCGTTGCGGGCGCAGGCATGATCGCGCTCGGGATGCTCCCGATCGCGGGGAACTCGGCGGCGACCGCCTATCTCGAAGCGCGGCGGGCCGGCGCCCCCGCGCGGTCCGAGGCGATCGCGTCCGCGGCCCATTGGATGCCCTTCGAACCGCGTTGGCCACAGCTGCAGGCTCAGGAGGCGATGAGCAGCGGCGACTTGCCGCGAGCGACGGAACACGCCGAGCGAGCGCTCTCGCTGCGGCCGTTCTCGCCGTCGCTCCTGTTGCTTCATGCCGAGACCTTGGCCCGGCGCAGCATGTACGGCGAAGCGATCCAGGTCGCCAGGCGAGGGCTCACGCTGGACCCGGCCAACCCTGAGTTGCGCGCGCTCTGCAGCACGGCGCTCGCAGAGCTGGGCGACGTCGACCGGGCGATCCTCGAGGTCGCGGAGCGACCGCACGCTCGACTGCGGGCCCGCCTCGCAGATCTCTTCGCCGAGTTCGCGACCCGCGCTGAGCAGCGCGGCGATCAGCGACATGCCAACCGCTACCGGATCGAGGCGCTGTTCGCGGCGTTCGCCGACTTCGAAAGCGACGGCAGCGAAGACGCGATCCTGCTGCTCTACGAACTAAACCGCCGCCTGGGCGAGGAGCTCCGCCGCTTCGAGCGCGATCGCGAGGACCTGCGCTGGATGTGGACCAGCGCGATCACCGCGATGGCGCTCGGTCGAGACGAACAAGCTGCTGGCATCGCCACCGCGGCCTCGGAGCGCGCCGCTGCGCTGCAGCCATGGCAGCGCGCGCTGCTGGGCGTTCGCCTCGAGCCGCTGCGCCGCGTGCCTGAGTGGCGATCGCTCCTGGAGAAGTAAGCGAGACGGGCCCCGCGACCGGCGCGCGCGCGCCCGGGCGCGCGATGTGAACCACGGACGGCGCGTTGAGCATGGCGCGCCGCCCACCGGCTCAGACTTCGTCGCTCACCGGTCGCGCCGAGATGCCAGCCGCTGCTGCAGCTCTTCCAGCTCTTCTTCCGCGCCAGCGGCTTCGACAAACTCTTCAAAGCTCCATCGCTGACCGTGCAGCGCGTGACCAAGGTCGAACAGACCCTGTAACGCGGCCTGCATGCGGAACACTAGGAAGGCCATGCCGAGGCGGGTCGCGTGGAGCCGGTCCGACTGCAGCAGCGCAGCTGGCGGCGTGCGCAACGCGCCCGTCTTTAGCGGCAGTTCGCTGCCCTCGTGCTTGAGCTCTTTTACCAACGCCGCGAGCGGCACCAAGGTCACGTCGCCGCGCTGCTCGGCCCAGCTGCGCAGCCGACGGTTGAGCCGTTTCAGCACCTGAACCGACGGGATCTGCCGCGCCTTCAGCATGCGGTTGGCAGCGCCGCGCATGTCTGGGAGATCGCCGACCATCAACGGGACCTCAAGCTGATCTAGGAGCGCGAGCCCGCGCTCCAAGCCCGCCGCCCGCTGCGCCTCCGGGTCGCCGGAGACATATCCGTAGACGAACCAAAACAAGAAGTCGATCGCCACCACGGCGTCGGGCTTGCGCCGCTTGGCCATCAGGACCTCCTTCTGGCCGGTCTTCGCGGGATCCCGAAAGAGCATCCACATCTCCATCGGCGGATGCGTCGTCACCTTGGCGTCGCCGTCGCACCAGCGCTTGAGCAGCCTGTGCAGCGACACCGACTCGCCCGGCGCTTTTGCCCCGAACATAGGACCGTCTGTGAAGCCACCGCTGACGCTGGCGCCGATGATGTGGATGCGCTCAACGGCGCCCGCCTCGAGGTCTTGCGCAGGCAGGGCGGCCGCAGCGGCGAGGAGCACGGACGCGCACTTCAGGAGAGCCTTCATGATCACCAGTCTAGCCACTCGATCACCGCATCATGCACACGGCGACGCGCGTCGGTGATCCGGCGATTTTCCCTGTTCGGATGCACGCGGTTGCTCAGCAAGACCACGGAGACGTCGTGCCGCGGGCTGCACCAGATCGACGTCCCGGTGAAGCCCGTGTGTCCAAACGCGCCCGAGGGAACGTCGCTGCCGGCCCACGACGCCCGCTCCAGCAGCGCGAACCCGAGCCCCCGTGCTCCCGGCGCGACGCCGCCCACGGGCCGCGTCGCCGCCTCGACAAGCGCCCTCGGCAGGACGGGACCGCCGCCGGCGAGCAGCGAAGCCGCGTAGCGCGAGACCCCGTCGGCGGTCGCGAACAAGCCCGCGTGCCCCGCGACACCGCCCATCGCGAAGGCGTTCTCGTCGTGAACGTGACCTCGCACGACGCGCCCGCGCCATGCGTCGCGCTCCGTCGGCGCGGCAGCGATCGGCGGCGCCGAGGTCGGCGCGAAGACCGCCGCTGTCTGCATGGGACCGCTGACGCGCCGGGCGACGAACGCGTCGAACGGCTCGCCCGCAGCGGCTTCGACGACCGCGGCCAGGAGCATGAACCCGAGGTCGCTGTAGACCTCGACGCTGCCGACTTCGTTGACGAGCTCTTGCGCCGCCGCAGCAGCGAGCACCGCGTGCTTGCCGCGGAGCTCCTTATAGAAGCTGGCCCAAGAGGGCATACCAGCCCGGTGCGTCAACAAGTGCCGCACCGTCACCGCCTCCTTACCGGCGCCCCGAAAAGCCGGCAACCACTTCTGCACAGGGTCGTCTAGCGAGACCTTCCCGTCTGCGACCAGCGCGAGCACAGCAGGGGTCGTCGCGCACACCTTCGTCAGGGACGCGAGGTCGTAGAACGTGTCCGCGCGCGCGGGCGGCGAATCGGCTTCATACCGGAGTCGACCGGCGGTGACGCGCGCGACCACCTGACCGCGCCGGGTGACGACGCAGACAGCGCCGGGGAACGCGCGCGCGGCGACAGCGCCGTCGAGCTCTCTTTGCAACCTCGCCTGTAGTTCGTCGTCGCGCGCGTCGCCGCGGAGCAGCGGCCGCAGCGACAGCCCTGCGCCGACCGCCGCCACCCCCGGGATCGAGACAGGCAGACGCCCCACCAAGGTGCCCTGACCGCGGAGCGCGGCCGCGACCGCGCGCTGGACGTGCTCCGTGCGGGTGAAGGCAGCGACGTAGGCGTCGGCGCGCGGGACGGCCTGCACGAGATATGGGTTGCCGAAAGAAACCAGGACGACGCGCTGCTCTTCGGTCAGAGCGGCCAGAACGGGCTGGAGATTGGCGGGCACCGCGAGGCCGCCCGTGAATTCCCGCACCTTGACGTAGACCGCGACGACCACGTTCTCCGCGGACGTGATCTTGGCCACCGCGTCAGAGACCTGCTGCGTCGAGCTGGCGTTCGAGAGGCGGATGCTGCCTGCTCGTTTCACAGCGACGGGTCCGTCGATAGCGCTGGCGAAGGCGGCCCCTTGCCCTTCGTCTTGATCCACCAACGTCACGAGCAGAGTCTGCCCGTCACCGGCGCGGAGCACCTTCCGCGCCGCCTCGCCACGATCCCGCACGAGCACCGGCCCGCGCGCGGCCAAGGTCTCCGCGAGCGCTACGGCAGCCGGCTGCTTCATCTGGTCGCGCCAGTCGACGGCCGTTCGCCCGCCGCCGCCGAGCAAGCCGACGCGCCGCTTCATCTCCAGGATGCGCCGCACGGCGTCGTCGAGCCGCGCCGCGGGGACGCGCCCGGCGGTCACGGCCGCGACTACCGCGCTGCGCGCGGCGAGCGGGTCTGGCGGCATCAACAGCACGTCGGCGCCGGCGAGCAGCGCCCGCACGGCGACCTCTCCAGCCGGCAGCGCGTCCTTGACGCCGCCCATGTCCAGGGCATCCGTCACGACCAGCCCCTTGAAGCCGAGCTCGTCCCGCAGGACGTCGCCGAGGATACGCGCGGAGAGCGTCGCAGGTACATCGACGCGCTCGCCGAGCCCTGGCACAGCGAGGTGCCCCGTCATCACGGACTCCAAGCCATCTCTCGCGGCCTCACGGAACGGGCGCAGCTCGACGTCGCGGAGCCGGGCCGCGTCGCCAGGCACCGTGGGCAACTCCAGGTGCGAGTCGCTGCTGACGTCTCCGTGCCCCGGGAAGTGTTTGCCGCAAGAGATCAACCCCGCGCTGCGGACCCCGCTCGCGAACGCCCGCCCGAGCCGCGAGACGAGCGCCGGCTGTTCGCCGAAGCTTCGCACGTTGATGATCGGGTTCGCTGGGTTGCTGTTGACGTCGAGCACCGGCGCGAAGACCCAGTGGAAGCCGAGCGCGCGCGCCTCTTCTCCAGTCACGCGGCCCATCGCTTCGGCGAGCCCGGCGTCCTCGGTCGCCCCGACCAGCATTTGGTTCCCCAGCTCCGTCGCGCCTTCGAGGCGGAACCACACCCCGCCCTCGAAGTCGCCCGCCAACAAAAGCGGGATCTCGGCGCGCTCCTGCAGCTTTGGGATCAGCTGCGCCGCGTCCCCGACGGTCCCCAGGCTCAAGATCACCCCGCCGAGCCCCACCTCTTCGACCCACTGCAGCAGCTGCGCGTGATTGTCCCCGGACGGGCGCGACAAGCTCCACGAGACGAACAACTGGCCCGCCTTCTGTTCGAGGGTCATCTGACCCAACCGCTCTTCCGCAGATTGCGCGAGGAGCGGCCGAGAACACGCCGCCGAGAAGGCCCACAGCACACCAAGAGCACAGCCAGCGAGTTGTCTCACGCAAGCATGCTAGGGACCGACGACTCGGAATCTGCCCCGCTACCGCAAAGGGCCTCCTAGGCGCAGCCTTGTCCGCGAGACGATCTCAACGCGGTGGCCACGCCGCCCTCTCCAAGGGAGCTAGCTGGCCGCGCTGGCGGGTGCGTCGAGGCTGCTCGCCGCCGCTGGATCCAGCAGGACGAGCGCGTTCGGGTGATCGCGCAGCGCCGAGGCGGGGCAACGCTCGCTGCTTTCGCCATGCAGCATCGCGCGGACCGCGTCGGCTTTGTCGCTGCCGAAGGCGCAGAGCACGATGCGCTCCGCTCCCAAGATGGACTGCAATCCCGCGGTGACCGCACGCCGCGGCGGCTCGTCGGGGACAAATGTCGGCGCTGCGTCTCGTCGCGTCGACTCGGCGAGCGTCGTGACGTGGAACCCGCTGTCGATCAGCGCGCCGGGTTCGTTGAAGGCCACGTGGCCGTTTCGGCCGATGCCGAGGAACTGCAGCTTGACGCCGCCAGCCCGCTTCATGCGCTCCTCGTGGGCCCGCAGGGACCCTGCGGCGCCATGACATGGGACCGGCAGGAACGAGCCGCGCGCCAGCATCTCGCGCAGAGCCGGACAGCGCAGCGTCAGCTCATGGACCATCCCACCGCGCCGATTCGGTTCGAACGCAATGTATTCGTCCAGGTGTGTCCCCACCCAACTGCCAACATCGATACCGCCCGACTTGAGCTCGACGTCCAGGGAGCGGAAGAACGCGGTAAATGTCACGCCCGTTGCGAAGCTGACCAGCGGCCTGGACTCCGCAGCGATCACGTTACGCAGCTCGTCGAGTAAGACCGGCACCGCGTTCTCTGCGGAGTCGAGGACTCGAACTTCTGGTTTCGCGTTGGGCTGCATCGTCCCCCATTTTGGGGTCGCGGGCCCTTTTTGGCAAGGGATGAGCAGCCCGCCAGGAGCCGCTCGGCCACGTGCAAATCTATATGTGGAAAGATTTTCCAACAATCCACAATCGACCGATCCGCCCCTCCTACCGGCGGGCTCGGGCGCGGCGATTCGAAACCGCAAACGCGACCCAAACCCCTTGCTTCCCAAGGTTTCAGACGCGCCAAATAACGCCTCGCCGATACAGCGAGCGGAGGACAGCGAACCAGGCCAGCACCCACAGGAGCGCAAAAAGCAGCGACGCAATTTTCGGTGGAGCGATACGTAGAAGCGCGGAATCGAACAGCCAATCTTTCGCGGAGACCTCGCGCTCTCCTAGAGGAACCGTGACCAACGTATCGATCCCGCGACCGACGAGCGCGCTGCCAACGAACACCAACAGCGCGTTCGTGCCATAGATCCGCAGCGGCAACGCCAAGCGCTCCATGCGTCCATGGTCGAAGGACGTCACGGCGAGCCCCAGCCCGGCGGTCGCCACGCCGGCTGTCCAGACGGCGTAGCTGCTGGTCCAGAGATACTTGTTCCACGGCAGCAGCCAGGACCACATCGCGCCCAGCGCGAGCAGCAGCAGGCCTCGTCGCATCAACCCAGCAGCCTGCTCGGTGACCTCCGGCGTCTGACGCATCCATCGCCCGGCCTCCACCCCCAGCAAGCAGGTGGCGATCGCGGGCAGCGTGCTCAGCAGACCCTCGGGGTCGTATTGGCCCTTGACCCAAATGTGGTCGCCGAACACCGACCGGTCCAAGTAGCCCTGCAGCGTCCCCATCGGCGCCGAGATGTCGGGCGGCCCGAACCCGGGCACCGGGATCCACGTGATCACCGGCACGTAGAGCAGCAAGGCGCCCCATAGGGTAATCCGCTGGACGGCGACCGAGCAGAACAGGTAGAGCAACGCAGCCACGCCGTAGCAGACCCCGATGCGCTGCAGCACGCCTGGGAACCGCACCTCCAGCAGCGGCGCGAACAAGCCCCGCCCCGACTCGAAAGTGACGATCGGGAAGGCCGACAAGAACATCCCGATCAGCAGCAGCTTGCCGACCCGCGCTGCGACCCCTGACACCAGCTGACGCCTCGGCACGCCCCGCTCCAACTTGCCGCCGAGCGCGGGCACAACGGCGACGCCAGCGCAGAACAAAAAGGTCGGGAAGACCAAGTCGGTGAAGGTGCAGCCGTGCCAGTCGGCGTGACGGAGCGGGTCGAGCTGCCAGTCGCTCCCCCACCGCCCCGGATTGTTGACCAGGATCATCGCCATGATGGTCGCGCCGCGCAGCGCATCGAGCCCCACCCAGCGATCGCTGCCCTGTCCGACCGCCGTCACGAACGCGCCTCCGCCAGGGCTGCGCGCACGCTGCCGCCGTGGCGCTCCAACAGGGCGGCAGCGCGCTGCGCGCCGACGTCGCGGAGGCGCGCGACGATCGCGACCTTCACCTGCCCGTCGGCGCGCTCTAGCGCCCGCTGCGCGACGACGTGTTCGCACCTGCACGCCTGCGCGACGATCCGCACGCTGCGCGCGCGCAGCTTCTCGTTGGTCGCCTTCACGTCCACCATCAAGTTTTCGTAGACCTTGTTCAGCCGCACGAACGCGCCCGTGCTGATCATGTTCAAGACCATCTTGGTCGCTGTGCCCGCCTTCAGGCGCGTGCTCCCCGTGAGCACCTCTGCCCCGGTAGCCAGCTCGATCGCATGATCACAACCCTGCGCGACGACGCTGCCAGGGTTCATGGTCAAGGCGACGGTGAGCGCCCGGCGCGACCGAGCTTCCTCGAGCGCCCCGAGCACGTAGGGCGTGCGACCGCTAGCGGCGACGCCGACGATGACGTCCGCCGCCGTCAGGCCCAGCGAGCGGAGGTCGTTAGCCGCGAGCTGCGGGTCGTCTTCGGCGCCCTCGACGGCCTTAAGGAGCGCGCGTTCGCCGCCTGCGATGAGCCCGATCACCTGACCCGAATGTGCCGAGAAGGTCGGCGGACACTCGGCCGCGTCGAGGACGCCGAGCCGTCCGCTCGTGCCCGCGCCGACGTAGACCAGCCGGCCGCCGGCTCTCATCCGCTCAGCCACGGCGTCAACCGCCGCAGCGATCTCTGGGAGCGCTTGCTGCACAGCGCCGGCGACGCCGAGGTCCTCCGCGTTCATCGCAGTCACGAGTTGCAGCGTCGACATGGCGTCGAGCGCAGCGCTCCGCGCGTTACGCGCCTCGGTCCCGAGCTTCTCGAGGTCCAAGTGGCCCATGACCGAATGATCGCGTATCGCGTCGCTCCACGCCACGGTTGTAGTGAAGGCCGGCCGCGCCTTGGATAGAGTCCCGACATGCCGGTCGCTCCACTGGACCTCGCGCTGCTCGCCGCCTATGTCGGCGGGACCGTCGCCTTCGGGCTGTGGATGGGGCGAGGCCAGAAGTCCGCGTCCGACTTCCTGCTCGGGGGGCGCGACCTGCCGTGGACGGTCCTGCTGCTGTCGATCGTCGCCACCGAGACCAGCACCGTCACGTTCCTGAGCTTGCCTGGCGTGGCCTTCTTCGGGGACATGCGGTTCCTGCAGCTACCGCTCGGCTACATCATTGGCCGGACCGTCGCAGCCGCGGTCATGGTTCCGCTCTATTTCCGCGGCCAGCTATTTAGCGCCTATGAGGTCCTACGGGTGCGCAGCGGTCCTCAGGTGCGCACGATCGCGAGCGGGATCTTCCTCGTCACCCGCACCGTAGCCGACGGGCTGCGGCTCTTCCTCACCGCCATCGTACTGCAGGTGATGTTCGGCTGGGACCTCTCCCTCGCCGTCATCGCCGTCGGCGCGGCTACGGTCGTCTACACCGTCATCGGCGGGATCAAGGCGGTCGTCTGGACCGACGCTGTGCAGTTCTTCGTCTACATGGCCGGCGCGGCCGTCGCCTTCGTCGTTATGCACGACCGAATCGACGGCGGGTTAGCGGCGGCGTTCGCAAGCGACGGCGCCGCCGACCGACTCCGCGTCTTCGCGCTCGAGTGGGACCTCGCGGCGAACTACACGTTATGGGCAGGCTTGATCGGCGGCGCGGTCCTGTCGATCGGCAGCCACGGCGTCGACCAGTTGATCGTGCAGCGGTTCCTGTGCGCGCGCTCCCAGCAAGACGCGCAGCGAGCGCTGTTCTGGAGCGGCCCGGTGGTGCTCGGGCAGTTCCTGGTCTTCCTGCTGTTGGGCGTCGGGCTGGCCGCCTTCTACGCGCAGGTCCCGCCCGCGCAGCCCCTCAGCAAGCCGGACCGCGTATTCGCCGACTTCATCGTCCATCAACTGCCGACAGGGGTCGTCGGGATCGTGCTCGGCGCGCTGTTCTCCGCGGCGATGTCGACGCTCTCCAGCTCGCTCTCGGCGTCCGCCTCCGCGTTCGTGAACGACTTCGTGCTACCGCTGACCCGACATGAGCAGGACAGCGCGTTCGCGCTGCGCGCCTCCAGAGCCGCGACCGTCCTGTTCGCCGGGCTGCAGGTTCTCGTCGGCGTCACCGGGCTGGGCCTGGATCCCGACGCACCCGTGATCGGGCAGGTCCTCGCGATCCAAAACCTCAACCTCGGCATGGTGCTCGGGCTGTTTTTACTGGCCCTGAGCGCCCGCCGCTCGGCGAAGGCGTCCCTGGTGGGCCTTCTGGGCGGCCTCGCAGCGACCTGCTGGATCGTGGTTGGCAAACCCGACATCGGCTGGCCGTGGCTCGGCTTGATCACCTGCATCGCGACGGTGAGCGTCGGCAAGCTGACACAGTTGATCACGCCGGGCACGAACACGTCCGCTTGAGCCGACTGACACGATCACGTGTTCACGACGCGCCCGACCGACTACCGTCTGCTCATGAGGATGAGCCGTCTGGCGCTGATCTTAGCGTCGCTCTTCGCCGGCCTAGCAGGCGCGCGCGCGCAGGTGAGGGTGCAAACCGGCGCCGACGTGCTCGCGGAGTCTGGTTGCTCGCAGCTCCGCGGTCGCAAGGTCGGCCTGATCACCAACCACACCGGCCGAACGGCAGCCGGACGACGAACCGTCGACGTCATCGCCATGAGCGAGGACGTCGAGCTAGTGGCGCTATTCTCACCAGAACACGGCTGGGAAGGACAGTTGGACGCCGAGGTCGGAGACACCACCGACGCCGCCACCGGCCTGCCCGTGTTCTCGCTCTATGGCGAGACGCGCCGGCCCACGCCCACGATGCTGGCCGGGCTCGACGCCTTGGTCTTCGACGTCCAAGATATCGGCTGCCGCTTTTACACCTACGTCGCCACGATGCGGAGCGGGCTGGAGGCCGCGGCCGAACAGGACCTAGCGTTTTTCGTGCTCGACCGGCCCAACCCGATCGGCGGCGTCGCGATCGCCGGCCCCGTGATGCGCGCCGAGCGCAGGGACTTCGTCGGCGCTCACACCATCCCGCTCCGGCACGGCATGACGACCGGTGAGCTGGCGCGGATGATGGTCGGCGAGGAGGGGCTCGACGTCGACCTGCAGGTCGTCCGCTGCCGCGGCTGGCAGCGGGCCGACTGGCTCTACCACACGGGGCTGCCGTGGATCGCCCCGTCCCCCAACATGCGCCGGCTGACCCAGGCGCTGACCTATCCCGGCATCGGGCTGATCGAGGGCACCAACGTCTCCGTGGGACGCGGCACCGACACCCCGTTCGAGATCCTCGGCGCGCCGTGGATCGACGCGCGTCGCTTCGCCGCCGACCTCAACAGCCGCGGCCTCGCCGGGGTCGCGTTCGTGCCCGTGCACTTTACGCCGGCCTCGAGCAAGCACCGCGGCCGACGCTGCGGCGGCGTCCACCTGTTGGTCACTGACTGGCGCGCCTACCAGCCGGTGCGGGTCGGCCTGCATGTCGCGTGCTCGCTGCATAGCTTGTTCCCCTCCGACTGGCAGACGGCGCGGCTCGACTGGCTCCTCAAGGACGAGGCGACCGCCGCCGCGATCCTCGCCGGCGTAGACGCCGACGAGATCGCGGCCGCATGGCGCGGCAGGCTCAAGACGTTCGAGATGCGACGACGCCCGTTCCTGCTCTACGAATGACCGCCACCGTAGAGATCGGCCTCGAGCGCGCACTGCGCGATCCACCTGCGCGCTTGCGCGCGTCGCGCGCCTTTGGCCTGCTCAGCAACCAAGCCTCCGTCACCGCCAGATTTGTCCACGCCGCGGAAGCGCTCCAGGCGCGGTTCCCGAACGCGCTCCGCAAGCTGTTCGGACCGCAGCACGGCATTTGGTCAACTGAGCAGGACAACATGGTCGAGACCGCGCACGGCAGTCACCGCGGCTTGCCGGTCTTCAGTCTATATTCGGAGACCCGCGCGCCCACGCGCGAGATGCTCGACGGGCTCGACCTGCTCGTCGTCGACCTCCAAGACGTCGGGACACGCGTCTATACCTACGCCTGGACGCTGACGAGCTGCATGCAAGCATGCGCAGCGAATGGCGTCGCGGTCTTGGTGCTAGACCGACCGAACCCGCTGGGCGGCGTCATCGCAGAGGGCGCGCAGCTCGACCTCAACTTCGCCAGCTTCGTCGGACGCGCGTCGATACCGATGCGCCACGGCCTCACGCTCGCCGAGCTCGCCGTGCACTGCAACGAGGCGCTCGCCATCGGCTGCGAGCTGCACACCCTGAAGATGCGAGGATGGCGCAGAGAGATGCTCTGGCGCGACTGCGGACGCGCGTGGGTGCCGCCATCCCCGAACCTGCCGCGCGCCGCGGCGTGCGCAGTCTATCCAGGGCAGGTGCTGCTCGAAGGCACGAACCTAAGCGAAGGGCGCGGAACAACGACGCCGTTCGAACAGTGCGGCGCACCTTGGCTGGACCCCGAACAACTGCGCGCGACCCTGGACGAAGTCCCCGGCGCGGCGCTGCGGCCGGTCACGTTTCGACCGACCTTTCAGAAGTTCCGGGATGAGCCCTGCCGCGGGCTCTACGTGCACGTCGTCGAACCTTTGATGCTGCGCGCTTATGCGATGACGCTCAGGCTGCTACGGGCGATCCGCGAGCAGCACGGTCCGAAACTACGATGGAAGAACCCACCCTACGAATACGAGGATCAGCTGCTGCCGATAGATATCCTCTCAGGAGGTGAAGCCGCGCGACGGTGGGTCGACGGCGACGGCGACGAGGCTGCGCTCGCAGCGATCGCCGCGCAGCCCGAGGGCTGGTGGTCCGCCGCGAGACCGAGCATGCTCTACCCGAGGCCGTGAACGAATCGACGCAACAGACAGACCGGCGCAGGACGCTCTGGGTCGCGGCCGCGGCGCTGCCAGCGCTCTGCGTGTTCTTGGTCCAGGTCGGCTGGACGTATCCGTTCTTCTCGGATGACTCGTTTATCTCCCTGCGCTACGCAGAGCGTCTGCTCGAAGGGCAGGGGTTGACGTGGACCGACGGCGAGCGCGTCGAAGGCTACAGCAACCTGCTGTGGGTCCTGTTGGTCGCGCTGTTTGGAGCGTGCGGCGTCGAACTCGTGACGGCGGCGCGAGCGCTCGGGGTGCTGTGCACGATCGCGGCGCTGTTAGGCCTCGCTGCCGCGCTCCGGCCGCGCGGCCCGCGCGAGGCCGCTGTAGCTGCGGTCGCTCCGCTCTTGGTCGCGGGCTCCCAACCCGTGCTCGTATGGTCCATCGCGGGCCTCGAGGGCCCGTTGATGCTCGCGTTGCTCGCGTGGGGGTTCGCGGGGCTCGCGCAGCTCTGCAGACACCAGACGTCCGACACACCGCCGCGGGCGCGCGCGCTCCTCGTCGCCGGAGCGCCCTTCGCGCTAGCTTGCTGGACGCGACCGGACAGCCCGCTCTGGGCGCTCACCGCGGGCGTCGGGGTCGGCCTAGGCTGGCTCGGGCACAGCCGCGGCGCGGTCCGCCAAGCTGTCAACTGCGCGCTGTTGTTCGGCGCCCCGGCGATGGTCGCGGCCTCGCTGCAGACCGCCTTCCGCTTCGTCTATTACGGCGACCTCGTCCCCAACACGGCGCACGTCAAAGCGGAGCTCGCGCTGTCGTCGCTAGAACCGGGGGCCGCCTTCGTCGTCGACGCCTTAACCTCAATGCCGGCGCTGACCGTCGCGGCGACCATCGGCGCCCTCGCCGCGATGACGTCCCGTCGGTCGAGGTCGACTGCGCTGCCGCCGTTGCTGGCCGTGCTCGCGTGGCTCGCCTATCTGTGCGTCATCGGCGGCGACCACTTCCCGGGCTTGCGGCTGCTGCACGGCGCGCTCGCGCCGCTTGCGCTGCTCGCGGGGCTCGGGCTCGCGCGGCTGCCGCGCGCCACAGGCTGGGCCGCCGCTGCCGCGCTCGCGGGCGCCGGCCTCGCCGGCGCGGACGCGTTCCTCGCGCGCGCCAACGAGCGCAGCCAAGAAGCGCGCGCCGAGGTCTGGGAGTGGCACGGCAAAGCGCTGGGAGACGTCCTCGGGCGCGCGTTCGCCGACCAGCAGGCGCGGCTCGCCGTCGACGCCGCCGGCGCGCTCCCCTACTACAGCAAGCTGCCGTGCCTCGACATGCTCGGACTGTGTGACCGCACCATCGCGACCACGCCGTTCCCCGCGTGGATCGAGACGGTGCGGCCGGAGATCCCCCGACCGCCAGGCCACATGCGCGGCAACGGCGCCTACGTGATGGACCGACAGCCCGACCTGATGGTCTTCCAGCACGCGCCGGGCCTGCCGCTGCCGGTGTTCGTCAGCGCCTGCGAATTCGAGGACGACCCGCGGTTCCTCGAAGGCTATCGCATGTTCCTCCTAGACCTCGGCCAGCCGGAGATCCTGCCAGGCGTGCGACAACCTCACCTAGCGCCGATCTGGGTCCGACGAACAGGCCGCTGCGGCGTTCGTCGCGAGCAGGACGCCGTGGTGATCCCTGCGTATTTGTTCGGCGCGTTCCGACTTGGTGGCCCGGTCACGCGCAAGCACCAACCGGCGAGCGACGACCTGGACGCCGAACAACGCGCCGGGCAAAACCTAGCCGCGATCGCGACGTTTCTGCAGTCGCGCAGCCCCGTAGCCGTTGCGACGGCAGGAGGTCCGCTCTGCCTCGCGCTCGCAGCTGGACAGAGCGCGACCGTACGCTTGCGGCTTGAGCCCGGCGCTTGGTCGCTGCGCTGTGAGCCGAAGGGCTGCGGCGCGGACGCGCGCGTCGGCGGCGCGGATCGCTTCGTCGTGGATTCGCAGAGCGAGGTTGAGATCACCTTGCGAGCAGGCGCCGACGGCGCGGCTCCCGAGCGCGTACGACTGCTTCGCGAGCGATAATCGAAGACACCCTGATGGGTCACGCCAGCGAGTTCATGACAGCCTCAGAGACCGCCATGGATCGTGACCCCCGGACAAGATCGCGGGTTGCGGCGCCGGCCTCGGGCACGCTTCTCGACGCGGGGAATGCAGGGAAGAACGAGGCCGCAGCGTAGGCGGCTACCGCGCTAGCAGCGCAACAGTTACGCTGTAGCGGGCAGACTGTGCCCGCCTCATGCCCAGACCGTTCAAGCACCTAAGCCCGCGCCACCTGCTGGCGCTCGTGACGTTCTTGGTGCCGCTCACCGTGCTCGCGGTGCTCGGTTGGAACGAGCTGCGCCGCACCGGCGCGCTGACGGAGGCGTCGCTAGAGCGCGAGGCGCAGCAGTTCCTAGCGAGCGCCCGTCAAGCGATCGAACAGCGCATCGAGCTGCAAGTGCCCGCGGCGCTCGCGGCGTCGGAGCGGTTGCTGCGCGACGAGACGCCGACGAAGGCGACGCTGATGCTGCGAGAGGAGCCCGGCCTTGAAGCCGCGCTCGACATCCTGCTGCTCGATGAGCGCGGAGACGTCGAGTGGCCAGCCCTGCCGCTCTACTCATACAGCCTGCCGCTGGCCCGCGAGCCAGAGACGCCGGGCACATCCCAGAGCGGCGAGCCCGCGAGGTTTGCGGACCTCGCGAAGGCCGAGCTGCTGATCGCGAACGGCCACCACGGCACGGCGGCGGCGCTCTTAGAGGGCTTCCTGATCGACCTTGAGACCAGCCTCCCGACAGACGACGGCGGCAGCTACTCGATCCGCAACCTGCGCGAGGCAGAGGTGCACGCGCGGTTCCGCCTCGGCGCGCTGCTTCGCGCGAGCGGCGACACGGACGCCGCGCGGACCCAGTTCGATGGGGTTGTCCGCGCCGCAGACGTGTTCCAAGGCTATTCGCGTCAGATGCGGGACATGGCGCCATTCCGCCTGGTCGCGCAGAGCGCGCTCGCGGAGCTCGGCGACCGAGACGAACGGGTCGAGCTCATCCGCGCCATCGCCGAGAACGAGTTCGGCCTCGTCTCGGATGGCTTGACGGCTGCGGTCGCCGAGCGGCTCGCGGCGACCTTCGCACCAGATGACGACCGACGAGCCGACGTCGACCGCTACCTCCGCGAGAACCAACAACGCGTCATGACGCGCGATTTCGCGGGCGAGTTCGAGCTGTGGCAGAAAGGCCAACTACGCTCCCGGCTGCAACGTATGAGCGCCACAGCGGGCGACATCGCCGTCGCCGAGGAACGGCTCGTCACCCGCATCGAGGACTACCTCTCGCTGCTCGCCGTCCGCCCGGCCGCCGACGATGAGCGGCTCGACTTCCGCGGCACGTTCGTCGCGGTCAACTTCGACCTGGCCGCGCTGCTCGAACCCGCCCTGGAGCCCTTCGTCCGCGCCGACGGCAACTTCGTATTGAGCGTGAGCGTCCCCGACGGCGGCGCCCTGATCGCGTCGCCGGACGACGTCCCAGAAGATTTCATCGCGCCCGCCATGCTGACCTCGGGGCTGACCCTGCGCGCCTACCCCGCCGACCCCGCAGCGATCATCGCCGAAGCCGAATCGGCCGCTGCGAAGCGAACGGTGCTGGTGCTCGCCCTGTTCTTTACCGCGCTGGGCGGCGCGCTTTGGTCGTGGCGGTCGGTGACCCGCGAAGCAGAGCTGGCGTCGCTGAAGATCGACCTTGTTTCGCGGGTATCACACGAGCTCAAGACACCCCTCGCGTTGATCCGGATGTATGGCGAGACGCTGGGTATGCGCCGCGTCCGAGACGACAACCAGGCCGCGGAGTTCGGCTCGATCATCGCGCGGGAATCCGAGCGCCTGACGACCTTGATCCAGCGCATCCTCGACTTCTCGAAGCAGCAGGCGGGGACGCTCGACTATTCGGCGGAGCCATACGACCTCGGCGAGCTCTTACGCGCGACGGCCTACGCATACGGCCCGCACCTAGAAGCCAAAGGCGTCTTCCTCGTCGACAGCCTGCCCCTGGGAATCAGCGTCGTCTGCGACAAAGAGGGCCTGGAGGGCGCGATCGTCAACCTGCTTGAGAACGCCACCAAATACGGCCCAGAACACGTCGACGAGCACGAGGTCGAGTTGCTGCTGCAGCGCGTCGGCGATGACGCGGTGATCGAAGTCCGCGACCGCGGCCGCGGGATCCCGGACGGCGAACACAAGCGCGTCTTCGAGGGCTTCTTTCGGGCCAGCAACAGCGGCGAGGTCCGCGGCGCTGGCCTCGGCCTCGGGATCGTGCAACACTTCGCTGCGGCCCACGGCGGCGAGATCGAGGCCCTCCCGCGCCCCGACGGTGGTACCATCATGCGGCTTCGGCTGCCCGTCGTCGAAGACGACGTGGCAAGCGAAACCGTGACCGACAAGCATCCCAACCAGGAAACGACGCCTTGAGCACGTTGACCGACATCGAGATCCTCGTGATCGAGGACGAGCCCGACCTCCGGGCAGGACTGCAACACAACCTTGAGCTCGAGGGCTACACAGTCAAGACGGCCGCCGATGGCCGAGAGGGGCTCCGCAAAGCGCGTGAAGGCGAGTCCAGCCTCGTGTTGCTGGACCTGATGCTGCCAGAGATGCCGGGGCTTGAGGTGCTCGAACATCTTCGCGAGGCGGGCCACGAAACGCCGATCATCATCATCTCTGCAAAGGGCCAAGACCGCGACAAGGTGCAGGGCCTAGAGCTGGGAGCCGACGACTACCTGACCAAACCTTTTGGCCTCAGCGAGCTGCTAGCGCGTATCCGCGCGGTCTTGCGGCGCACGAAGAGCGGCGCCAAGGCTAGCGCGCGGAAGCAGGCGTCCGTGAGCGGCGTGATGAAGTTCCCCGGACTCACGGTGGACTGGCGCCGCTTCACGGTGACACGCGACGACACCGAGCTGCAGTTGTCTCGCTACGAGGCCGAAATCCTGCGCATGTTGATCGAACATCGCGGCGAGGTCGTCAGCCGCCAAGACCTGCTGCGCAAGGTATGGGGATACGTACATCTGCCGACGACGCGGACCGTCGACAACCACATCGCGCGGCTGCGCAAGAAGCTGGAGTCGGACGTCGAGAACCCGATCCACGTAGTCACGGTCCACGGGCTCGGTTACCGGTTTGAGTCCGAGCTGCTGGAGGACCAATGAGCCGCGAAAGGTGGTCGCTGCTGCCGCTCGCGGCCTGCACCCTGCTGACGACGACGCTCGCCGCGCAAGGCGGCCGCGCCGATACCGCACGTCAGCGTCATCGCGACGCCACCCGCCTCCACCGCGCGTGGCTCAAGGAGAACCTCGATCTCGACACGCGAGGAGCGATCGCCCAGTACGAGCAGCTGAGGAGCAGCGCCCCGAAGGCGAGGCCTGAGCGATGGATCGCGATCGCGCGGCTCGCCGAGCTCGGACGTCTCGGCGCGATCCACCCCGAGCCCGGAACGCGCCCCATGCAGGCGCCGCTTGAGGTGCAAGCCGCCCTCGAGACCCTGGGGCAGACCGTGCCATGGCAGAACGTGCTAGCCGACCCCGTCGCCGCGGTCGAGCTGCCGCCGCTGCGCCCGGCTACCGAGCGGATCATGCGCTGGGGCCGCGACCAAGTGGGGCCGACGGTCGACCAACGCTGGCTGATGCAGATGCGGACTCGCGAGAAGTCTGAGTCCGGGGACAACCGCTGGCGCAACCGGAACGCCGCGTTCACGCTGCTAGATGTAGAACTCGAGGGCACCAGCGAGCGCGCCGAGTCGCTGCGACGGCTGCTCTTCGCTGGTTGGAGACCGCCAGAGCTCGACGTCAACCGGGAACAGGCCGTCGCGCGCGCGCGTGGACGCCTGGGCGAGATGATCGAGTCTGAGCGGTCGAACCGTTACAAGACGCGCCTTGAGGCCCTGCAAGAGCGCTTCACCAAGCTCGCGGCTACCGATGAGAACGCAGCCTTAGAGCTGGTCATGCGCCTGCCATTCCTCGCGGAAGAATTGCTCCTGGCGCCGCCTGCTGACGCGCCCGCCGACGCGGCGCCAGGCGAGAAAGGCGGGAAGCGGTAGCTGGTCGACGCGCGCGGAGATCGACAGCCAGCGCGCAGGCGCGGCAGCTCGCGCGCGCTGGCGGAGCGCGGTCCTCGTCGCGGCTAGCGGCCCGCAGGGACCATCTCGCCCGACTCGGCGTCGGTGCCAGCAGCGGCGCTGTCTGCCGCGCCGTCGAACCAGGTGCCCTGGTAGATGTCGAGCGGCATGACCTCAGGGCCGTAGGGGTGTAGCTCAGCAGCACCGTAGAGCACGCACATCGGCAAATCCGCGACGTGAACGAGGCCGTAGATGCCGTGCTCGAGGGCGTGGTAGAAGAACGTGAACGGGAGCGCGATGACCTGCACCGCCCCGCCGCTGCCCATGCCTTCGCGGATGCTCTGAGCTGTCGTCAGGCCGTCGGTGGCGCCGCCGTAGAGCATCAGCACCGGTGTGCTGGCGCCGAGGAAGATGTCCTTGCCGGCGCGCTTGAAGGTGCCGCACGACGTGAAGGTCAGGGCCAAGAGGGCGAAGACGGAGAGCAGGGCTTTGCGAACGTGCACGCGGATACCTCGGAGAAACGAGCGACGAGGGCGGCGGGGAGAGCGCCGCAGATCATCGCGAATGGATTCGAAGGGTCTGTAGAGACTAGAGATGCAAGCGGGTCTCTACCTCGCGGACAAGCCCGATACGCAAAATCCCCACCCCCAGGCCGGGCGCGCCAACACGCCCGGCAGGCTGATCGGGCACCCAACGCGCGGGCGCGCTATAGTCCTAAGGCCCGATCTGTCGAGGAACCTAAGGACGGCCTCGCCGTATCCAGCCCACCGAATGCCCGCGCGCTCTCCTATCTTCTGCCTGACCGTTTTGCCGCTGCTGCTGACCGCGGCGTCCGGGCAGGCGCCTGCCCGAACGCTCCCTGGTGCGGACGCGCCGGGGGCAGGCTCGCAGCAGAGCGACAGCCCCGCCGCGCCGCGCAAGGCGCCAAACCCGGAGCAGAGCTACCGCGGGGCCTACAGCGAATCGGTGTCGCGGGAGCTCTTCCGGGCCTGTGACGGCAACGGCGACGATCAGCTAGACGTGCTCGAGACCGTCGACGCCTTTGACCTGTTGCCCTCGCCCCGAGACCACGAAGGCTATGCGCGATTCGACGGCGATCGCGACGGCTTCGTGACGTGGCCAGAGTTTGACCAGCGGTTCCGCAAAGGACTGGAGGACGGCGGCAGCTTCCGCGTGCGAACGGCGCGCTCGTTCTCCATGCCAGAAGCCTCGCCGGAAAAGGCGACGCCGCTGAAGCAGTTCTTGCGGACCTTCGACACCGACGGCGACGGCGCGCTCTCACCCGACGAACTCCGCAAGCTGCTGGAGATGTCGGGCATGCCCCCCACCCTGCATGGCCCGCTCGTGGCGCTCGACATGGACGCCTCGGGCACGGTCAGCGAAGTCGAGCTGGCGCCATGGTTCCAGTCGCTGCCCATCGCGTCTCTTACAGGCTCGGTCGGCATAAGTCCTCTGCCGCAGCCGTGGTTCAGCGGCGACGCGAACAAGGACGGCGTCATCGACGTTGACGAGCTCCGCTCCGTCCTGCGCTCGCTGGACCCGGACCTGCTGCGTTGGGCCAGCCAACTGCTAGCCAAGCTCGACGCCGATCAGGACGGCAAGCTCAGCGCCGCAGAGCTGCAACCGCAGCGACGGCCGTCGACGGAAGCCTCGCCGGCCAGCGCGCCCCAGCAGGCGCCGACACGCTGATTGCAACCCAGAGGTGGCCCGTCGCTGCTCGTCCGATTACGACGCTGTGATGATTCGCTCCGCCTCGACGTCCGTGGTCGCTGCGCTCTTCACCGTCGTGACCCAAGCGCAGGCTCCCACGCCCCCTCGCACGGTCGCCGAGTCGAGCAGCTATAAGGCTACCTCTCGCGCTGAAGACGTCGCCGACTTCGTCACCGCGTGCACGCGCTTGCCCCACGGGCGCCGGCTCAGCGTCACCGTTATGGGCCAGACAACGCGCGGCCGAGACATTCAGCTTGTCCGCGCAGCGCTACCTGACTCCGACGACGCGAACCAGCTGCGCGTGGTCATCATCGCCAACATCCACGCCGGCGAGGTCGAGGGTAAGGAGGCGTGTCAGGAGTTACTTCGCGAGATCGCGCTCGGCGATCACGCCGCCCTGCTGCAGCGTTGCAGCCTGTGGTTCGTCCCCGTTTACAACGTCGACGGCAACGAGGCTGCGAAGCTCGGTAACCGCCGCGGACAAAACGGACCAGACATCGTCGGCGAACGCGCCAACGGCCGGGGCCTCGACCTCAACCGCGACTTCGTGAAGGCCGACGCCCCCGAGACCCGCGCGCTGCTTGAGCTCTTCGAACAGGTCGACCCACACCTGTTCATGGATCTGCACACGACCAACGGCTCGCACCACGGCTACCACCTGACGTATGCACCGAGCCTCAACCCGAACGTCGACCCGGCCGTCGACCGATTCACCCGCAGCATGTTGGCGCGCACCCGCGCCGCGCTGCAGCAGCGCGCGATCGAGACGTTCGACTACGGCAACTTCACGACGCGAGACTGGGACGGCGGCGGCGCCCCCGCTTCCGCGTCGGGCGAGCGAGGTTGGTTCACCTACGACAGCCGCGCGCGCTACGGCATCAACTACTTCGGGCTGCGCAACCGCTTCAGCGTGCTCAGCGAGGCTTACAGCTACGCGGACTTCGAGACTCGGATCCGGGCGACCAAGGCCTTCGTCCTCGGCGTCGTGCGTGACCTGGCGGCAAACGAAGCCGCGGCGCGCGCTGCGATACGCGCCGCGGACCGAGCCGTCACCGCGCCGAACGAGCCGGTCTGGTTCGGCACCGCGACCGCGTTCGCCCCGCCCGAGCAGCTGCCGGTGCTGGTCGGCGAGGTCCAGCGGATCGACCGCGACGGCGACCTCCCTACCCGGTATGCGCGCGTCGACGCGAGCTCGCCCGAGACGATGGCGGTGGTCCGACGCTTCCGCGCAAGCTCACTCCGACGGCTTCCCGCGGCGTGGGCCGTGCTGAATCCGAGCGAAGCCGTCATCGACCGCCTGCGGCTACACGGGATCGAATTCCGCTTGCTGCAAGAAGAGACCACGGCGCGCGCGCGTCAGTTCCGCGTCGACAAGAAGCGCAAACCCAAACGCCCCTACCAGGGACACCAAGCGCTTGTTCTTGAGGGCGCTTGGCGCGAGGCAACGCAGCACACGGTGCCCGCGGGCGCGCTCGTCGTATCTGCGAATCAGCGACTCGCGCGAGTCGCCGCAACCCTGCTTGAGCCGCTCAGCGAAGACGGCCTGTCGACCTGGAACTTCTTCGAGAGCCAGACAGACGAGGTATTCCCCGTGCTGCGCCTCGTCCATTGACGACGCGAGGCTAGCGCTTGTTACGTGGTCGGGCCCCGCGACGCCGCTGCGCGTCGCGGCTCGGCGGCGCGACGTCGATCGGGGCGCCGCGCTTGGTGCAGCAGAGCACCCTGCGCTCGCCGTCGATCTCGACTGGGCGCAGCACGACTCCTCGGGAAAGCAACTCACGCGCAGCCGCTCGCGTCACCGTCGCGCCGCGGTATTCCTTGGCCAGCCGGTATTCGCAGCCGTCTCGCCACTTCGAACATCCGAACGCGCCGCGACCTTCGACGACCTCTGCGCCGCACAGCGGACAGGATCCGATCCCGTCACCTTCGATCCGCGGCGACAAGCCGTGATCGATCAGCGACTGGATCATCTCGGCAACGTCTCGCATGAAGGCCGCCCGATCGAGCTCGCCGCGCTCGATCTCACCGAGCCTATGCTCCCAGTCCCCCGTCAACTCCGGAGACTTCAGCACCGGGTCTGCGATGATCGCGATCAAGTAGCGCCCGAGGTCGGTGACGCGCAGCGCCTTCTTCTCGCGGCGGATGTAGCCGCGCGACAGCAGCGTCTCGACGATCGAGGCGCGGGTCGCCGGTGTTCCGATGCCGCGCCCTTTCATCGCCTCGCGGAGCTGCTCGTCGTCCACGAGCTTGCCGCAGGTCTCCATCGCCGCCAACAACGTGTTCTCGGTGAAAGGTCGCGGCGCCTTGGTCTTGCCCGCGTGCAGCGACGGCTCGTGCGCGCCGCGCTCACCGCGCTCCAGAGGCGGCAAGACCTGCTTGTCGTCGTCAGCGTCCGCAGCCCTCTGCTTGCCCCGCGCCTGCGGCTTCTTGGTCTGTTTGGGCTCGAGCTCGCTCCAGCCAGGGTCCGTCACCACCACACCGCGGGCGCGGAACGGCACCTCGGCGACCTCGGCGTGCGCCGTTGTCACGTCTTGGAGCCGCGGGCCGAGGAAAGCCTGAACCAGTCGCGTCGCGACCGCGTCGAAGACCGCGCCGTGATCGCCGGACAGCGCCTCCACGCGGCCCGTCGGCACGATCGCGTGGTGGTCTGTCACCTTGGCGTCGTCAAACACCCGCTTGCTCATGCCGCGAGGGCCGCGCGCGCCTTCGTCTGCTGCGCCGATGTAGGAGGCCAGCAGCGCGAGCGTCTCTGGACGCCAAGCGCGGAGCCCCGCGAGCGTGGCGCGCACCTGATCAACCATATCGGTCGAGAGGTGACGGCTATCCGTCCGCGGATACGTGAGGAGCTTCCGCTCGTAGAGCTCCTGCGCGACCGCGAGCGTGCGCGAGGCCGACATCCCGTGACGCAAGTTCATGTCCCGCTGCAGCTGGGTCAGGTCATAGAGCAGCGGAGGCGGCGTCGACTCCCGCTTCTTCTCTACCTTGACGACGACGAGGTCCTCGCCCGTGACCTTCGCCAGCAGCCCTTGCGCCGGCGCCTCCTCACGAAAACGATCGCCCGTGTGCTTGAAGAGCGCGTCGCGGTACCGCGTACGAAGCTCCCAGAAGGGTCGCGAGTCAAACACGCGGATCTCATCGTCACGCTCTGCGATCAACGCCAGCACAGGCGTCTGCACGCGCCCGAGGCTCCACAACACCCCGCCGCCGCCGTAACGCACGGTGTAGGCGCGCGTCGCGTTCAGGCCGACGACCCAGTCGGCTTCGCTGCGCGAGCGCGCGGCGTCGTGCAGGTGCTCGAAATCGGCGCCCGCCTTGAGCTTCTCGAATCCTCGCTCGATGGCCTGCTCAGTCAACGAACTCAGCCAGAGCCGCTTGTGCGGCCGCTCGGGGCATCCAGCGTACTCGAGGATGTAGCGGAAAATCAGCTCACCTTCGCGCCCTGCGTCCGTCGCGCAGATCAGCTCGTCGGCCTCACGACACAGCGCGGCGACGCGATCTAACTGCGCCTTGCGGTCTCCGCCTTCGTCGACCGGCTTCAGCTCAAAGCGCTCCGGCACGAACGGCAACGCCTCCAGCGACCAACGCTTCAACGCGGGGTCATATTCGTCTGGCGTCTTCAGCGTGGCGAGGTGCCCCAGCGCCCAGGTTATTTTCCAGCCGTTCCCCTCCAAGAAACCCTCGCGGCGCTGGTTGGCGCCGAGCACGCGCGCGAGGTCTCTCGCGACGGAAGGCTTCTCAGCGACAACGACGTGGACCACGCGAGGCTCCCTACTGCCAGCGGAACAACCGCATCGCCAACGAGAAGCAGGCGACGCCGGTCACGGCCAGAGCGACCACGGGGACCCAGACGTCGAGCAGCGTGCCCGGCTCCAACATGACATCGCGCAGCGCCCGATTGACGTGCGTCAACGGCATCACCTCTGCAGCCCACCTCATCGGTCCTTCGAGGCCTTCGTTCGCGAAGAACGTGCCCCCCAAGATCCACATCGGCAGCTGCACGGCGTTCATCAGACCACCGATGGTCTCGGTGGTGCGTGCGCGGCACGCCAGCAGACATCCGATCGCGGTGAAGACCCAGCCACCGACCACGATCAGGGTCAACGCAGCCAGCAGGCTGCCGCGGAAAGGGACACCCCACAGCAACACGCCAAAGGCCATGATCACAAAGGCCTCGGGGATCACCAGGACCGAACGACCCAGCAGGTAACCTGCCAGGAACTCCGAGCGCTTCATCGGCGTCACGAAGATCCTGCGCAGCAGGTTGCCGACGCGCATCTGGACCAGGTTGAAGCCCACACCCCACATCCCTGCGCCCAACAGATTGAGCCCGATGAGCCCTGGGATCAGGAAGTCGATATAACGAGAGCCCGGGCGGTCCTCGACCTCATGGGCGGGCGGCACATACGCGACCTCTCCACCGCTAGCCTGTCGCAACCGGCGCTCCACGAGCAGCCGCGCGAGCATCGCCTCGGGCCGGCTAGGATCGCTGCGAAGGACCTCTCGGTCGTCGCGCGCAGACCACCGCACCGTCAACGCGACGCGGCCTCGCCCCAACGCACGGTCGGCGTCTGCCGGGGACAACCAGTCGACGACCAACAGCGGCTCGTCCTCGAGCTTTGCGAGGTTGGCGCGCGTCACCTTGTTATCGACGACGCCGATCGTGACCGGCTCTGCTTGCCCAGACTGGAAGGCAAAGCCGAGCACCACGGCCATCATGATCGGGAAACCATAGGTCCAGAACACCGCCTGCGGGCTCCGCCAGAACTCCAGGAAGCACTGTCGCGCCACCGCCTTGACGACTCGCCACCTCATGCCGCACCACCTTCTCGGAGGTGCCTGCCGGTGAGGTGCACGAAGACGTCCTCGAGGGTCGCATGCCGCGTCGACAAGCCGTCGATTTCGACGCCGCGTCGCTCGAGCATCTCTAGCACCGCCGGCAACGCGGTGTGCACCGAAGCCACGGTGCACTCGACGCGTGCGTCGCGCCGCTCGACCGCTGAGACGTCGGAGATCGACAGGAACGAGGCGTCATCGGGGGCCGCGTCGGCGTCGACGAGATCGACGACGACGAAGTGTTGGGCCCCCAAGGAGCGGATCAGCTCCGCGGGCGACCCAAGCGCGATGACCTCACCCCGATCGACGATCGCGACGCGATCGCAGAGTTGATGCGCCTCGTCCATGTAGTGGGTCGTCAGCAGGACCGTGCCGCCCTGCGACTGGTAGTCCCGCACAACCTGCCAGAGCTGGCGGCGGGACTGCGGATCGAGACCTGTCGTCGGCTCATCCAAAAACAACAGCTTCGGGTCACCGAGCAGCGCGGTCGCGACCGCCAGTCGCTGACGTTGGCCGCCACTTAACGACTTCTGCCGCGCCGAGCGCTTCTCTTGCAAGGACACCAGCGCCAAGGCGTCGTCGACGGTCCGACCGTCGTCGAAGCACGAGCGGAACAGCTTGAGCACTTCCTCGACCGTCGCGTGTTCTTGGAACTTCGTCTCTTGCAGGCAGACGCCGATGCGCGCGCGGATGTCGTCGTCCGCGCCGGTGCCCCATTCCTTGCCGAGAATGCGGACCTCGCCGGCGTCGGGAGCGGTCAGGCCCTCGCAGATCTCCACGGTCGTCGTCTTGCCCGCCCCGTTGGGCCCCAGCAGACCGAAGACCTCGCCGCGGCCGACGACGAGGTCGAGGCCGTTGACGGCATGGACGAGCTCCCGCCCCTTTTTATAGGTCTTACGCAGCGCGCGCAGTTCGATCGCAGGTGCTTGGTTCATCGATGCACAGCCCTCGGCAGACCGGCGCTCCTCGGCGACGCGGCGCCGGTTGTCGGGGCCCGCGGCGCTGCTGATACAGGCCTGCACTTCGCCGACTCGGCGAGGCTTCGCCGGATGTTGTAGCAGGCAGCCCTCCCGGAAGTAATCGCCGAGCGTCGCGGAAGCTCGCTGGCGGCCGCGGCTGAAACCGCGCCGGCCGTCGAGCTCGTACCGCCGACAGCTCCGTCCCTGAGGGCGCAGCGCCCTGGACGCGCGCGCTTCGAGCCGCCGATTGGACGTCAGCTAGGCCGCCGGTGCTGCCGCAGCCACGCGAGTAGTCGCTCAAAGTCGTTCGGCATCGGCGCCTCGACGGTCATCGGCTGCTGCGTCACGGGGTGAGCTACGGTGAGCTCACGCGCGTGCAGGCATTGGCGTCCGATAATCGGCGCATCCTCTGGCAGTCGATCGTGCTGACGACGCCGCGACCTGTAGACCCGGTCGCCGACGAGCGAGTGCCCGATCGAGGTCATATGGACACGGATCTGGTGGGTACGCCCCGTCTTCGGTCGACACAGCACGTGGCTGAAGCCGTCAAAACGCTCAAGGATCTCGTAGTAGGTCGAGGCGTCACGCCCGCCCTGCTGCACCACCGCCATCCGCTCGGGGTGCTTGGGGTCCGTGCCGATGGCGCGCTCGATCCAATCGCTCTGGAAGCGCGGCTCGCCATAGACAAGGCATCGATACTCCTTGGACACCTCGCGATCGCGGAACTGCGCGCGCAGCGCGTCGAGGGCTAGCTGGGACTTGGCGACCAGCATGACCCCGCTGGTGTCTCGGTCGAGCCGGTGGACGATTCCGGGTCGGACGGCTTCGGCGACCGTCGGCAGCGCGCCGAACGTGGCGGCCGCCCAACTGGCGACGGTGTGCGCGGGCTTGTGGCGACCTTCCGGCGGGTGCGCCGCGATGCCAGGAGGCTTATCAATCGCGCAGAGGTCGGGGTCGTCGTAGAGCGCGCGAATCTCAGGCAACGGCAAATCCGGAAGCAGCGGGTCCACGGAGTCTGCCGGATCT
This sequence comes from Planctomycetota bacterium, assembly GCA_002684655.1. GTDB lineage: Bacteria > Planctomycetota > UBA1135 > UBA1135 > UBA2386. The sequence goes on along the minus strand of NYVR01000059.1, from coordinate 6,853 downwards.
AGCTGGAAGACCACCTCCATGCCTTCTTCCAGCGTCAGCCCGGGCCGCACACGCTGCTCCGCAACCTCGACGAGGCCCGCGTCGAGCAGACGCCGTGCTTGGCTACGGTTCGCGATCTCTGGCTGGCCCGCCAAGAACACGTCGAGACGCGCGCCGGCGTCGCGCGGTAGTACGGTGCGGGAGAAACGGGAGGCGGACATGGTGCGTGGCGCAGGCGCGCAGAGGTCGCCGCGACCGTCGCGGCTTGAGAATCTTGGCCGATACGGACCGCCTGCGCATGCCTTTTGCAGAGTGGCACACGACAGATCAGAACGAGAACTTCCCAGGACAATATTCGCTAGAACAATGTTGAGCACCGACGCTAGACGTGGAGACTCCTCTTTGGATACGGCGTGCCGCGAGACGGCCGCATTCCCAAGCCTGAGATCAGCCATAGCAACCATGAGATTTTCCGAGGCTTCCGAATCCATGCGAACAGCAGATGGCGCCGCGTCTAACCCCGTCGACTGGTCTCAGCAGACCCGCAATAGCGCCACGGGAAACCGCAACACACAAACGTCGAACCGCGTATTGATCGTGGACGACGAGCCGGACGTGCTGCGCGCGCTCGCGCAGACGCTGGCGCACGACGGCTTCGACGTCTCCTGCGCGCAATCACTGGCGCAGGGTGTCGAGACGCTGCACTCCAGCCCTTTCGATCTGGTGCTGACGGACCTCTATCTCGGACCGAGCGACCTCGGCTCCAAGATCGCGGAGTCGGCGCAGACGCTCCGGCCAGCCCCGCCGGTGATCGTCCTGACCGGCAAACCCTCTTTCGACGGCGCGCAGGCGGCGATCCGCCACCACGTCGCCGACATGGTCGTGAAGCCTGTCGATCCACACAACCTGCTGGCGACCTGCCGGCGAGTGCTGCAAGAAGCCGAGCTTGAGCGCCGCAACCGCGAACTAGAGTCGGTCAATGAAGTGCTCGCCTCGGTGATCCCGCGCACGATCGAGATCAAGGACCCGACGACGAGCGGTCACGCAGCTCGCGTCGTTGGCTACACCGATACGCTGGCGCGGCGCTGCGGCGTCTCCGAAGAAGACCGGGCCTCCCTGCGCCTGGCGAGCTTGCTGCACGACGTCGGCAAGATCGGCATTCCTGACAGCATCCTGCAGAAGCCCGGCCCGCTGACCCCAGCGGAGCGCGAGGTCATCAACACCCACCCACAGATGGGCTACGAGGTCCTGCGCGACGTGCAGATGAAGGAAGAGATCCGGCTGTGGGTCCTGCAGCACCACGAGCGCTGGGACGGCAAGGGCTACCCCAACGGGCTCGGCGGCGAAGAAGTCACGCTGCCAGGCCGGATCCTGATGCTCGCGGAGGTCTACGACGCGCTCGCCGAAGCGCGCAGCTACAAGCCGGCTTGGCCCGTCGAGAAGATCGTCGCGCTCTTCCGTGAGGAGGCCGGCGGCCAGTTCGACCCAGAGCTGGCCCCGCTCGTGGCCGACGGGCTTGAGCAGCAAGGCAGCCGCTTCTTCTCTCCGAACGCGGATCTGCTCTTCTGATCAAGCGAAGCGCGGCTGGCTGAGCGATCCAGCCAGCCCTGTCGGGAGCCTAGGCAGGCAGACCCCATGAGCAGACCCGACAGGCGGGCCGCCGGATTCGGCCTGCGATCCCGTAGGCCACATGCGCATGAAGATGACCGCTGAGCCCGGTAGGACGGGAGTACCGCGCGTCAACTCGAAGCCAGCCGCGGTCAACGACTTCGCGCGGGCCGCTCGCGGCAACGCCCCCCCTGCTGCGCCCAGCGATGACCCCCTTGCCGGAGACCGGAAGTCGGCGACAATGGGCGAAGACGAACGTGCCTAAGTCGCCACGCAGCGCTACCGTCACCCGACCCCTCTGTCGTCCGGCCGCAACGCCCGGGCAGCACCACTGTGCTCTCGCTTCACCATCACCTGATGCAACCCACCTCCCCGCGCCCCGACGCGTGCATCCGAAACCTCGGCGCTGGCTGCGCCCTGGCGCTCTTGCTGTTGCCGTCCTTCGCACGCTGCCAGTCCCCGAGCGGCGCGGCCATGCCTACCCCGGCCCAGAGCGAGCCAGCGGCGACCAATGACGACACCCTGCCATCGTTCCTGCTGAAGGTCCCTGCCGGCGAGGTCGCGGTCGGTATGGAGATCGACGCTTTCGTCCAGGCGTGCGCCGAAGCCGCGTTCGAGTTCAACCCATCGATCGCCCACAAAGCGGCGACCCAGAAGTTCGTGCAGGCGATGCGCCGATCGTCCTCGATGATTGGACGTAAACAGGTCCCCCTGCCGACCTTCTACCTCGGCAAGTGGCCCGTGAAGAACAGCGAGTATGAGGTGTTCGTCCGCGCGGAGCGAGCCGCGGGACGTGAGATCCGGCCGCCGATGCACTGGTGGAAAGAAGGAGCGAAGGACGAATACGAGGAGGCGCTACCCGAGATCCGCAAAGCCTTTCCAAAGACCGAGAACGCCGCGCTGCTGTATTGGGAGCGCCACGGGCACGAGCTGAACTTCAACGTCCAGGACGAAGACGGCAACTCGATCGGAGACCAGCCTGTCGTCTTCGTTAGCTGGCGAGACGCCAACCGCTTCGCAGCCAGCCTAGGCATGCGACTCCCGACCGAGTTCGAGCTCACGCGCGCGATGCGTGGCGACGGCAGCCACACGTGGCCGGGCGGCGAGCAAAAAGACCAAGACCAATGGTCGGCCAAGAAGAAGGACCTGCTCGGCATGGCAAAGACGACCGACCTGCGGGTCAAGCCAGTCGGAACGGTAGCCGGCGCGACAGGCCCCTTTGGTCACTTGGACATGTTCGGCCAGGTTTGGCAGCTGTGCGGAGACCTCGGCTTCCAGCCGATCCACCGCGACATCGAAGGCTTCGTCAAGACCTGGGAGAAAGACCTCCAAAAGCACAAGCTCGGCAAGATGCTCGAGCGCAAGCCGACCTGGCGCGGGAACTTCATCATCGCCAAGGGCGGGAGCTACCTCTCATACCAGGAGCCGGTGCAGCTGATGATCGACGCGCGCGCGCCGATGCAGACGACCGACGTGCTCGAGAGTGTGGGCTTCCGGCTCGCGAAGAGCCTGCAGCCGGGATACGACTTCCTCTACTCGCTGCAGCGCATTGAGTTCGACAGTTCGGCGTTCGCCAAGAACCAAGCGCTAGCGCTCGACCAACTCGTCGGAGGCGAACGCTACACGCTCGCCGAGAACGGCTTCCCTAGCGACTACGAGGCTGTGGCTTTCGCGCCCGCTAACTGGCTGTTCGACGAGAAGCAAATGCGCCTCAAGACCCTCAACGAAGGCGCCCAGGTCAAACCGCTGTTGCTCGGCGCGCTCGCGAGCTCAGCGAACTTCGCCAACGGCTGCCCCGCGGGGCTCTACTCGGTGTTTTTCCGCGCCGCAGGGATCCCCAAAGAGCTGCGCGACGCGGTCAAGCAAGGCCACAAAGCCGTCGTGAAGGCTCGCAAGGAGGCTGAGAAAGCCAAGAAGAACAAGAAGAAGGACTCCAAGAAGTCGACCAAGGACACCAAACCCTCGAAGTGGCGCATGGTGACCAAGCGCTTCGGCTTGACAGAAGACGACCTCGCCAGCGCCAAGGCCGCGAACGGCAACCTCGGCTTCGTGCGGATCGACGACGTCACGATCCCCACCGACCGTGACTCGTACATCCTCAGCACCAAGGGCAAGATGGTCTCGGTGTTCGAAGGCTCGAAGAAGAAGGCCTCCTTCAGCGACCCAGTGCCGAGCACGCTCGTGATCGAGCCCGGCGCCAAGGGGCAGGAAGACAAAGCGATCGCCAAGTTTACCTTCGGGATCCCGCTGCTGGCGCGGAGCCCCAAGAAGGTCGTGCTGTTCCAACTCAACGCGGTCCTGGATCAGGCGCCGCCGTCGCCCGACAAGCCCTGGCGCCTCGGAAAATAGCGCCGACGGCGAAGATCCTCGACGGACCCAGCTACTCTCCTTACACCGAGGCCATCGTGAGCGCCGACCAACACCCTGACGCGAAGACGAAGATCAACGACAAGGCCAAGGCGGCCTTCTCTGTCCAGGATTACGCGCCGACAGCGAGCATCGAAGGCTTTGAGGTCGTCGAGCTGAAGCGCTTCAACGACGACGGCGGATCGATCACCGAGCTCGGCCGGCTCGCGGCGGGCGCGCATAAGCTGCTCGGGGACTTCGAGGTCCGCCAGGTGAACTACTCGGAGGTGGAGCCTGGCGCCTGCAAAGCGTTCCACCTGCACCACCGTCAAACAGACGTCTGGTATGTGCCGCCGCGCGACCGGCTCTTACTCGTGTTGCACGACTGCCGAGAAGGGTCGCCGACGGAAGGACAGACCATGCGATTCGTGGTCGGGGACGGCAAAGATCGCCTGATCCGTATCCCTCCCGGCGTCGCGCACGGCGCCCGGAACATCGGCCCTGACGTAGCGCGCATCATCTACATGGTCGACGTCGAGTTCGCTGTGGACGCAGAGTGCGACGAAGGCCGGCTGCCCTGGGACTTCCTCGGCGCCGAGATCTGGGAGATCGTACGCGGCTGACTGGCCGAGCGCGCTGGGTGTCTAACCTAGCCATTCAGCATGCGGGCTGCGGTGAACCGATCGCGGCCTCAGCGCCGCCCACTGCCCATCTTCGCGACGAGGGGGAGGTAGACCCTCTCTCTGCTGCCGGCTGCGCCCTCGACCTGAACCGCGAGCACGAAATACTGACCGAGCTTGATCTCCCGCCCGACAGGCTGGTCGAGGTAAAACGTCGCGCGCCACCCGCCTTCGACAGCGACCGGCGTCATCGCCGCGTATGCGGTCATGCTCGACGCGCCGACAGCCGGCCCCTCGAGCTGTCGCAGCAGCACCTCGCCGATCACCTCTTTCGGCGCGCCCGCGTGCGGGCCGAGGGCGACCGCGACCGTCTCGTCCGAACGGTTCTCGACGACCGCGCGCACGCGGGTCTCCTGATCAGCGAGGCTTATGGACACCGCAGCCCCCTGCACCACGCCCTCGAAACGGCCGCTGCCGAGGCTCGCGAGATCCGTCGGGCCGTCAAGCTCGTATCGCAGCCACGGACGCGGAGACGGCGAATGACACGCAGTCGTCAACAGTGCGAGGCCTACGGCAAAGCTGGCGCGAGCGAGGAGAAGCATGTCGGCGAACCTATGCATCGGTGAGGTGCAGTCCAGGCAGAAGCGCGCTCACGCGCTAGAAGACTCAGACAGCGGCGCGACCGGGAGGTGCTCCTCAGGCGCTATGAGCGAGGCGAGGTTCGGGTCGCCTCTGATACGACTCGGAGGGTGCAGGCGCGCACACCGGCAGTCGCCAGACGCTTTTCGGGACGCCGCCGAGCGAGGAGTGGAGCCGATGGTCAGACTCGAACTGACGACCTATGCTTTACGAAAGCATTGCTCTACCAACTGAGCTACATCGGCCCGCTTGCGGGCGAGAAACGTAGCCAGCCGACCGAGATTCGTCCAGCGTCATTTGACCTGCCCCACGGCCGGGGTCCCGTCGAGCGCGCCTCACCACGCAAACGGGCCGCGGAAGCGATCCTCCGCGGCCCGTCGCGCCGTGGCGATGTCTCACACCAGCCGCTGCTCGCCGATGCAGCAGCTGCGCCGCGTCAGCCGTCGCTGCCGGCGATCCGAGCGAGCTTCTCGAGCAGCTCGAGCTTCCTCTCGGCGCTGATCTTCGCCTTGCCAAGGGCCGTGGCGAGCGCCAGACGCAGGTCGACGTCCGTCGCCGCGTCCATCGCCGTCATCAACCCCATCGCCGCGCCATCCGGACACGTGGACATACGGCCCAGGATCCCGCCGATCGCGTGTGCCGAAGCCTTCTTAAGGTCTTCGCTGCCGCTGGCGAGGGCGCCCATGAGCGCGGTCAGGTGGCTCTCACCGCCGGCGAGACCGACAGCGTGCGCCGATGGCACCGACACATCGTCGCCGCGGTTGAGCTGTAGGGCGAGGTTGTCCACGGCGCCCGAGATGTTCGCGCCGCGAACAGCGAGGCTGAGCAACGCCTGGCTGGAGCGGTTGGCGTAGCCCTCTCTGATGCCTCCTTCCTCGTCCTCGACGCCCTCCAGCGCTGCGGCCACTGCGGCTTGCAGGTTCTCGGCCGAGAGCGGCGCCGGGATGTATCCGACCTCGTCCCCGAAGCGGTCGCTCACCGCGTCTTCATCCTTCGTGATGATGACGATCTTCGTGCTGCCGAAGCGACCGTCCTTGCGCAGGACGCCGATGACGTCCTCCGGGAGTTGGTCGGGCAAGATCTCGTTGATGACCACCACGTCGGTGCTCGGGTTGGAGAGCAAGGAGTTGATCGCGTCCAGCGCCGAGACGTCGGTTGTGTAGACGCTGCCGCGCGTGCCGTTGGCGACGGCGACCTCACCCTTGACGCTCGCGGGCGCGATGACGTGGATTACGTTGACGCGCTCCTCGGTGACGGCTTCGCCGAGCGCAGCGACGACACCCGACAAGCTCGGGACGTCGGCGCCGCTGCTGGCCCGCACCAACGCCTCAGCGGCCGCGTAGCGCACGCGCTTATCCGTGCTCTTAAGCGCTTCCAGGAGCGAGCTGCGCTGGATGTCGTCGATGACCTCCGTCTCGGCCATGCTGTCGATCGCGCCAACGGCGAGCTCCGGCATGCTCTCGACGACGCCGGTGGCGAGCGCCGTGCGCATCGAGTCCACGCCTGATGCGATCGCCGCGATCTTGAGCTCCGCGGCCACGGATCCCATGTCCGCGGTGCTGTCGTCACCGGCCGCGATCGAGTCTTCGATCAACTTAGCCTCCGCCAGGTTGGCGGCCGCCAGGGCGCTCCGCGCCGCGACGCTCGAGGGCGCGATCCGG
>NYVR01000058.1 GCA_002684655.1 Planctomycetota bacterium | reverse complement strand
GCGCGCGCCAGCTCAAGGTCGGCGTCGGTCGCGGTCGTGGCGACGGGGGGGAACTGGTTGACGTCGTAGGGGACGAAGTAGCGCTCGCCGAACGTGCACGGCGCGAGCCAGAGCAGCGGCAACAGCGCCAGCGCAGCGGCGGCGACCCAACTCGAGCGGTTCATCGCGACCTCCTGCCGGTCCACAGCGCGGCAAAGACCGCGAGCAGCGCGACGAGTGACAGGCGCAGCGGCCAGACCACGCGCGCGCCGTCGTAGGTGAAGACCAACCGGTGCTCGCCCGCCTCGACGTAGACCGCCCGCAGGTAGTGGTCGGCGACGTAGAGCGGCGCGTTGGCGCCGTCGACCGCCACGCGCCAGCCAGCGTCGTATGGGTCGGCCAAGCGCACGTAGCCGTCGTGGCTGGTTCGCACTAGCAGCTCGACGCGCTCGTCGTCGTGGAGCGTGACCTTGACCTCGGCGTCGGCGCGCTCCGCCGGACGTGGGGTCGGAGCGCTCGGGTCCTCCAGCATCACGCGCGCGCGGACGTCGCGGTCGCGGGATGCCAGCGCCGCCAGCCTCGCGGTTGGGTCGGTGACGACGTCGACGCCGCGCACGAACGTCGCGCGCGGCATCGCGGTCAGCCGCTCTAGCAGGTGGTAGGCGCCGGTATCAGCCGGCGTGCGGTCGACGATCGCGGCCGCGGCGCTCGCCTCTGCAAAGCAAGCCAACGCCGCGCCCAGGCCCGGCCCCCGTAGCTTTGCGAGGCTCGCTGTGATCGCCGCGATCCGTACATTTGCTGGGGCGACCCGCGAGACGACGTAGCGCACGCCGTAGAGGTCGCAGAGCGGGTGCGTCAGCGAGGCGGCGTCGCGGAAGGCGCCGACGCCGGCGCCGGCGTGGCTGACGCCTGCCTCGATGTTGTTGAAATATTCTTCGAAGCGCGCCGGCGGCAGCGGGTTGTAGGCGTTGGCGTCGGCGAAGCCGAGGAAGCCGGGCAGGTTGCCAGGCAGCCCTGCGCTCGGCCGCGCGCCGGGAGGAACTAGGCGCTGCAGGCGCGGCCGCGGCATACCTTCGTCGTGTTCTGCTGCGATCGGCTCGAGCACCCGCGGCACCTCGTGGAGGCGGTCGGCGGCGATGGTCTGTACGGGGCCGACCCCGAGGACGAGCAGTTCGGTCACGGTCGTCGCCAGCAGGACCAAGAGGCTCGTGGCGCGGACTCGCCAGAGCGCCAGCAGACCGACGAGCGCCGCCGCGAGTGAGGCGCCGAACGTTATGCACAGCGCGCGGTGATTGTTTGGCAGCTCGCGCGGCGCGAGCTCGGCGCGGACGCTGCTCGCGACGAGCTCGGCGTCGCCGCCCGCTTGGATGACGCTGGGGTTGTCCGCGTCGAGCACGAACAGCTCCGCGAGACCTCTCAGGAACGGTTCGCCATTACCGCGCGACAGCAACCAGAGCAGCGCGCACGACGATGCCGCGGCGACCGCGCCGAGCGCCATCTTCGCCGGAACCAGGCGCTCTCGTCGAAGCCACGCGTCGGCGCCTAGCCCGCTCAGGACCACCATGGGCATGGCGACCAGGAACAGCAGGCGGCGGAGGTCGCCGGCCGTGATCCCTGGCAGCAACTTGGCCAGCGAAAACAGCGGCTCGGTGGCGGTCGCCATACAGAAGGCAGCGGCCGCGAACAGCGCGAAGAACCACGCGGTCGACAGGTTGCGGCGCGCGAACAACGCGCAGATCGCGGCTGTCAGCGGCAGCAGACCGATGGAGAAAGACGTCTCGACCCAGTTTTGGAACGCCGTGCCGTCTTCGCGCAGCGGCCGCTCAAGCAGCAGCAGCTGGCTCAGCGGCATTCGCGTGAAATATCCGCCCGCGGCGTCTTCGTAGAAGCGGTCCGCCGGCCAACACAGCAGGTCCGGCCAGATCGCCGCGAGCAGCTGGGTGTGCTCCAGGGACAGCGCGGCCAGTCGATCCGCGTCGAACTGACCCTGGCGGGCGGACTCGGTCGCCGCCGTCAGCACCGGCAGCATATTCGCTAGCGAGAGGGCCCCGCCGAGCGCGAGGCCGACAGCGAAGGGCGCGAGCCTGCGGAGGCGCTCGCCGCGCGGCGCGCGGGCCGCGCAGAACAGCGCGAACGCGCCGGCGAGATAGGTGGCCTGCAAGGCGATGACCACGAAGCCGGTCGACCAAGACAATCCAGTCCACAGCGCCAGCCAGCCAACAGCGGCGCGCCGTCCGCGGTCGCGCGCGCCGCGCGCGATCAGCTCGTGCGTCGCGCTCAACATCGGCCAGAGGGATAGGGCGGCGGTGAGGATGACGTTGTGGTGCAGCTTGCACTGGGTCCACATGCCGAGGGTCGCGGCGACTAGCGCCAAGAGTCCCGCGCCGTGGAGGCAGCCGATGCGCCGCACGAACGCGTAGGCAAACCATCCGAACAGGACGAGGTGCGTCAAATACCACCACCCGTACCACTCGGCGCTGGGTATCAGCAACAGCAGCAGGTTGATCGGCTGGAACGGCTGCGCCATCTGCGGCACGAACGGCGCCCCGCCGCCGATGTCGCGGGTCCAGCGCGGCAACTCACCGGCGCGGAGTCGGTCCTGGATGACGCGGTCCCAGCACAGGGACTGCAAATACTTGTCGGTCATCCCGACGTTGCCGCGGAAAGCGTCCTGCAGATCGAGCGTGCCGTCGGCTCGCGCCTGCTCCATGACGACGTCGAACAGCTCCGGCGGGTGGGGGACGAGCGCCCTGCCAGGGAGCAGCCCGTCGCGCAGGAACAACACAGCGCATGCGAGCGCCAGCAGCAGCGCTTGCACGTGTTCTCGGCGGGTCGGCGCCCGCGGGCGGTCGAGGTCCCCAGAATCGTCCACCATTCGTAGCTCACGATGCAGTAGCTGGACGCTTGCTGCAACCTGGATTACGCCGGGGCGTTGCCGGTCGCTGGTCTGCGCGTATGGTTCGGTGCGGCGATGGGTGAAGAAACAAGCGCGACCAGCACGACGAGCGGCCACGGCGCCGCGTCGAGGGAGCGCTGGCGGAGCGTCGACCTCGTCGCCTTAGGCGCGATCTCCCTACTAGCCGCGGCGCTGCGGCTGCTGTTCATTGAGCAGTGGTCCTACGGTCCCCATGAAGCCGTCACCTGGCGGGCGCTCACCGCGCCGCTCTCTGGTCATGAGGCAAGCTTTGCCTCGAGCCAGGAAGCCGCTTTCCCGCTGGTGTTCTTGCTGCTGCGAGAGCTTTTAGAGCGCGGCGTGCTGCCAGGTATGACCGAGGGGTGGCTCCGTCTACCGTTCGCGTTCGCAGGCTGCTTGGTGACGCCGCTGGTCGCGCTCTGGGCGCGGCCGTTGCTCGGCCGCGCAGCAGGCGTGCTGGCTGCGCTAGCGGTCGCGGTTCATCCAGCCTGTGTCACCTCGAGCCAGACCGCGGATCCGGCCGTGTTCGCAGTGGCCGCGACGCTGTTCGCGGGCGTATTCTCCACGCGCGGGTGGCGGCTGTGGGCTGCAGCGGCGGTGGTGATTGCAGGCCTCTGTCACCCGTTGGGCTGGTTCGCGGCGGGCGGCGTCGCGCTCATCGGGCGGGCGCCAAAGTGGTGGGACCAGGTCGGCGCGGGGTGGGTGCTATCGCTCGTCCCGTTGGCCGCGCCGGCGATCTTGGGGCTCGGCTACGGACCCGCCTGGACGGCCGCGCTGCTGGCCGGCCTCGCGCTGCGAGGCGGTCTCCCCCACGCTCGATATGTGGCGGCGGCGCTGCTGCTGCCGCTCGCCGCGGCCGGGCTGTGGTGGTGGTCGGATCCGTCGGTCATCGCGGCCGCGCGCGCGATCACGGCGCCGTTCGTCGTCGCCTGCGCTTCGTGGGCTTGCGTGCAGTTTGCGCGCGCCGCTGCGGGCCGCCTCCAGATCTCGGCGACGGTTGGCAGGATGGTGGGCGCTGCGCCGATGCTGATGTTGGTCGGCGAGCTGCTGGCAGCGTCGTTCCTCTACTTCACGGTCTACGAGGGCGACCGTTCGGCGTGGCGCGACGCGCGCGCTGCCGTAGCTGCGATGCGCAAGCCGGGCGAGGACCTCGTAGTCGTGGCAGGCAGAGGGGTCGACGTGCTCAGGACCTATCTGCGACCGAACCACTGGCGTCAGCCCGGTGAGGACACGCACGCAGGCGTCGAGGTCCGCGCGTTGGCGGTCGACGAAGCCGGTCGCCGCGAGCAGCTCCAGGAGGAGCACGCGCTGTTCGTCCTGTTGCCCGATGAGCGTGACAGCATGGGGTCGGCCGCGTTTGAGCTGGTCGTGCTCGCGCTTTGGCCGTCGCCGAAGGCGGCGGGAGACGGGTCGCTCTACGTGATGCGTCGCCGCGCGCCGCTGTAGCGGCGTGTCCGTCTACGCCGGTCAGCCGCGCGGGTGGAGGCGCGTGTGCACTTCGCGGAGCCGCTCGTGATCGACGTGAGTGTAGACCTGGGTGGTCTGCAGCGAGGCGTGTCCGAGCATCTCTTGCACGCTCCGTAAGTCTGCGCCGCCAGCCACGAGGTGCGTCGCGAACGAGTGGCGCAGAGCGTGCGGTGAACAGGCTGCGTCCACGCCTGACGCCGCCGCCGCGGCCTTGACGACTTGATAGACGCGGACGCGGTCGAGCGGGCGCCCGGTGCGAGAGAGGAACAGGACGTCGCCAGGGTCGCAGATCGCGCGGCGACGGAGCTTCGGGCGGACCTCCTGCAGGTAGATCCGGAGTCGTGCTAAGGCTGCGTCCGCGATCGGGACGAGTCGCTCCTTGTTGCCCTTACCGTAGGCGCGCAGCATCCGGTGTTCTTCGATGACGCTGGTTGTGCGCAGCCCGGTCACCTCGCTTACGCGGCACCCCGTCGCGTAGAGCACGTGCAGGATCGCGTGGTCGCGCACGCCGAGGTCGCCTGTTGGCTGCCGCCGCATCATGGCTTCTACGTGCCGTCTGCTCAGCGCTTTGGGGAGCTTTTGCTCTAACTTGGCGCCGAGCAGCCCTTCGGTCACGTCCTCCTCGGCTAGCCCCTCGGCGTGAAGGAACCGAAAAAAGCCGCGAATCGCAGCGGCGGCGCGGGCCACGGAGGCGGGCGCGTGGGTCCTCAGCATGCCCGTCAGGTGGCGGTCGATCTGTTCGCGGGTGGGGAGCGCGTCCGCCTCGGCGAGCAGGCGCTCCAGATCGCTGCGGTATGCGGCCACGGTGTTCCGAGAAACCTGCAGTTCTGCCCCCAGGTGCACGAGGAAGTCGGCCACCGCAGCCCGTGGCCGGGCCGTGGACCTACCTGGATTGGCCGCATCACCTTGCAAGCCTTGATCATCCTGGCGCAGGGCCGGGTGTGGAAGAGAAGAATGCCCGCGGGGCGCAGGCCGCCTTGACCCTCTGGGTGGCCCTCCGTATGGTCCGCGCCCCTTCCCCTGGGGTCGTCCCGGGGTTCGATTGCCGAGCCAGAGCCCGATTGGTTGCCACAAAAGCGGCCTAAGAACATGCCGAAGCCGAACAAGACCGAGCTGAAAAAGTACGAAGACATCCTGAAGCGCCAGCTCGCGTCCCTGAAGGGCGACGTGGGATCGATGCGGGATGAAGCCCTGCGAGCTTCGGATCAGGACGCCTCGGTCGACCATCTCGCGGACCAGGGAACGGACAACTACGACCAAGGGTTCATGCTCAGCCTCATCGAAAACGAGGAAGAGACGATCAAGCTGATCGAAGAGGCGCTAGACCGATGCGACGGTCAAGGTGACTGGCCGTTCGGCGCCTGCCCCCTGTGCATCGAAGAGATCGAAGAAGCCAAAGCAAAGGCGACCAAGACCGCGCGGGGCGGCAAGAAGAAAGCCAGCAAGAAGGCGGAAGCGTGGATCCCCAAGGCGCGCCTCGAGTACCTGCCTTGGGCCCGATACTGCGTCAGGCATCAAGAGTCCGAAGAACGCAACCGCGAGACTGCGTGAGCGAGCTCTCGAACGGCGCCCAGTTGACCCCAGCGCCGCAGCTGTTCCGCGGCAAGCTCTTGTTTTGGATCCCGTGGCCCCTCTTGGTCGCGCTCGATCTCTGGAGCAAGTCGGCGGTCTTCGGCTTCATGGCCGCGAGCTACCCGTTGGTCCCGGAGCCGTATCGCCAGCACCTCGTCTTCGATGGGGCGTTGCGGTTTGAGTTGGTGACGTGGGGGAACACGGGCACGATCTGGGGGCTGTTCCAGAACGGCACCGTCATCCTGATGATCCTGCGCTGCTGCGCTCTGGTCGGCATGCTTTGGTTCGTGCGGAGCACGGCGCGCGCGGCGCGCTTCCAGCAGGTGGTGCTGAGCTTGGTCTTCGCAGGCGCCATCGGCAACCTGTACGACAACTTCGTCCGAGCCGACCGCTCTGTGCGAGACTTCCTCCACTTCTCTGGGACGTGGCCGTGGACGTGGGATTTCCCCGCGTTCAACGTCGCGGACTCGTGCATCACTGTCGGCGCGATCGGCTTGTTCGTGCTGTTGTGGCGCGATGATCGCGCTCCCAAGCAGAAGCCGGTATCCTGATGGCGTGGTCGGCGTGAGCGACGCGCCGGCAGGTCTGTAACCGTGCTCCTGAACCGACCCGACAAGCTGGATCGCGACAAACCGACGCAGGTCGAACCTTGGCCCTGCGTCGTGGTCCACGCCCTCGTCGTCCCCGAGGAGGCCCGGTGAAGCTCGCAGCGCTGACCGACGAGATCGTCGAGCGTGCGGTGTCGATCTACCAAGACCTGGCATACGGCGCGACGAGGCCGACGCGCGCGGCCGTCGCGGACGGCGAGCCCGGACCGCTCGGTCGCTTCTCCCGTGAACCATCCCAGCCGGTCGCCGGGCACGCCTGCCAGCGCTTCAGCATGCGCCTCGGCAACCGCAACTATCCGTTCATGAAGTTGCTCTTGCAGGAGCACCTCGTCGAGGGCGAGTTCTTCTTCGCGGTCGACACGCACGACCAGATGGACATCGGCGCCGACTTCCCAGACCACGACCAGTGGCAGGCGGTGCGCACCTTCAACAGCGACCTCAAGCAGCGCATCGAAGAACAGTTCGAGCGGGCTGGCTTGGACACGGCGGCGGTGGTGCGGCGCCAGATCATCGAGGAGCGGCGAGTCGACGGCACGCCGTATCGCGGCCTCGTCCTCATCGTCGACGACGAGGAGCACCTCGCGACCGCGGTCGAGAAGCTGATCCAGCGGGCCGGATTCCGAACCTGTATCGTCGATGACGGCGCCAAGGCGCTCGCCGCGGCGCGGGCGCTTCAGCCAGATCTGCTGCTGTTGGACTACGAGTTGCCCGAACTGGACGGCCTCGAGGTCATCGAGCAGCTCCGCCGTGACCCCCAGACCCGTCACTTGCGCGTCTTGCTCAACAGCTCGGCCCAAATGTCCCTGGCCGATGTCCAGCGAGCGGACGGCTTCTTGAGCAAGCCGTTTACGGAAGGGCTCCTGAACGCGATGATGAAGCGCGTGCTCGACAAGGATCCAGCAACCCTGAGGCGCGGCGAATGAACGTCGACGGCCAAACCGCACCCTCTCGGGTGACCGGCTTCGCCTCTGCGGTGTTGCTCGTGCTGTTGCTAGCGACGAGCGGGTGGCCTGACGCGTCCCCGCAAGCCGCGGTCGAGCAGCAGGTCGCCTCTTCTGAGGTCGCGCCGGCGCGAGGCGCCTTCCGCAAGATCGAGCGCGAGGAGCGCGCGCGGTTCGTGGCCGTGTGCTTCGAGGTTGAACCTCCTCGCGTCGCGCCGAGACAGGCGCGCGTCGACAGTTGGGGCCTGCCGCCGCCGCGGGCCCCGGCGAGCGCTCGCAGCTGACGCTGCGTTCTTCGTTCGTCTCTGCTGTCGCGGCGCCCGCGACGTGTGCCCGCGCCGTCGCGCGCGACCCCCTCTGGTGTTAGCCCACCACAGGGCTCCTCCCAGAACACCTCTTTACTGTCCGTCATGAGTTTTGATTTAGGTTCCATCCCCGCGCGCATCGGTAAAGCGCTGCAGGGTGTCTTTGGCTCCGCCAACAAGCGCGCGCTTCAGCAGTACCAGGCCGTCGTCACGCAGGTCAACGAGCTCGGTGATTGGGCCGGCGGCCTCAGCGCGGAGCAGGTCCAGGCCGAGGTCGCAGAGATGCGGCGGTCCGTCCAGGCGGGCGAGGCGACGCTCGACGACTGCATGCCGAAGATGTTCGCGCTGACCAGGGAGGCGGCCTCTCGCACGATGTCGATGCGACACTTCGACGTGCAACTGATCGGCGGCGCCGTGCTGCACCAGGGCAAGATCTCCGAGATGT
The DNA here is from genome assembly GCA_002684655.1 of Planctomycetota bacterium. Lineage (GTDB taxonomy): Bacteria > Planctomycetota > UBA1135 > UBA1135 > UBA2386. The sequence continues at coordinate 9,170 of NYVR01000058.1, read as the reverse complement.
CAACGGGCGAGGGTAAGACCCTCGTAGCGACGCTGCCCGCGGCGCTGAACGCGCTGAGCGGCGAAGGCGTCTACATCGTGACGGTCAATGACTACCTAGCGAAGCGCGACCGCGACTGGATGGCGCCGGTGTTCGAATATCTCGGGCTCACCGTCGGCGCGATCCAGGGCTCTACGCCTCCGCAGCTGCGCCAGCCCGCTTACGAGTGCGACATCACCTACGGCACGAACAATGAGTTCGGCTTCGATTACCTCCGCGACAACATGAAGTGGAAGGCCGAGGAGCAGGTGCAGAAGCGGAAGAACTTCGCGATCATCGACGAGGTCGACTCGATCCTGATCGACGAAGCGCGGACCCCGCTGATCATCTCGGGCGAAGGTGAGGGCACGACGGACCGCTTCGTCATGGCGGACCGCATCGCCCGCCAGCTCAAGGTCGACGAGCACTTTGAGGTCAAGCTCAAGGAGCAGCAGTGTGTGCTCAACGAGGCCGGCATCGAGCGCGCCGAGAAGCTCGTAGGGGTTGATAGCTTCTACAGCGACCCCGCGCACATGGAGTGGCCGCACCTGCTCGAGACCGCCTTGCGGGCGCATCACATCTACGAGAAAGACAAGAACTATGTCGTCGTCGAGGCCAAGGGCGAAGACGGGCGACCGCAGCCGCCGGACGTGGTGATTGTCGACGAGTTCACCGGTCGATTGATGCCCGGGCGTAGGTGGAGCGACGGCTTGCACCAGTGCGTCGAGGCCAAGGAGGGGCTGCCGCCGCGTGAGGAGAACCGGACGCTGGCGACGATCACGCTGCAGAACTACTTCCGCTTGTTCAAGAAACTCGCCGGGATGACGGGGACGGCCATGACTGAGGCGGCGGAGTTCTCCCGCATCTACGACCTCGACGTCGTCCAAATCCCGACCAACCAGCCCAACCAACGAAACGACATCAACGACCAGGTCTATCTGGACGAGGCGTCGAAGCTCAAGGCCATCGCCGACGAGATCAAGAGTGAGCACCGCAAGGGTCGCCCTGTGCTGCTCGGCACGACCTCGATCGCGAAGTCCGAGAAGCTGTCCGACGCGTTGACCACGGCGAACATCCCGCACAAGGTCCTCAACGCCAAGAACCACGAGCGTGAAGCTGAGATCGTCACCCAGGCCGGCCGCAAGAGCGCCGTCACGGTCGCGACGAACATGGCTGGCCGCGGTACAGACATCGTGCTCGGCGGTAAGCCTGAGGCGTTATGGGAGGACGAGTGCCGCGCGCAGAGTTTTGCGGCGGACTCCGCTGAGGCGATGGCGCTACGCGAGGACCTAAAAGAGCGCTGCGCAGCCGAACAAAAGGAGATCTTGAACCTCGGCGGCCTCTACGTCATCGGCACGGAGCGGCACGAGGCCCGCCGGATCGACAACCAGCTGCGCGGTCGCTGCGCGCGACAGGGTGATCCCGGCCAGACGAAGTTCTTCCTGTCTTTCGACGACGACTTGATGCGCATCTTCGCTCGCGATTGGGTGCGTTCGATGATGGAGAAGATGGGCCTCAAGGAGGGCGAGGTCATCGACAGCCCGATGGTCACGCGCGGCCTCGCCAAGGCGCAGAAGAAGGTCGAGGCGCGCAACTTCGACGTCCGTAAGCACCTCATCGAATACGACGAGGTGATGGACAAGCAGCGCAAGTTCATCTACGCGCAGCGTCAAGAGGCCCTCGAATACGAGGGGCTGCGCGATAAAGCGCTGGGCATGTTCGAGGAGGTGCTTGAGCCGGTCGTGGAGCGATACTCGGCGGACAAGGACAAGCCCGTGGACTACGAAGAGATCCGCGCTTGGTTGCTGCACCGCTGCGACGAAGAGCTCGACCTCGGCGGGCTCGAACAGGCGCCGAGAGAGGAGATCTTCTCCTGGGTTATGTCACGCGTCGAGGCGTTGCACGACGCGCGCGGGGAGGTCTACGGCGAGTCCTGGGAGGACGTGCAGCGGTTCCTGATCTTGGAGACGATCGACAACAAGTGGAAGGATCACCTCTACGCGATGGAGATCCTCAAGCAGGGCGTCAGCCTGCGCAGCTACGCGCAAGTCGACCCAAAGAACGAATACAAGAAGGAAGGCTTTGAGAAGTTCCAGGCGCTGAAGACGGAGATCGCAGACCACATCTGCGGCTTCATCTACAAGCGCGAGGCCACCGACACGATCCGCGACCTCGTCACTGGCAAGATCCAGCCGCAGCGTCAGCAGCAAGCGCCGCAGGTGCCGCAGACCCCCGAAGAGCTGCAAGCGTTGTTTGAGTCGCTGATTGCCGCTGGGAAGGTGCCACAGGAGATCCTCGACCGTATGCAGGCTGGTGAGCAGTTCCAGCTGCGTGCGACGCCGCAAGGCCTCGCGCTCGCGCCGGCCGAGGCGCCTGCGGGCGACGCGCCGCCTGCTACCGCCGAGGCTCCTGCTGCAGAGACGCCGCCAGCCGCTGCGGCTCCGGCCGCCGCGCCGCCGCTCCATCCAGCGCCGCCGCCGTCACCTGCCGCGGCTCCGAAGGGCAGGCCGCCAGGCGTCCCCAAGCCGGGGCGCAATGACCCGTGTCCCTGTGGCTCCGGCCTGAAATATAAGAAGTGCTGCGCGCCTGCCTTCGACTGAGATGAACGAACCCGCGCGCGGCAACGACGCCACCGCGGGTGGCGAGAAGATCCCGCTCCCTCGCGGTGGTCTGCGTGGCTGGTTGACGATGGGGATCTACCAGCCGCTCTTCGCGCTGGCGTTCCTCGTCTACAGCCCGGTCGCGTTGTGGCGATTGATGTTCGCGCCGAAGGGGCAGCGCGTCAGCATGCGCGAGCGGATGGGGCGGGTGCCGCGGCGGCGAGACACGTCGCGACCGCTCGTATGGATCCACGGCGTCTCTGTCGGTGAAGTGAAGGCGGCCAGCGACTTCGTGGCGGAGCTGCGCGAGCTGCGCCCGGACGTCGACCTCGTGATCTCTACGACCACGCCCAACGGGCGGGTGGTCGCGAAGCTGGAATATCCAGATCTCCCCGTGGTCACCTATCCGTTGGATCTCGGCTACTTCCCGGGGCGAGCGCTCGCGCGTCTGCAGCCGCGCTGCGTTCTGCTTATGGAGCTCGAGATTTGGCCCAACTTCCTCCAGTCTGCGAGGAAGCGGCAGATCCCGGTCGCGGTCATCAACGGTCGAATTAGCGCGAGGACGTTCAGGGGTTACCGCTTAGCTCGCGGGCTGTTGCCGCAGCTAGATCTGATCAGCCGATACTGCGTGCAAGACCAGGTGTATAAGCAGCGCCTCCTCGACCTCGGCGTCGACCCGGGCAGGATCTTCGTCACGGGGAATATGAAGTACGACAGCGTGGTCATGGGTCATCACGCCGACGCGGCCCAGCAGCTGCGCCCGTGGCTGCGCGCTGGCGACGAGCGCGTTTTGGTCGCTGGGTCGACCCACGACGACGAAGAAAAGACCGTATTGAGCGCCGTCAAGGAGGTCGCGCGAGTTGGCCGCTGCGCGGTGCGGTTAGTGCTGGTGCCGCGGCACCCCGAGCGCGCCGGAGCTGTCTGCGACGTCGTCGCTCAGTGCGGGTTCAACGCCGTGCTGTGGAGCGAGGCGGCCGGCGCGCTGCAGTCGCTGGGCGCGGGAGATGTCGTCGTGGTCGACACCATCGGTCAGCTGCAGCGATTTTACGCCGCTTGCGACGTCGCCTTCGTCGGCGGCAGTCTGATCCCGCACGGCGGTCAGAACATGCTCGAGCCTGCCGCGCAGGGGCGCGCTGTGATCTTCGGCCCGCACACCGATAACTTCCGCCGGGACGTCGAGTTGTTGCTCGAGGCCGAGGCTGTAGTCCAGGTGTCTGACCCTGCTCGGTTCGTCGATGAGCTTGGGCGGTTGCTTGAGGACCCTGCGCTGTGCGCCGCTTACGGCGAGCGGGCGCTGCGTGTGATCGAGCAGAACCAGGGCGCGACCAGCAAGACCTTGGAGCTCGTCGCGGATCTTGTTGGGGTCTGATTCGGAGCCCGCGTTGAGCGGCTGCGCGTGATTGGATAGCGTGTAGGGATGAAGTGTCCGTGCAGCAACGGTAAGGACCTCGCAGAGTGCTGCGAGCCCATCCTTACGCGCGCGCAGAAGGCGACAACGGCGGAGCAGTTGATGCGGTCGCGCTACACGGCGTATGCGACCGGCAACGTCGACTGGATCATCGACAGCCAATCGCCCGACGGGCGTCAGTTCGTTGACCGCAAGGCTACCGAAGAGTGGTCCAAGCGCGCCGAGTGGCATCGCATGGAGGTGCTCGAGGTCCAACAGGGCGGAGAAGACGACGACGAGGGCCTCGTAGACTTCAAGGCTTACTACACGATGGCGGGCGAGGAGATCGCGCACCATGAGATCGCGTCCTTCCGCAAAGAGGACGAAACTTGGTATTTTGTCGACGGCGTCGAGGTAAAGCCGAGGCCGTTCAAGCGACTCGACAAGAAGGTCAGCCCGAACGCGCCCTGCCCCTGCGGCAGCGGCAAAAAATACAAGAAGTGCTGCGGGCGCCCGGGCGCGGGTTCTTGAACAAGGGCCTGCGCTCCGCTCGCTGCGGGGTTGTTCTGCGACCCTGATGACAAAAAGTCGCAGCCCGGCGCTCAACGCCGGGGGTCGATGTTACGGAGCGTGGGGCGCTTCCGTTGCCGCGCCACGGCCATGTCGAGCACGACCTTCGGGACCATCGGGCTCAGGGACGCGCGAGAGACGCCCGCAGCCAGCAGTCCTTCGCACAGCTGCATCTTGACCTCGGGTCGGACAGGGCGACTCAGGAGGTCGGTCATCGCAGCGTGGCCGTGTTCGGGCGGCAGTTCGGTCAAGAGCGTCGCTGCGCGCGTGTGGTTGCGCGGCGTCGCGCCTGCGTAGAGCGGCATGCGTTCTGCGACGAGCCCCGGCGGACAGCGTTTCAGCGCCCTCCGCAGCAGCGCCGCTTGGTCGTTTCGGCGTGCGTTGATGTAGATGGGCAGCATCGCGTCGACGGCGGCCGCGTCGCCGAGGCGCACGGCGATGTCGACCAGCGCCGCGGACTTGGTCGTGCCGCGGTTCACAGATGTCGCGAGAGCGGCCGTGACGGCGCCGCGCTCTGAGGAGGTCAGCGACAGGTTGGGCAGCGTCGCCAACGTCATTGCGGCGTCGTGAGCGATCCGCTTGTCTGCGTTGTCGAGGCGCCGCGCGAGCAGGCGCCCGAGCGCGTTGGTCGAAGGTGCTTGCAGCAATTCGCGGACGTGGGCGCTCAGCTCCGCGCGCGCGGGTAGTACGCCGCGGCTGCCGCCTAGGGTGTGCAGGGTCGGGCCCAGGCGACGCAGAAAGAGCAGGCACGCGTCGCCGGTCTGCAGCGAGAAGAGGCTGCGGCCGCAGCAACGGCCCGCAGGCTCCGTCAGCGTGAACGTCGCCGCGACGGTGCCCTTCAACGTCTGCATGGACTGGAAGCTGCGCTGCACCCAGGCCGGGCTCGGCGCGACCGACGCAGTCACCTCGACCTGGACGATGACGTCGGCGCGTTGGGCTAGGGTCCAGATCGTCGTTGCCTGGTCCTGTGAGGGGGCGAGCTGCGTCAGCCCGGCAGCGAGCGCTGTCGTGAAGAGTTTCGTGGTTTTCATCGCAGCAGGATCCTTTGTCGCAGGTAGGCGAGGTCGACGTCTCGGAACCCGTAGTCCATGGTGGCCATCGCCTCATAGCCGACCGAGGGCGCCATTACCTCAGCAGCTCCGGCGAAGGTGTTATGCAGCGAAGCGTCGCCGAACAGCCCGGTCGGCATGTCGCCTGGCGCGACCAAGCCGACGGAGTGGCCGACCTCGTGCGCGAGGATGACGCCGATGACGGACGCCCAGTCGTCCATCGCTGTCATGACGGTGTTCCACCGGGCTCGCTGTGAGCTGGTGGCGTTCTCGTAGTCGAAGTTTGGCTGGAGGGTGACTGCATCGAGCGGGTCTGCCCCCGCTGGTGTGCCGCCTAAGCCAGGGCAGATCGGCAGGAACTTGCTCGCGAAGACCGTCTGGAATGACGGGTAGACCTGCAGGTGGATGCGCGCCTGATACAGGAACATTTCTGCCGGGAAGACGCCCGTGCCTGGCGAATTGCTCGTGTTCCGTTCCGCGACGTTGCGGTTGCGGTAGTCGTAGAAAGCTCGTCCGAGGACCCCTGTGCTGGCGTCGCCGATTTCACGGCGCCCGTCGCCTTCGGGGTCCATGCCCCCGAGCGCCATCTGCATGTGGGGGAGCGCGATCGGCGCATACGTGGTGAAACGGATCGGTACGGAGCCGGCGTCCACGGGCTCGCCGCGCGCGCTGCGCTCGTATAGCCGGTTTACCTTCGCCAGGATGCCGTCGAGGAGCAGCCGTTCGAGCCACTCGTTGGTGCCGTTCGGGTCACCTTCGGCGGCGAAACCTAGCCGCAGCATGTCGTCCGTGAAGTCGCGGTGGCCGTTGCCGTCGCGGTCCAAGTCGGTCCGCACCCAAACGACCTGGGTGCGCTCGAAAGGCATCGCGCCTCCAGACTTCGCGTCGACCTCAAACTCGATCGGGTCTGAGTGACCGGTGTTTCCGCTGAGGTCTCTGGCTCGAACGGTCATCGTCCAAGCGCCGGCCGCGAGCGCGACCGACTCCGGGACCTCGAAACGAACGGTGCCATAGGCGATCTCTGCAGCTGCGATCAGCGCGTCCGAGCTGGGGCCTGCGCCGCCGCTGAACTGCACCTCGACGGAGCCGACGTCAGGCCACTGGCCCTGTGCGTCCGCGGCGTCAATCTCGACGGTCCATCCGAATGGCGGGAGCACGATGCCGTCGCGGCGATTTGCCGAGAGGTCGTTGATGGTGGCGCTGACCGTAGGCGGGATTACGTCTGTAAACGAGCTGGTGCGAAACCGTGACTCTCGGTCTGCGTCGAACCAGTTGCCGCTCTTTCGTCGTGGCCCGGCGCTGCCGCCGATGACGCGAACCCGGTAGTAGCTGTCGCTAGCGAGCGCAGCCCCGGGCGTGAAGGTGACGACGCGGTCGCCGCCGGACACCGAGAATGTGCCCGTGAGTGGTGTGCCGTCGTCGTGTGTGAACAGCACGGTCGCGCTGTTGAGCGTCGCTGGGTCCATCGGCGCGTCGAAGGTGACGCTCATCTTGGAGCTGACGGCGACGCCGCTCGCGGTGTCGGGCGGCAGCAGCAGCGCTTCTGGAGTTTCGCTGTCGTTCGAAGTGGTGAACGTCAGCTTGACGTCCGCGGCGACGTTGCCGGCGAGGTCTCGCACGCCGTCCTGGCCCCCGCGCGCTTGGAGGCTGCACTGGGTGTCGACCGGAAGCCGCAGCACCGGCGTCGCGCGGAGCGTGCGGTCGCCGACGAGCTCAACGACTGTTTCCCACTCTTGGTCGCCAGCGACGAGCTGGACGGTGTCGCCGTTGATCCAGACAGGGTCGAGCGGCTCGTCGAAAGTGAGCTCTGCGACCAGCGTCCCAGGGACGCGCCCCTGCCCGTTGGACGGTGAACTGGAGACCATCTGCGGCGCTGACTGGTCCATCCCCGTCGTGAACGCCATTGCCTCGGAGTTGACGAGCCTGTTGCCGCTGACGTCGGTGGCGGCGGAGCCGCCGAGCGTAAAGGCTACCGTGTAGTTGCGGCTCGGCAGCAGGGGCGCCAGCGGCAGGATCCGCAGCGTCCGCTGGTCCGGGGTCGCTTCGACAGCGAAGGGGACGGCGTTCCCCGCTTCGTCAAGGAAAAGCAGCGAGGTCGGCGCGATGGTGGCGGGGTCCATCGACTCGTTGAAGTCGAAGGTCGGTTGGACGAGGGGTGACACGTCTCTTTGGTTCATCGCGGGCCAGCATCCCGTGGCGCTGGGCCCTGCCTGGTCGATGGCCGTCGTGAACGCAGACTGGAACGGCGACTGCAGTCGGTTGCCTGCGCGGTCGCTGAGCAGCTCGGTCACGACGATGATGATTTCGGTGTCACCGGGTAGGTCGGCGATTGGCGTCAAGATCACGTCTTGCTCGACGGCTTCGGCTTCGCAGTCGTAGCGGCCGCCGAAGTCGTCGCGCAGGTAGATGCCCAGGTCGGAGATGCTGGCCGGGTCGATAGGCTCATCGAAGGCGATCGAGATGGGCGCGCTCCTGCTGACCGCGACCGCGTTGTGCGGGACGTCGACGCTAAGCAGCGACGGCGGCGTCACGTCGAGCGTTCGGAACGTGAACGAGACGGTGCGGTCGAGGATGCGCCCGCTGACGTCTGTCGTCAGCGCCGCGAGTTGAAACGTGTATTCGGTCTCAGCGGCCAGCTCGGCGGTCGGACGAACCGTAACCAGCCCGTTGGCCGACGCCTCGACGTCGAGCGGCACGTCGGCGCGCGTCGAGGTCTCTCGTAGCCAGGTGTCGGGGTAATCGAAGGACTCAGCGACGACGTTGGCGTCGAACTGGAGCTGGATTGCGACGTCGAGTGGGACCTGGACAGCGCCGTTGGCTGGCGCGTGCGAGACAAGCTCTACGACCCCGAAGGCGGAGGCTACGTAGCCGCCTGAGCCGCTGCTCGCGTTGCCGCCGCCGCCGCCTCCCCCGCAAGCGGTGAGCCCGAGCAGCGTGATCGCTGCGAGCTTCTGCCAAATCCCCATTCGCTCCCTGATGTCTGACCCCCCGGTGTAGGAGTCTTTTCGACTTGAACGGGACGGAGGTTGAAGTCCCGAAACGAGTCTTCTCGGACCGTCGCTGCCAAGGGCGATCTGGCGCACCCTCGGGCTCTAGATCCCCGGAATCGCCGACAATGTCGGCACTCCGGCGACTAAGAAGGGCGCGCGATCAGGATCCGGAGATCGCGGACGTTGACGCCTGTGGGGCCGGTCTCGATCGTGCACCCGAGGCGTCGGAGGAGCGTGTGCGCGTCGAACCTCCGCAGGTGGTCGTCGACGTCGAGCTGCGCGTCTGCGGCGCGTGTCCCCGTCTCGCCGTCGGCCACGGCGCCGGCGGCAGATGAGTTCCCGTCCACTCCGTCCGTGCCGCAACTGAGCACCGCGATCGGCTGACCTCGGATCAACTGCGCGCAAGCGAGCGTGAAATGTTGGTTGCGTCCGCCGACGCCTACCGCGGCGGGAAGGGGCACGCTGAGTTCGCCTGTGGTGACCACCGCCACCAAGCGCTCCGGGTGGGCGGCGCGGAGCTGCTCGACGCGCGCCAGCGCCTGCTCGGCAGCGCGTC